>NZ_VOZF01000007.1:0-113851 GCF_013419905.1 Acinetobacter sp. YH12046
TGAACAGTGGACCATCACAGTGTGGGCAATACGCTACACCACGAGTTTTGTATTCCTGTTCACCTGGAACATTCATCTCTCTCCAGCGTGCACCGGTAGACAGAATGACTGTTTTAGATTCAAGTTTGGCACCATTCTCTAAAGTCACTTCTACCAGACCATTGGCTGTGCGATCTGCACCTTTGATGTCAGACACGCGTTGCAGGTTCATGATATCAACACCGTATTCACGAACGTGTGCTTCCATCTCCGCAGCAAATTTCGGACCTTGAGTTTTTTGCACTGACGTATAGTTTTCGATGTCCATGGTATCCATCACCTGACCGCCCATACGTTCAGCCACGATGCCAGTTTTGATGCCTTTACGTGCTGCATAGATCGCTGCAGTATTCCCTGCAGGTCCACCACCAATCACCAACACATCAAATGCGTCTTTGGCATTGAGTTTTTCCACGTCTTTGGCTGCGGCATTGGTATCCAATTTGGCAATGATTTCTTCCAGTGTCATACGACCCTGACCGATATGTTCATTGTCCTGGAAGACCATTGGTACGGCCATGATTTTGCGTTCTTCCACTTCGTCCTGAAAGAAAGCACCATCGATCATGGTTGCTGTTGTACCCGGGTTATAGATGGCAATCAGGTTCAATGCCTGAACGACATCCGGACAGTTATGACAGCTGAGTGATACGAATACATCAAAGTCAGATTTGATCCCCAAACCTTTAATTGATTCCAGAACTTCGGCAGAGACTTTTGGTGCATAGCCTGAAGTTTGTAACAATGCCAGAATCAGGGAAGTAAACTCATGACCCATCGGCAAGCCTGCAAAGAACACACGAGGCTGTTCACCGGCTTTTGCCACACCAAAGCTTGGTGCACGTTTGTTGGTACCGTCAAAACGGGCAGTCACTAGATCAGAAAGCTGGGCGATTTCCTCAACCAGTTCTTTGATTTTGGCTGATTTGTCAGAGCCATCCAGAGTTGCCACTAATTCAATCGGGCCTTCCAAACGTTCAAGTAGTGTTTTTAATTGAGCTAAAGTATTTTGATCTAACATTGCTAACGTCTCCAAAGGAGTAAGAATTCATTCGATAAGTAGATACTAAGCTAAATCGATAAATAGATAAAACAGTTTGTTTTTATGAATTTGATCGGTTTTGCAAATGTATTGAAAAATTCATGATTAATTTCAAGCTTATATATGAGTGCTTAGCATGAATTTTCAAGTAGTTTAAAGTGTGATTGGTCTTTTTCAGTTAAGATTGGAATTCTGCATTTGAGAGTTGAACGATGGAATTACAACGCGGTATTTATCAACATTATAAGGGCAAGCTTTATCAGGTTCTGCATGTGGCAACGCATAGTGAAACGGAGGAAAAGCTGGTGGTTTATCAATGCCTTTATGGTGACTATTCGATTTGGGTTCGACCGCTATCCATGTTTACGGAAAGTATTAGTACCAGTGATGATCGTGAAGTAGAACGCTTTAAATTGGTTCAGGCACTTTAATCAATCCATAAAAAAATTATTTAGATCACCTCAGAGAAGAGCAATGAATCAATTACAACATTTTGAAAGTTTTATGCAGGAACTGTATAAGACCTTTCATGCGCATGATCTTCAACAAACTGAACGTCTGCAACGTTATCGAAATATTGAGCCTGAATCAGGCCGATTTTTATCATTACTCATTCGTGTCCAGCAATCCAAACGTATTCTGGAAATCGGGACTTCTACGGGTTATTCCACTTTATGGCTGGCCGAAGCTGCTTGGCAGACTCAAGCGACGATTACAACATTAGAAATAGATGCAGAAAGAGTTAATCAAGCCAAGCAGTATGCAAGTCAGCTAGGCTTAAAGGATTTGATTGGTTTTAAAGTGACAGATGCATTGCATTATCTACACGCTGAGCAGGACGTATTTGATTTTATATTGTTAGATGCGGAACGTGATGCTTATGTGGATTATTGGACCCATTTGGCCCGATTACTCAAGCCAAAAGGTGGAGTATTACTGGTGGATAATGTGATTTCACATGCTGCGGAAGTAGAAGAATTTATTCAGCTCATCCAGCAGGATTCAGGTTTTATCATGAGTACGTTGCCGATTGGAGCTGGCTTACTCATGGTGACTTATCGTTAAGCAGAAATTAGTTAAATTAAAACAGGCAAACCCGGTCGAAATGTAAGTTGTATTCAAGATATTTCTGTACAAAGGCCATTTTATCTTGTCGTCTTAACAGGTTGTCATAAACAAATTCGGGAACAGGATGGTAGAGTTCTATATCGCCATTGCTATAAATGATTTTCAGGTGGCGGCTAGAAGGACTATAAGCCCATGAGATCACGGTTAGCAGTTTTTGCATACGTTTTCCTCCACTGAATATTATTATCTTATGTCTTGAACTTATGCCAACTGACATTGAAGATGTATAACTGAATTGTAAGCATAAGTAGGGGATTGTTATGAAGAGGATGCAATATGCATGCCTGATTTTTATATGATCTTTAAAGTGAAAAATAAAGATTTAATAGGATGGCTTTAGATACAAGAAAAGGGAAAATAAAACGTTTGGCCAATAGAGCAATCAAATAAACGTTCAAATAAAAAACCACGCTAAAAGCGTGGTTTTTTTGAATCAGTTCAATCTAATGCAGATTAGATTTTACCAACTAGGTCGATTGAAGGAGCAAGAGTTGCGTCGCCTTCTTTCCATTTAGCTGGGCAAACTTCGCCTGGGTGAGCGTGTACGTATTGAGCTGCTTTAACTTTACGAAGAAGTTCTTGAGCATCACGACCGATACCGCCAGCGTTGATTTCAACGATTTGGATTTTACCTTCTGGATCGATCACGAAAGTACCACGGTCAGCAAGGCCGTCAGCTTCGATTAGTACGTCGAAGTTTTTAGCAAGAGTCCAAGTAGGATCGCCAACCATTACGTATTGGATTTTTTTGATTTCTTCAGAAGAATCGTGCCAAGCTTTGTGAGTGAAGTGAGTGTCAGTAGAAACTGAGTAGATTTCAACGCCTAATTTTTTGAATTCTTCGTAGTTGTCAGCAAGGTCGCCAAGTTCAGTTGGGCAAACGAAAGTGAAGTCAGCTGGGTAGAAGAATACTACAGACCATTTACCTTTAAGGTCAGCTTCTGTTACTTCGATGAATTTACCATTTTGGAACGCAGTTGTTTTGAACGGTTTAACTTCAGTATTAATTAAGCTCATCATTGTCTCCATGATTGAGGTTTGTATTTAATTTCCGATAGGGTACAGAAATTATTTTTCTTGCTGAAACAGTATTTTTACATAACATACATCGGAAAAACCGAATTAAGCTAAAAATAAAACACCATCAGCACAAACAGCATTGCTCTTGATATAAATGATTCAACCGTAGAATGGTGAATACATCATGACAAGACTCACCCCGATTTAATGCCTCTTCAGACATGATGCCGCAAGCAGTAAAATTCAAGGGCAAAAATTAAAAAATTATAAAAATATTCAAAATGGCCGTTCTTTCGCTTAGGGGCAATACAGCGTAAAATAGCTGCCTATTGTCTTTTTTTATATCAGGTGTTTTCTCAGTGCAGAGTCCTTTAAATGTAGATCAGCTCGTTATGGCGCGTGACCGTCATCGTTTAAATCGACTCCAAAAAGGTAAAGATGCCAACCAAAAGCAATATCAAGAATTATTTGAAAAATCGCATGCCAAAGTCATGCAGCGTATCGAACGCATTCCCAATATCAAGCTGAATCAGGATCTGCCTGTTACCCAGTATGCAGACAAGCTGATTGAAGCGATCCAGCAACATCAGGTCATTATTGTGGCTGGTGAAACCGGTTCCGGTAAAACTACGCAATTACCACAAATCGCCATGCTGGCAGGTCGAGGCCTGACTGGTCTGATTGGCCATACCCAGCCACGTCGTCTAGCTGCGCGTAGCGTCTCACAGCGTATTGCAGAAGAAGTTGGCGAGAAACTGGGTGAATCAATTTCCTTTAAAGTCCGTTTTAATGAACAGGGCTCACAGGATTCGATCGTCCGTTTGATGACGGATGGTATTTTATTGGCAGAGTTGGCCAATGACCGGTTCCTGACCAAATACGACACCATCATTATTGATGAAGCCCATGAACGCTCGCTGAATATCGATTTCATCATGGGTTATCTCAAGCAGCTGTTGCCGCGTCGTAAAGATTTAAAAGTGATCATTACCTCGGCAACGCTGGACGTAAACCGTTTTAGTAACTACTTCAATGGTGCGCCGATCTATGAAGTGGAAGGACGTAGCTATCCGGTAGAAGTGCGTTATCGTCCAATTTCTGAAATGAGCATTGTCGGCAGTGATGACGACGAATTTGATGATTTTGAAGAAAATCTGCCACGCGCAGTGGTTGCAGCAGTAGAAGAATGTTTTCAGGATGCACAGGAAAAAGGTCATCCGGAACATGCTGATATCCTGATTTTTGCCAGTACCGAACAGGAAATTCGTGAACTGCAGGAAACCTTGATCAAGCATGGTCCACGCCATACTGAAGTACTTCCTTTGTATGCGCGTCTGGCACTGGCTGAACAGCAAAAAATCTTTAATCCATCGGGCGGCGGTCGACGGATTATTATCGCCACCAACGTAGCAGAAACAGCATTAACTGTTCCGAATATTCGTTATGTGATTGATAGCGGTTTTGCCCGTATTTCCCGTTATAACTATCGTTCACGGGTGCAGCGTTTACCGATCGAAGCGGTTTCTCAAGCTGCTGCCAATCAGCGTAAAGGCCGTTGTGGCCGTATTGCGCCAGGCGTCTGTGTTCGTCTGTACAGTGAAGAGGACTTTTTAAGTCGTCCTGAATTTACCGAACCTGAGATTAAACGGACCAATCTGGCATCCGTTATTTTACAGATGCAAAGTCTGGGCCTAGGTTCACTGGAAGATTTTGATTTCATTGAGCCACCAGATCACCGCCTGGTCAATGATGGTCGCAAGCTCTTGATTGAGCTTGGGGCAATGACAGAGAAAAATCTCCCTAAAGTTGCCGACGAAAAGCAGTCGGGAACTTCTTCCCCCTTTAATAAAGGGGGAACACAAGGGGGATTAACCAAGATCGGTCAGCAAATGGCAAAAATGCCAATTGATCCACGTCTGGCGCGAATGATTCTTGGCGGTGCCCATTTTGGTGCACTGAATGAAGCTTTGGTGATTGTCGCGGCGCTGGCAGTACAAGACCCACGTGAACGTCCTGCGGATAAGCAGATGCAGGCTGATCAGAAACATGCCTTGTTCCGTGAAGCAGATTCAGATTTCCTGTTTTATATCAAGCTCTGGGATACCCTGCATAATAACTGTGAAAGTATGAGCGAAAACAAACGTCGTACTTTTGCACGGAATCATTTCCTGAGCTGGTTACGTCTGCGTGAATGGAAGAAAACTCATGAGCAGCTGGTGGATCTGGCTAAAGGCTTAAAACTGTCCTTTAATGAAAAGAAAGCCAGTTATGAAAATCTGCATCGCGCTTTATTGACTGGCTTACTGTCTTTTATTGCCAACAAGACTGATGAACGTAATGTGTTTATGGCAGTTCGTCAGCAGAAAGCACGAATTTTCCCGGCATCAACGCTGCACAAAACCAATACCCCATGGGTGATGGCTTTTGAAATGGTTGAAACCTCGCAGGTGTATTTACGGACTCTAGCGAAAATTGAGCCGGAATGGATTCTGCTAGCTGCGCGTGACTTGCTGAAACATCACTATTTTGAGCCGCACTGGTCGAAAAAAGCGGGTGTAGTCAATGCCTATGATCAGATTTCGTTATTCGGCCTGATCATCGAGCCGAAGCGTCCGGTCAATTATGAGAAAGTGGATCAGCCTGCTGCGCATGAAATCTTCCTGCGTGATGCACTGACCACTGGAAATCTCGGTATTAATCCCCCATTCCTGAAGCATAATTTGCTGAAACTGGAAGAAGTGGAACGGGTAGAAGACAAGCTACGCCGTCGTGACTTGGTCGTGGATGAAGAAACCATTTACCAGTTTTATGCCTCCAAAGTGCCGCCAGAAGTGGCGAGTCGCCGTAGTTTTGAAGACTGGCGTGCCACGGTAGAGCCACATGATCCACGTTATCTGTTTATTGATGATGATGCGCTGTGGCTGAATGATCGTCCAACCACACAACAGTTTCCGGATTATTTACGTAATGGTGAATTGCGTCTGGCGACCAGTTACCGTTTTGACCCAAGTCATGATGAAGATGGTGCAACGGTTAAAATCCCGCTGCAGGCTTTGCCGCAGGTCGATGAAAATATCTGGTCATGGGGGGTTCCAGGCTGGCGTCTGGAACTGATCGAAGCTTTATTAAAGACTTTGCCTAAAGATAAACGCCGTAGTCTGGTGCCGATTCCAGATACTGCGAAAAAGCTAGCAGCCCGTATTGATGCGGTAAATTTACGTGAGCATATTTTCAGTTTTCTGGCTTTCCAGTTGCGTGGCGAGCAGATTACAGAAAAAGATTTTAGTCTGGATCGGGTTGAGCAATATCTCTTGCCTTTGATCAAGGTGATAGATGAAAAAGGTCACGTGATTGAACAAGGCCGTGATCTGGCCGAGCTAAAAGCCCGTTGCCGTACTGAAACTCATAGCCCGGTGAAACAGTTAAAAGGTGAATTTAAAACCTTCCCGGAAAACTTTGTCTTTGAAGCATCGCAGAAAGTGACGGGTGTAGTCGTTAAGCAATATCAGGCACTGGTTCCTACCAAAGACTTTGCTGCACTGGAACAGAAAGATGAATCTGGTGTCGTGATTCAGACCTTTAATGATCAGGCTGAAGCCGTCAAACAGCATCGTGAAGGGATCATTCGGCTGGTGCATATGCAGCTCGGAGATCTGGTGCGTCAGCTGAAAAAACAGATTTCCAAACCGCTGGCACTGGCATATTCACCGCTTGGCGATAAGGCCCAACTGGAGCAAATGTTAGTTTATGCCACACTCCACCTGTCAATTAATGAGCTGCCTGTCAATATGCAAGAGTTCCAAAAGTTGGTAGAGGATGTAAAAAAATCTTTCCTGACTCATGGCCAGACTGCACTGAAAGAAATCACGGATATTTATATCCAGTGGCAGGAAATTCGTCGTAAATTACTGGTTTTAGACCCATCTATATTTGGAAAAAATATTGATGATATTGAGGATCAGCTTGATTTGATGAGTCTTTCTGACTTCGTTTATCGGAAACCTTCCGACGTATGGTCAGAATTTCCACGTTATTTGAAAGCCCTGATCTTGCGTTTAGAGCGCTTGCCAAATAACCTACAGAGGGATGATTCCGCCATTGACCAAATTGATCCGTGGATGGAAAAATTATTTAAGTTTAAAAATGACGCTCGCCTTAAAGAATTGTATTTTATGGTTGAGGAGTTAAGGATCTCATTGTTTTCTCAACCGATGAAAACGAAAACACCCATTTCTCCAACTCGCCTGCAAAAAGTATGGGAACGTCTTGGAATCAGTTAAGATATAGGTCATTTTGAGAAGGAGTTTTACATGGGCATCCGTATTACGGGTACTGGCTTGTTCCATCCGGAAGATGTCATTACCAATGAAGAGTTAGTTGAAAGTTTAAATGCTTATGTGGAACTGTATAATCACGAAAATGCAGATAAAATCGCTGCAGGCGAATTAGATGCGCGTCGTGGTTCTAGCGCAGAATTTATTGAAAAAGCGTCAGGCGTACAACGCCGTTATGTGTCAGAAAAAACTGGCATCCTCGATCCAAAACGTTTACGTCCAAATCTACGTGAACGTTCAGATGATGAAATTTCCCTTCAGGCAGAATGGGGCGTGATCGCAGCAAAACAGGCGATGGAAAATGCTGGTGTCACTGCTGAAGATATCGATGTTGTGATCCTGTCATGTTCAAATCTGCAACGTGCTTATCCTGCGGTTGCGATTGAAATCCAGACTGCTCTGGGTATTCAAGGTTATGCGTATGACATGAACGTCGCATGTTCAGCAGCAACTTTTGGTTTAAAACAGGCTGCCGATGCCATCAAAGCAGGTGCACGTCGTGTATTGCTGGTAAATGTCGAAATTACCTCTGCACATACCGATTTCCGTTCACGTGACTGTCACTTTATTTTTGGTGATGTCGCAACTGCATCGATCATTGAAGATACTGAAACTAAAACCGGTTTCGAGATTCTGGATACATCATTATTTACCCAGTTCTCAAACAATATCCGTAATAACTTCGGCTTCCTGAATACGTCTGAAAATGCGGATATCGACGACAAACGTTTCCGTCAGGATGGTCGTAAAGTATTTAAAGAAGTGTGTCCACTGGTTGCAAAAATGATTACTGCTCAACTTGAGAAAAATCATATTGCACCTACAGATGTAAAACGCTTCTGGTTGCACCAAGCCAATGCCAGCATGAATGAACTGATTCTAAAACTGGTAGTGGGTAAAGAAAATGCCAAACCAGGTCTGGTACCCATCATTCTGAATGAGTTTGCCAATACTTCTTCAGCAGGTGTCATCATTGCCTTACATCGTACTGCAAATGAAGTTGAAGACGGCGAATATGGCGTACTGTGTTCATTTGGTGCAGGCTATTCAGTGGGTTCAATCCTGGTACAAAAACGCGTGGCGTAAGCCGGGAGTATATTTTGCAGGTCAAGCATGACGCAGCATGGATCAGGCGCTTAAGTGCCTTATCCAAACTGTATTTCACGCCTACTTTTTTAGGGGCTGAAAATATTGATGCCAGTCGACCTGCAATGTATGTCGGTAATCATTCTATGTATGGCATCTTTGATGCGCCAATGTTGATTGATTACCTGTACAACCAACATCAAGTGGCTGTGGTCAGTATTGCTGATCATAGCCATTTTTATGTGCCGCTATGGCGTGAAGCAGTGAAGAAATTTGGTGCTATTGATGGCATACAGGACTATGTCCGCTCGGCCATGCAGCAAGGCTACTCGATTCTGGTCTTTCCGGGGGGTGGCCGTGAAGTGCTGAAACGGGAAGGTGAGCAGTATCAGCTGATTTGGAAAGAGCGTTATGGCTTCCTTAAGCTGGCTCAAGAGTTTCAATACGATATAGTCCCTTTTGCTGCACTCGGCGGTGATGAAATCTATGAGATTGGATTTGATGCCAATAAGATCATTCAACATAAGTATTTTCAAAAATTATTAAAAATTCCCCAACTCAATAAATTATTACGTCATGGTGACGTGATTCCTTCCTTACCTAAAAATCTGTTTCCCAAACGCTTGCCTTTTTATTTTCAGTTTATGCCGCGGCAGCCAATTCATCATGTGCAGCACGAGAATGATCTGATTGATTTTCGTGAGTATTTACAACACAAGATCTATCAGGGGCTAGAACTGTTGGCTGACAGACGTCGGCAAGATGAAGTCTAGGTCTTTTCATCATTCCTGCTTTGCTTTACATTGAGATCGAATCGTCTAAAAAATCACCATGCTTCAATTTCTGTAATAGAAAGGAAAAAGCGATTTTAAAGGATTGAAATTCAGTAGGTCTGTAACTCAATAGGGTTAAAACGAAGGGGGAAATATGGAACAGGAGGGTTTGTTACTGCCATTCAGACAGCTCGCTGAACAATGCCTCAGTATTTTTCCTGAGTTAAATCAGCTGTATCTGGATCAAATGGCGCTTATTGGTCATGTGAATGCCCAGAATTTGTTCAGGATTCATCAGGATGAGCATCGAATTGATCTGCTTAATGGCTTATTAAATATACAGCTATATACACCTCAAGATTTAAATCTGGAAAGTCCCCATGCCTTAGCAGAAATGCAGATTGATTCCAGGTTGGCTAAAGCAGAGGCTTTGGAAGAGTTTTTTTTTCAGGATATTTACTTTCTGACTGGCGATTTAAAGCCCCAGCATTCCCTGTTTTTACGTGATAAAGCCAAACAGCTCCGTCAACTTATTATTGATCAAGTCTATATATGGGTTAATGCGCCTGAACGAGTTGCTAATTGCTTAAAGCAGATGTCGCCTGTGCAGGCTGAAATCATCGACTCCTTTATGATTAAGGCTGAAGTTTATACTCAGCCTTGTATCAGTAATTGTCTTCAAAGTGGGCATGAGATTCCTGCGCATGTCTTAAAACAGCTACAGCAAATCTTTTCCTTGCAACATTTGCAGTCAGATGAGTTTCTATCGATTCAGTCAGTGATGGACAGTCTGGATGCATTCTGTTTCAGTGCGCCCGAGTTTCTGCACCCAGCGACTTTCCGGATTATCTCCTTATCCTTTGAAAACCGGTTCAATTTGCATGAGCTGAATGACCATATTGACGATATCCGTTTGCTGTATCGGCATGCCGAAGAGCAAAGTCATCTACTGGGCTTTGTACGGCTGATGAATCGTGATAGCTGGCATCGGAGTGATCTGCTATCCAAACGCAATTTTCTGGAAAATAATCCTTATTTATGGCAGAAAAAAGTCGCCAAACTTCCTTTATTTGACTGTCATCGGGTAGTGAACTGGTTATTTAAACAGCCTGCGGAAATTTTGGATTGGCTGAGCAGCAATATTCAACATAGCAGTGTGCGGGTGGCGGCAACAGCTTTAAGCTTTATCGATACGCATCATGTTCATCCGCAGATTGTTTTAGCTACCTTGCAATATTTTCAATATATCGCAGCACGTCTGTTTATTGATGATGTTCATCAATATGCTCTTCAGCATTGCTGGTTTGAGCATGAGCTGAATCGAACAGTTGTTCTCAAAGGGACGCGTCAGGCTATTGAGGATCATCGTATTGCGATTAGTCCATCGATTTTATATCTGGATGAATGGATCGGATTATTGCGGGATGTAGTGGCAATGGATGATCAGATAACTAAAAGGGTCTATGCCAACTTAAGCCGAGTGATGCAAGCTTATATGCAGCATCTGTATAAGATTACCTGTGATTTGCCTGAGGATGTGTTGGCTTATATTCGGCCTCAAACTCAGCAAGACCGTAATTTTTATAACGTGCTACAACGTAACCAGATTCCATTTGTAGAGTTCAGGAAGCGTTTTTATTTACACGCCCGGCATGTGCGGGAATCCTGTTTTGACGGTTATATCCGCGATTATCTGCCGGAGTATTTTTCTACTCAAACAGAAGTGCCTAAGAATTTAAGCTGGACCAGTTTATTTATGCAGGCAGTTGCCTGGCATGAGCAGATTCAGAAGCAGGAAATTATTGCCAAGCTCAAAAAAGACTTTGCTTTAGCCAGCTGGAGGCCGCTGACACAGGCACATTTTCTACTGTATTTTAATTGGCGTTTTGAGGAGTTGAAAACACTAGAGCGGATTATTGAAGAGGCCAGAATATTCCGGAACTGTCTGGCTGCAAGTTATGCACAGCGTATAGTCGAAGGTGAATATGTGGCTTTTCGCATGTCACATCCTGCAATCAAATTACCTCTGATTTTAGGCTGTCAGTTGCAGAATGACCAAGTCATCTTTGACCAGCTTGAGTATCCAAATAATCAAAAAGCGGAAGTTGAATATATCAATATTGCCCAGCATTTTATTAACTGGTTAAACCTGCAGGCTTGACCGGATTCAGTGCTTTTCTATCCGTGAAGCTTAACTTTTCCGGCAAAAATCGTTAGGCTATAGCCGTTCTTTTACGGTATCTCTTTTATGAAACAGGAAACTGCACTTAAGCTCTTAAAAGCAGGGGAAAATGTCTTTTTAACCGGTTCTGCGGGTGCAGGGAAAACTTATACGCTCAATCAATATATCAATTATCTGAAAGCCCGTAAGGTGTCGGTCGCGATTACTGCATCGACTGGTATTGCAGCAACGCATATGAATGGCATGACCATACATACCTGGGCAGGAATTGGGATCAAAGACTTTTTGTCTGAAGAAGACCTGAAGCGGATGAAAGAGCGCAAATACCTGAAAGAACACTTGGAAAATGCTCAAGTCCTGATCATTGATGAAATTTCTATGCTGCATGCCAAGCAGCTCAATCTGGTCAATCAGGTACTGAAATATTTCAAGGAAAGTGATGAAGCTTTCGGTGGGATTCAGGTCATTGTCGCAGGGGACTTTTTCCAGTTGCCGCCCGTTGGAAAAAATGATGAACGTAACCGCGATAAATTCTGCTTTATGTCGGATGCCTGGGTTGAAGCCAAGTTTCGGGTTTGTTATCTGACCGAGCAGCATCGTCAGGGTAATGACTACCTGAATGATATTCTGAATGCCATTCGTGCGCAGGCCATTTCACCTGAACATCGTTCAGCACTACAGGCCACACGTCAGCAGAATATTGGCGATAACTATACACGTCTCTATACCCACAATATGGATGTAGACAGCATTAACTTTAAGCATCTGAATGAAATTGATCAGGATCCACGCCAGTTTGATGCGCAATGTGATGGCAATGAAAAACTGATAGAAACCTTAAAGTCTTCAGTCCGTGCACCCGAAGCCTTAACCCTGAAAAAACATGCCAAGGTCATGTTCGTGAAAAATAACTTTGATATGGGCTATATCAACGGCAGTCTGGGTGAAGTGATCGGCTTTGAAGATGATGATGAGCATGGCGTTTTGCCAAAGGTCAAACTGACAGACGGAACTACCCTGATTGTAGAACCTGAAACCTGGTCAGTGGATAATGAAGCAGGCAAAACCATTGCCAGTTTCCAGCAGATTCCACTACGTCTGGCTTGGGCGATTACCATTCATAAGTCTCAAGGCATGACACTAGAAGCTGCTGAAATTGATCTAAGCCATACTTTTGAAAAAGGTCAAGGTTATGTAGCACTTTCGCGTTTAAAAAGTTTAAATGGTCTACGCTTGAAAGGCTTTAATGAACAGGCTCTGGAACTGGATGGTCTTGCCATTAAGGCTGATCGCCGTTTTCAGGAACTGTCAGATGAAGCAGAAGCGAATTTTGAAAATGTAGATTTGACTGTACAGCATAAGGCCTTTATCCGTCATTGTGGTGGCACTTTGAACGAAGTCGAGATCCAGCGCAATGAGAAGAAAATTGCCAAAAATGGTGGTAAGCAAAACTACGCGACTGCAACCTTGGATGAAACCCGTGAATTGTTTGAAGAAGGTTATGAGATTTCCGATATTGCAACTGAACGTGGCTTGACACCTGCCACTATCATTAACCATCTGGGGCGTTTGCATAAGGAGCAAGGGCTGGATATCTCAGTGGCTCATCCGGGTGAAGAAGTCGTTGAGCAAGTCCGCAAGATTTATAAACGTCTAACCAAACGTCAAAACTCAGATCATTTTAATGATGATGGCAGTATTAAATTACGTCCGATCGTGGAACTGACCAGTCCGCGTATGGGTTATGATCAGGTGCGTTTGGCTTTGCTGTTTGTGGAATAAAATTTGGGTTTTTAAATTTTAGTATTTAACGTGAGCTTTTACTTTTGAAAGATCAAAAGTAACAAAAATCTTTTGTTGGATTGAAGGTACATCCTGTACCTCAATCCAACGAGCGACATCCATGTCGCTGATCATGTGATTTAATACTTTGCAGTTCATAATTTTAGAATATTAATTTTTAAGAATATTGCACAATCATGGTTAAAGGCTTATTGCGTTCCAATCAATAACGATAAAATCCCGGCTGCAATTAATGGCCCGACAGGGACACCACGAAGTACCGCGACACCTGCGACTGTACCAATTAATAGACCTGCAACGACATCAGGCTGACTCGACATCAGTTTCACCCCACGTCCACCAAGCCAGGCAACAAATAGACCGATTGCAATTGCTAGTAAAGATTTCCAGCTTAGGAAAGATTTAAGAATACTTTCACCGGGAATTTTCCCGCTAGCAATCGGAGCCAATACGCCAATGGTTAAAATAATGATCCCGATATTTAGGCCATGTTGCTGTACATAAGGTAAGAGTTCATTGAGAGGCGTGATTTTTAATACGATCAACACGGCCGCAGCAATAGTCACAGCAGTATTATGACTAAAAATACCGCAAGCCAGTAGAACTAGAAGAACAAGCAGATTCAAATCAAGTTGGGACATGAGGAGATAAAAAAATGAAAAGTCACAGGATTATAGGCTTTTTAGCCATTTAAAGGGAGAATGCTCTACAAGAAATGAATCTGGCTAGTTTTCAGTATAGAATGCGCCTATCGTTCGTATAAACAGGTTCAGACAGATGCTATTGGAAAAAATGTTGCAATCACAAGGTTTCGGCTCACGAAAACATTGTCAGCAACTGATTAAAAATGGTGCTGTTTCGATTCAGGGCGAACTCATCGATAACCCCAAGCATAAGCTGAATCTGCAAGATCTGACCTTTAGCGTCTATGGTCATGAATATCGCTATCGGGAAAAAGTATATATTGCGCTCAATAAGCCTCAAGATTATGAGTGTTCACATCAGGCTACCCATCATTTCAGTGTATTTGATCTGTTTGATGACACCTTGTTAAACCGTGGAATTCAATGTGTAGGTCGTCTCGATCAAGATACAACTGGACTGTTATTGCTGACCGATGATGGTCAGTTTCTACAAGCATTGACGCATCCCAAAAAACATGTGGCGAAAGTTTATCAGATGACTACTGCCGATCCCGTGACAGATGAACAGATTCAACAGCTTGAACAGGGTGTGGAATTGAGAAATGAAAAAGGCACCTTTGCTGCTACAGATATTGTTCGTCTGGATGACAATCGTCTGCAAATGACGATTCATCAAGGGGTTTATCATCAGGTGAAACGTATGCTGGCAGCTGTTGGCAATAAAGTGGAACAGCTGCATCGTGCCCAGATTGGTGCGTTGGCCTTGAATGAACTGGCAATAGGGGAATGGACCTATCTGGACGCAGAACAACTGGCACAGGCAAAATTCCGTACCGAATAAAGTCTGGGATCTATTTCAGGAAACAATGGAAAGTCACGAATTCATTGTCCTGAATAAATCCAAGTGACTCATAAAGTTTATGTGACTGATAATTGGTTTTTTGCGTTTCCAGGCTGATTCGAAGCGCATTTTCATGTCGGGCAAATAAAATAGCAGTATCAATCAGTTGCTTGGCTGCACCATGCCGGCGATAAGGCGGGCTAATATAGACATCGTCCAGCACATAATAGGTAGAACATGCGACTGAGGAAAATCTTAAATACAGCAGAATAAATCCGGTAAAAATATCATCCTTGGTGTTGATAAAAATGACAGTTTGACCATCTTCAAAACGCTGTTTCAAAAATTCGTAAGATAAATCCAGATTGGAAGAAGTACCATAAAATTGACGGTACTCATCAAATAAAACGGCCAGGTTAGGTAGATCTTCTGACTGGGCACGTCGCACGATCATCGGCTTACTCCATGTTAATTTTATTATTTATCATTAACATCAAGCATAGCGAAGTTTGAAAGGAGAGAAACTTAAGAATTGTTCGTAAATGCAACAATGTTAAATTTTGTCGCTTTCACCTAAAATAGCATTCAGTTCTTCAAATAAATCAAAATGATCATCATCCAGATTCATTTCCTGATGATCTGCTGGAATCGCTGTAGTACTTGGACTTGAAGTTTGTTCTGACTTTAGTTCACTCTGTTTCTGCTTGCGTAACTTGATCAACTGTTCCAGGTTGATATTCTGATTTTCAATCGAGAAGGGGATTGATTTGGTTAGAACCACCTGTTTAAAAAAAAGACGAACTGCCTGAGCCGGCGTAATCCCCAATTGTTTAAATACTGCAAATGCCTGTTTCTTTTCTTGGGAATCCAGGCGAATTTGATAAACTTCAGTTTTTCTCATAATATTTTCAAAGCTTTAAATTACTTAACTTTTCGCCTTATTCTAATCGATAACTTCGGGATTTCAATCCTCAAGTTGCCGTTTTTAGAAAATAATCTGTAATGACAAGAGATTTACAGTGTCAATTCAAGTTTAGAGCTAAATTGCATCTGCTTTTGGGTAACTGGATCCGTAAACTGAATGTGTTTGGCCAGTAGCTGTAACGGTGCAGAAAAATCATCATCCGCCTTATGGGAAACCTGCGGATAAAAAGGATCATTCTGGATCGGAATCCCCAAATGACTTAAGTGTACCCTTAACTGATGCTGCTTTCCTGTATGTGGTTTTAGCTCATATTTGCCCCATTGCTGATCATGTTGCAGCAATTGAATTTCGGTTTCGCTATTAGGTTCTCCTTCTACCACCTGCATGGTATAAAAGGGCTGGCCTTTCTCCATTTTCAACTTTGTGATGAGCGGAAAACTTAAATCATCACGATAAGCCGCAATCGCATGATAGGTTTTCTGTACCTGCCGAGTCGCAAACATTTGCTGATAAACGCCACGCGATTGCACACATTTTGAAATCAGCACCACACCTGCCGTTTCACGATCCAATCGATGAATCGGAGTAAGATGTTCATTTCCAGTTTGCTGTTTTAGGCGTACCAGCAAGGTTTCCTGTACATATTGTCCAGTAGGACTCATGGTTAGAAAATGCGGTTTATCCACCACCAGCAGATGCTCATTTTCAAACAGAATATGATGCTGAAAAGGAACATGCACTTCGTGTGCCAAAAAACGATAATAAAAACAATGAGTATTCGCTTGAAAAGAACTTTCGATGGTTAAGGCTTTGCCCTGAGCATCATAAACCAGACCATTATCGAAACGGGATTGCCATTCGCTCGACTCAATATGGGGAAATTGCGCGCACAGATAGGCATAGACTGTCTTGGGTGAATCAGCTGTCGCTTGCAGGAATACTTTACTTGCCGTAACCCCATTCAGCATGGGTGGGCTAAATTCAACAGTCGAAGTCATCACAACGTGGATCTATCTCTTGTTTGGAACGGATGCTGTGAAAAAATACAGTTTCTCACAGAGGTGAATAGGCTTTTAAAGCGTTGCGATGCTATCATAATTATTCTTTTTCATCATGTCGTGAGTAATATGCCCTATTCATTTAATTTCACTTTAAAACATGAAGATGACACCCAAAATCTGGCCAAAGTTCTGGCAAATAATTTTTCTTCGGGCGTTATATATCTGATTGGTGACTTGGGTGCGGGGAAAACCACGCTGACGCGTTATTACTTACAACAACTCGGTCATAAAGGCTCAGTAAAAAGTCCGACTTATACGCTGGTGGAACCGTATCAGGTGAATGGTCAGGATATCTTTCATTTTGATTTATATCGTCTCAATGACCCTTATGAACTTGAATTGATGGGAATCCGGGATTATTTAGAAACTCCCAATGCGCTATTTCTATTTGAATGGCCTTCTAAGGGGGGTGATGAAATCCCGCAAGCCGATTTAATTATTGAAATTTTAAAATCAGAAGATGAGCTGACCCGTACTGCAAGTCTGATTTCTTCTAATCTGGCATTACAGCAAGCTTTGGAGCGTGAATTCCCAAATGGTTGATGATTTAAGCATACGCCGTATCCGTGCACTTGATCCTGCGCTGGCGAACCAGATTGCCGCAGGTGAGGTGATTGAACGTCCTGCATCTGTGGTCAAGGAGTTGCTGGAAAACTCGATTGATGCAGGTGCGACCGAGCTGATCATCCGGGTGGAACAGGGCGGCAGTACGCTGATTGAAATCATTGATAATGGCCGAGGCATTCATTATGAGGATTTGCCACTAGCCGTGATGCGTCACGCGACCAGTAAGATTCAAACGGCTGAAGAGCTGCATGCGATTACCAGTTTGGGCTTTCGTGGTGAGGCGTTGGCCTCGATTGCTGCAGTGTCACGCCTGACTTTAACCAGTAGCCAGAATGAAGATGGCATTGGCTATCAGGTCGAAGTGAACGGTACGGCTTTTGATCATCAGGATATTCAACCGGTCGCAGCATCCAAAGGAACTCAGATCCGGGTGCAGGATTTATTCTTCAATGTCCCGGCGCGGCGCAAATTCCTGAAAAAGCCCGGCACTGAATTTGGACATATCGAAGAAATTGTTCGCCGTATGGCTTTAACGCATTTTGATATTCGCTTTGTATTGGAACATAACCAAACGATCAAGCTGAATTTGCCGGTTGCAGATAGTGGAGCTTTGCGTTTTCAACGTGTGCAACAATTACTTGGCCGTCAGTTTACTGAAAATGCTTACTGGATTGATGCAGACAGTATCAATATGCGTTTATCAGGCTGGCTCGGACATCCTTCGGATGCACGGGCTCAAGCCGATTTGCAGTATGTCTATGTGAATGGCCGGATCGTTAAAGATAAGACTATTTCGCACGCTTTGCGTATGGCTTATGATGGTATCCTGCATGGCCATCAGCATGCCGCTTATTTACTGTTTCTGGAAATCGATCCAGAAAGCATCGATGTCAATGTGCATCCAACCAAACATGAAATTCGTTTTCTGAACCAGCGTGAAGTACATGAATTTGTACGACATTATGCCAAGGAAACCCTAGCACAATTCCAGACTGCGAGCGCTGATCTGGCTGAGGCGATGAAACCTGAGTCTGAAGCTGTTGCGATAACACCTCAGCCGCGCTATCAAGAGCAGTTTAGCCTGCATCAGTCCGTAGCCACTCAACCGGTTATTCCAGTCACATCTCCGTATCGTCAGCATGAAGAAGAAGCTTCTGATGTGTTAACGGATTTCGAGTCATCAGGTCCACAAACTGTGCATTATGCGCAGGATTATAATAAGTCATATTCGGGTTCACAGCAGCTGAATAATGCCTTGAAAAGTTATCTCGCGCCTTTAAGAGAAACTGAACCGGAAACCAATACTTCAGCATCGGATGCATTGCAGTCACATTTACACAGTAAAGTGGATGAGCATCCTTTGGGGATTGCGATCGCCCAGCTGCATGGTATTTATATACTAGCGCAAAATACCGAAGGCTTAATCATCGTAGATATGCATGCGGCGCATGAGCGTATTCTGCTGCAACAGATGAAAATGGCTTGGGATAAACCGGAATTCTGGATATCCCAGCAATTGCTGATTCCTAAAGTGGTGAGCATTAGTCGTATGCAAGCCATGCGTGTTGACGAGCTTAAAGATCAACTTGCTCGTTTAGGTCTGGAAATTGACCAGTATGGTGATGAACAGGTCATTGTACGGGGTGTACCGGCCATTTTGCATAAAGCTGATTTTGATGCCTTGATCCCTGAATTACTGAATGATCTGGATCCGAATGATCAGGGGCAAGGGTTAATGCAGAAACGGGATCAGATTCTTGCGGGCATGGCCTGTCATGGTGCGGTACGTGCGCATCGCATGTTGAGTCTGTCAGAAATGAACGCTTTGCTGCGCCAGATGGAACAAACTGAATTTGCGAGCCAATGTAATCATGGTCGTCCAACCTGGCGAGCATTTCCATTGTCTCAACTTGATAAACTTTTCGCTCGAGGAGAGTAGCCTTACATGTCCAATCAACTGCCGGTCATCAATTTAATGGGACCAACTGCAAGCGGTAAAACTGCTTTGGCATGTGAACTATACGAGCAAGGTCATTTTGAGCTGATTTCTGTCGATTCTGCGCTAGTTTATCGGGAAATGGACATTGGTACAGCGAAACCTTCTAAAGAGGAATTAGAGCGCTATCCGCATCATCTGATTGATATTATTAGCCCGCTCGAAGTCTATTCTGCAGCAAACTTTGTCGAAGATGCTTGCCGTCTGATTGATGATATTCATGCGCGTGGTAAAACACCAATTTTGGTGGGTGGCACCATGCTGTATTTTAAGGCCTTACTTGAAGGCTTATCTGACAATTTGCCAAGTGCAGATTACGCAGTACGTGCCCAGATCGAAGAGAAAGCCGCTCGTGAAGGGTGGGAAGCGGTGTATGCTGAATTATGTCAGGTAGATCCCTTAGCAGGCCAGAAATTTAAAGTCAGTGATAAACAGAGAATTATCCGTGCATTAGAGGTTTTTAAGCTAACAGGTGAGCCGATTACAAAACTACAAGCAGAACAACCAAAAAATTTACCATATCGTTACAATTTCCATAATTATGCCTTAATGCCCGATCGGTTAGAATTGCACAAACGTATTGAAAAACGTCTTGAAATTATGTGGAAAAACGGATTTTTAAATGAAGTTAAAGGATTAATGGGAAAATACGATTTTGACGAAAATTTACCCTCAATGCGTTCAGTAGGTTACCGCCAAGCCATAGAATTCTTAAAAAAAGGTGACCTAAGTCATGAAAAACAACGGGAAATGGAGGATAAGGCTTTATTTGCGACACGACAACTTGCCAAACGTCAATATACCTGGTTGAGATCTTTGCAAGAAAAGCATAAATTTACAACATATTTTACGCTCGAGCAGGCCCAAGAAGACTTGCGAAACTGTCACGGATAAAGCAAAATTTGAGTACTATCTTTTTTATAATTTTTAATTGAAAAATAGAGATAGTTTTTTGCGCTGATTTTTAAATTTTTGGAGTTATAACATGTCTAAAGGTCAAACTTTACAAGATCCATTCTTGAATTCTCTCCGTAAGGAACGTATTCCAGTTTCTATCTTCCTGGTAAACGGTATCAAATTACAAGGTCACATCGAGTCTTTTGACCAATACGTTGTATTATTAAAAAATACAGTAAGCCAAATGGTTTACAAACACGCGATTTCTACAGTAGTACCTGCACGTAACCCTCGTCCAGCTGGTGCTCCTGCTGGTTCACAAGGTGCGGGCTTCGGTGGTCAAGGTGGCGCGGGTGGCTTCGGTGGTCAAGGCGCTGCTGGTGGCTTCGGTGGTCAAGGTGGCTTCGGCGGTCAAGGCGCTGGCTTCGGTGGTCAAGGCTTCGGCGGTCAAGGTGGCTTCGGTAGTCAAGGTGGCTTCGGCGGTCAAGGTGGCTTCGGTGGTCAAGGTGCTGGCTTTGGTGGTCAAGGCGCTGGTTTCGGTGGTCAAGGCGCTGGTTTTGATAACGATTCAAAATTTGAAGATTCTTCTGACGACGAAAACAATCGTTAATCGGATCTGAAATAAAAAAGCCTCTTAATAAGAGGCTTTTTTATTGCTTAAAGAATTGAGCCATTAAAAAACCAGCATTATGCTGGCTTTCTTTTCTTAAATTAACGAGCGCGTTTAGGATCTAGCTGAGGATCTTTGATTTCTACATAGGCATTGCTACGGGTTTCACGTAACCAGCTATCTAGCTCAGCATCAAACTGGCGTTCACCCAGGATCTGGCGTGCCATACGTTCCTGATATTCCTGAGTCATATCTTGCTGACGTGTATCGGTCACTTGCAGGATATGCCAGCCAAATTGTGACTGGAACGGTTCACTAATCTGACCCACTGGCGTACTTTTCATACGCTGTTCAAATTCAGGTACCATGACACCTGGGCTGACCCAGCCTAAACTTCCGCCATCACGCGCTGAACCTGTGTCATTAGAGAAAGTAGACGCCAATACTGCAAAATCTTCACCTTGCTTAAGACGCGTATATAAGCTATCAATCATCTGTTTAGCATTTTCTGGGCTAACCACTTCTGATGTTTGAATCAGAATATGACGGGTCTGGTACTGAGGAACCAATGCTTTCTGCTCACCACCTTTACGCTCTAAAAGTTTCAGGACATGCACGCCATCTGCCGCAGGAATCAGTTCAGATGTTTGACCCGCTTGCAAAGTAGAAACACGTGCAGCGAGTTCGCCTGGGATTTCTGATAAATTTCGCACGCCCATATCAGACGCATCTACTTTAATATCGCCAGTTGAATATTTTTTGCTGATCGCCTGAATATCATTACTGCTGCTTAAATCATTTCTTACTTGTGCTGCAACCTGCTGTGCATTTTCTCCAGTTATACGTAAATGCAGAACATGTACCTGGCTGCCTAACAAAGCTTGACCTTGCGGTGTATTCAGGAAGTTTTTCACATCCTGATCACTGATTTGAATACGTGAATTTACGGCTTGCTGGCGTAAACGGCTAAGTGCTAAATCCTCAGCAATACGGTTACGTAAAGAGGCATACGTATTCGGCGCGATAGCATCCAGTTTTTGCTGAAAAGCTTCTAAGCTAGGGGAGCCTGAATCACGTGCTACTTTAAGCACTGCTTCATTTAAAGATTTTTCATCTGGGCGGATATTGTAGCGTTTGACCTGTTCCAGTTGAGCCTGACGTACAATTAACTGTTCAAGTGCTTGTTGTTCAAGATAAGGTTGCGGGGGAACAGGCTTGTTTTGCTTTTGCAATTGGTGAGAAATTTCAGCAACGCTTTGTGCCAGATCACTACGCAGAATAGCGCTATTGTCGACAACAGCTACAACTTCATCTTTAGGTTGGGCAACAGCAAAAGTCGTCATCGCTGAAGAAAGACATAGCGCAAGTGCGGTCGCTTTAAAAATTTGTTTTAACTGTTTTGTCTTCATTAACGTTCTGTCCAAGTTTGATTGATATTGTTAAAACCTAGAATACGATTTTCTAGTAATGAGGTTAGCTTGTTGCTCAACCCGCCAAGACCTTTAAGCGTTACTTCAGCCATTACTGCACGTTTCGCTTTCACATCTGGGTCATTGATATCGTCTAGGTCATTGTAGTATGAGCGGCCATAGACAGATACTCCCCAACAGCATGACTCATAGTTTACGCCAAGTAAATATTCACGTGCGACACTATTATCCAGGTCAAATTGCGCATGGCCGACCAGACGCCAGTTATTGGCAATGGGCTGGATAAATGAGCCAACCACCTGATCATAACTTTCCTGGCGGTTTGGAATATCTTTACGATAGAAATAGCCTACGTTATACAGATTGCCCTGATCGCCCGTATAATAAACCTGTACATCACGCTGGGCATTGGAGCCATTCGACATCCAGCTAGAATTCAGGTTGACATGCACGTTTTTGTTTAACTGACTTTTAAGCTGAATAACTGGTCCAGTATGGCTTTCACGGTCAAATTCATCTGCTTCACGATCTAATGTGACACGGCGATCTTCAAAGAAGAAACTTTGTCCCACACTGGCGCGTAATCGCTCTAAACCTTCTTCATTAAATAAACTGTAACTAAGACCTAAAGAAGCGAAGTTATTGTCTTCTAAGCGGTCATTACCATAGAAGCGGCGTGCACTAAATAATTGGTCATAATTAATTGAGGCTACGACAGAGTCGAAGTTTGGCTGATTGCGCTGATTTTCATACGGTGAATAAGCGTAAAACAGGCGAGGCGTCAAGGTCTGTAAATAGCGACCATCTTTTTCAAAAATTAAACCGGTGTCCAGCGTAAATTGTGGCACTACGATAGAATGATTTTCACTTGATGAGCTGGTTTGATTATTATTAATACGATCAATAGTATCTTGATCATAGAAAGTATTGATATTGCGTAATGTTGCCTGAGGAATGAAGAATGACCAAGGGGTAAAGTGATTATAGCGTACCGAGAAATCATTATAGATGCGTGTACCACTTGGTTGATAGATGGCTTCATCACCGGTATCAATATTTTCGATATTTCTGATGTCTTTCTGGAAATAAGCTGTATCGTTATTAAATTCGTATTGTAAACCCAGTGGGTTACCGGTCTTATAATTCACCAAAAGCTGCGGCAAACGCGCATAAGGGCGGTCTTCATCCAGAACGGCAGGATCAAGCGTCTGGAAATCTTCAACTTTAAATTGAGCTTTTAAGCCGGGGATACCATTTTTATAATTAACTTCCCAAGCACGGCGCAAGTTCAGGTCTGTTTTTGAATCTGGGTTATTATCCAGATCGGCAAAAAAGTCCTTGTCTGATGCGTAATTATATTCAAGATTTGTTAAGAACTGATCGTTGATTTGCCAGTTATGCAGGAAGTGCAGGTCTTTACGGTCTTTATTGCTATAACTTTCATCAGATGGCAGGTAGCCACCCCAAATCCGGCCTTCACCATAGTTTTCTGTTAGATAACGAAACTCGCCATCCAGCATCGCACCACGGTCACTAATATAACGTGGCGTAATGGTCGCATCATATTGTGGTGCCAAATTGAGATAAACCGGCACACCTAATTCCAGGCCGCCATCATTGGTAAATCCGAAAGTTGGCGTCAGAATCCCAGTGGTACGGCGATCATCGATTGGGAAGTTAAAATAAGGAACAGCGAGTACCGGAACATCTTTCACATAGAGCTTGGTATTACGGGTTTCACCGCGACCGGTTTCCTGATTCAGCTTGATTTGATCTGCCTGAATTTTCCAGGTCGGTTTCTGTTCAGGTGGACAGGTGGAATAGGTGGCATTTTCCAGTTCAAGCGTATCGTCAGAGGTTTTGGCAATCTTTTCAGCACGACCATGCGCATGCTGTTCTTCGGCAATGAAGAAACTGTTGTTTAAGTCACCTTGCTGGGTTTTCAGGTTGTAATTGATATCATCGCTTTGCGAAATCAAGCCACCTTGAGCCAATTGGACTTGACCTTCTGCCTTAGCATAAGTTTGAGTCTGATCAATCGTCACGCGTTCCGCACGAATCTGGCGACCTTCCTGATCAATGACCACATTGCCTTCTAAGTAGGAATCACCGGCCGGATTATAATGACCATAGTCTGCAGTAATGGTTGAAGTTGCCTGTTCAGGGTCAATCGTCGGTGCATCAGGTGCAATAGGAGTGACCCAGGCACCTTCACAATAGGCTGAACTGAGATATTTACCTTGACGCTGCTGTGCTTCTGGTGAAGATTTATCCACATAATATTGTGAGAAGAATGCTTCACCGGGATAGGTCTCATTAATGCGCTGTTTGAGTTGTTCCGCATTTACATTGGATGAGTCATTTGATGCAGCATAGCTTGAGACCGAGCTACTACATAAAAGGGTTAAGATCGCAGTCGCTAGAGGGTTTATTTTAAAGTGATGCTTCATTTGTCTCATTAACCAATCATGCTTTTATCGCAATTAATTATTGTCGCATCATAGAGAAAAAGTTGATAAGTAGCTACACTTAGCACTTTAAAAACTCAGCCTGTACTAGAATTTATTGCAAATGAATACTCAACGCGAACAATTGATACAATCTTGGATTGCTTCTGTACTCGGTTCAGATCAATTTGAAACACATTTTTTAGCAGGCGATGCAAGTTTTCGTCGTTATGCACGAATCAAACTGAATAATAAAACATTTATGCTCATGGATGCACCACCAGAAAAAGAAGATTGTGTGCCTTTTGTGACGATTGATGAATTTTTTGATGCCCATGGCGTACGTGTTCCACACATTGTGGCCAAAGACCTGGAAAATGGCTTTTTGCTGCTCGAAGATTTTGGTGATGTGCTGTTATCAAATCTGCTAAATGATCAGACAGTTGATGCCTATTATGAGCAAAGTTTTAAACAGCTGATTCAGCTGCAGTCCATTCCTGGAGAAGGTCAGTTTCCTGCTTATTCTTATGAGAAGCTTATTTCTGAAATGGAGCTGCTGACTGACTGGATGCTGCCTGCTCTAAAAATTCAGCCAACAGAATCAGAGTCCGCTCTGATCAAGCGCACATTTGCGATACTGGCGAATGCTGCTTTGGCACAACCACAAGTCATTGTGCATCGTGATTTCCATAGCCGTAACCTGATGAAAATCGAAAATGAAACCGAACTGGGTGTGATTGATTTTCAGGATGCAGTAATCGGTGCTGATACCTATGACCTGATTTCGATTACCCGTGATGCCTATGTGCAGTGGAATGCAGATCGGGTGTATCGCTGGTTTAAAGTGTTCTATGACCTGTTACCAGCAGCGGCAAAACAGGACCGTGATTTCGAACAGTTCAAAAAAGATGCGGATATGATGGCCATTCAGCGCCATATCAAGATTTTAGGTATTTTTGTCCGCTTGTTTGAGCGAGATGGTAAATCTGGCTATCTAAAAGACCTGCCACGTGTGATGTGGTATCTGCTGGAAGAAACCAAAGACTATCCTGAATTACAGCCATTTATGCAGTTCATTCATGAAAAAGTGATGCCAGCTTTTGAAGCAAAATATGGTTCATACGAGGTAGCAGCCTAAATGAAAGCGATGATTCTCGCGGCTGGCTTGGGCAACCGCATGCGTCCTTTAACTTTGCATACCCCAAAACCTTTACTAGAAGTGGGTGGTAAGCCGCTAATTGTCTGGCATATTGAAAAACTGGCTGCGATGGGCGTGAATGAAGTTGTCATTAATACGGCTTGGTTAGGTGAAAAATTGGCTCAGGCGTTGGGTGATGGTTCACAGTTTGGTGTCAAGATTTTATGGTCACATGAAGGTGAAGGTCTGGAAACAGCCGGTGGCATTATTAATGCTTTACCACTGCTTGGTGATGAGCCTTTCATTTTGGTCAATGGCGATGTCTGGACGACTATGGACTTTGCACCTTTATTGAATGTTGAGCTGGGTGAAAATCTGGCACATCTGGTATTGGTACAAAACCCGGAACAGCATCCAAACGGTGATTTCACACTTGCTGACGGCAAGGCTTATACCTTTGATCAGCAGATCAGTGGTGAAAATCTGACTTTTAGCGGTGTATCAGTGATTCATCCGAAAATGTTTGCAGGCTTAGAGGCTGGAAAGCGTCCTTTGGCACCATTATTAAAAGTAGCAATGCTGGAAAATAAGATTGCTGCCTCTAAATTGACAGGTATTTGGGTGGATGTGGGAACGCCTGAGCGTTTGAATGCGCTGGATTTAATGATCCGAGAAGGGAAGTCTGCTTAAGTGAATATTCACTAAGCACTCCCTACTGTGCCAATATAGAGAAAACGGTATACTTCCACTTAACTTTTTCGAGCGTTGATTGTTTATGCACACGTTTTTTCAAGAACTAAAGCAGGGTAGCCAGGCTTTAGGTTTAGAGCTGTCGGATGAAGCTTTAAATTTATTACTCAAGTACCAGGATGCTTTGGTACTGTGGAATAAAGCATACAATTTGACTGCAATCCGTGATCCTAAGGAAATGCTAGTTAAGCATCTGCTTGACAGTCTAAGCATTCTAAAGGATTTGCCTGCAGGTCGTTTGCTCGACATTGGGACTGGTGGTGGTATGCCGGGCATGATCATTGCTTTATGTCAGCCTGAGCGTGATTGCGTACTACTGGATTCAAATGGTAAAAAAATTCGTTTCCTCAAGCAGTTTATTGCAGACCTAAAATTAAAAAATGTCATTGCAGTACAAACCCGTGTGGAAAATGAAGACAGTATCAATGAGCTGGGTCAGTTTGATGTGATTACCAGTCGTGCATTTGCTTCATTGACAGATTTTGTGAATGCGTCTAAACCGTATATGCATGAGCAGAGTATTATTGCTTCCATGAAAGGTTTGATTCCTGAAGAGGAAGTGGCAGCATTAAAAGATGAATTTAGCTGTCAGATTATTGAACTGAAGGTTCCGCGCTTGGACGAACAACGTCATTTACTTCTATTAAAACGTATTTAAAATTTTTGAAGGATCGGGGTCAACATGGCACAAATTATTGCGATTGCCAACCAGAAAGGTGGTGTCGGTAAAACCACAACCGCAGTAAATTTGGCGGCATCTCTCGCTGTGCTAAAAAAACGCGTTTTGCTTGTGGATATGGATTCTCAGGGAAATGCGACCATGGGGTCGGGGATTCAGAAAAATGACCTGCTGTATTCAGTGACTGATGTATTGCTGGGTGAAGTGCCGATTGAAACTGCGATCACCAAGGCTGAAGTTGGATACAAGGTTTTAGGGGCAAACCGTGACCTGGCTGGTGTGGAGCTGGCGATTGCTGAGCAAAAAGGCCGTGAATTTATTTTGCGTGAAGCTTTGCAGGAAATTGAATCCTCATTCGACTATATCATTGTTGATTGTGCACCAAGCTTAAGCTTGATTACCGTGAATGCACTGGCAGCAGTGGATGGCGTGATTATTCCGATGCAATGCGAATATTATGCTCTCGAAGGCCTGGCTGATCTGACACAAACCATTGACCGCATTCAGCAAGCACTTAATCCAGACCTGCAGATCGTGGGTGTATTGCGTACCATGTATGATGCTCGAAATGCCTTGACCCGTGATGTTTCAGAAGAGTTAGAGCAATATTTTGGTAAAAAACTTTATGAAACCGTGATTCCACGTAATATCCGTCTAGCTGAAGCGCCGGCACATGGTCTACCGGTTATTTATTTTGAAAAAAGTTCAAAGGGTGCAGTTGCTTACTTAAATCTGGCAGCTGAAGTATTAAAGAAAAGCAAAGTGAAAAAAGGAAGTAAAGCATGACCGTCAAGAAACGTGGACTCGCCAAAGGTCGTGGTTTAGATGCCTTGCTGGGATCAATTCAAAAAGAAAAATTACAACTCGAAGCACAAGGTCTTGATCATGGTCAGTTGAAACAGATTGATGTCAATCTGCTGAAACGTGGTGAATATCAGCCACGTCGTTATATCAATGAGCAGGATCTGCAGGAACTGGCCGCATCGATTGAGAAGCATGGCATCATGCAGCCAATCGTGATCCGTCCGGTCGATGATGAACGCTATCCATACGAGATTATTGCCGGTGAGCGTCGCTGGCGTGCGGCACAGTTAGCAGGTCTGACTGAAGTTCCTGCGATTGTGCGTGAGCTGAATGATCAGGTCGCAATTGCATTAGCTTTAATCGAAAACATTCAGCGTCAGGACCTGAACCCGATTGATCAGGCGATGGCTTTGCAGCGTTTCCATGACGAGTTTGGTTTAAGCCATCAGGAAATTGCCGATACCGTCGGTAAGGCACGTACTACAGTAAGTAATCTACTGCGTCTGCTAACTCTGGCTGAAGAAGTAAAAGACTTTATGCAGCAGGGCCTGCTGGATATGGGACATGCACGTGCCATCCTGACTTTGAAGGCTAAAGATCAGCTTAAAGTTGCTGAGATGGTCATTGAAAAGAGTCTGTCAGTACGCCAAACCGAACAGTTGGTACGCGACTACAATGCACCGAAAACAGAAAAACCAAAAGCAGCGATTGCGCCAGACATTCAGCAGTTGACTCAGCGCCTGTCTGAGCGCTTTAGTGCGGATGTTAAAATTGACTACAACAAGCAAGGGAAAGGCAAGCTGGTCATTAGCTATCATTCTTTAGAAGAGCTGGACGGGATTCTTTCGATCCTGGGCGATGAATAATTAATTTAAAATTTGTTTTTATTGGGGAATAAATCAGATGTGGGAATTGGTTAAAGCAGGCGGCTGGTTGATGCTGCCGCTGGTATTGTGTTCGATATTTATGCTAGCGATCTCGGTCGAGCGCTTCATTCGTTTAAAAAAGAGTCTGGTACTGCCCAACTCACTTCTGATGGGTCCTGCACAAAATGCAGACCAAGCTATGCAAAAGCTGCAACAAAGTTCAGCTTTGAAAAACAGTACTTTGGGTCGTGTATTTACTGCTGGTTTTGAAGCGTGTCACCAGTCTGAGCAATATGCTCGTGCCCAGATGGAAGTGGCAGCTTCACAGGAAATTGGCTATCTGGAAAAGAATATTAATTTTCTGGGTACTTTGAGTGCAGTAGCACCTCTACTCGGTTTGCTCGGTACAGTGATTGGAATTATTGAATCATTTTTAATGATTGATGTCGGTACTAATAGTGACCCAGTATTAATGATGCCGGGTATTTCCAAAGCACTGATCACGACAGCAGCGGGTATGCTGATTGCTATTCCTGCTTTATTTGCACATCGTTATTTCCAGCGTCTGGTTCAGGAATATGTAGCGGAACTTGAGCAGCAAGCAACGTTATTTCATGCCAACCTGTTCTATTTAAATGCTTCAGATGATGTAGAAGAACGCATCAAGAAAGCAAGCTAGGAGCAGGGGCATGAAATTTAAACGTAACCAGGTGGAAGATGTACATATCAATCTGACGCCCATGATTGATTGCCTGCTATTTATTTTGGTCTTTCTGCTGCTTTCAACCACGTTTAACCAGATGAGCCGAATGAACCTGACGCTTCCAGATGCGCAAGGTGTACCGCCCAAGAATTTTGATCAGAAAATTGAAGTGATTGTGGATTCCAATGGCCACTATGCCGTGAATGGTCAGTCTATTGCCAGTAAAGATGCAGCAGATTTAAATACGGCAATTAAACAGATTTCGAATGAACGTCGTGATTTAATGTTTGTCATTGCCGCTGATGCAAAAGCGACACATCAGGATGTTATTCGTGTCATGGACGTTGCAGGGCAACTTGGCTTTGTTAATGTCAACATCAGTACGAAAGTACCAACTCGAGGTTATTAGTGAAGCACGATTTTAAGGTCTATCTTCGCCTTTTAAGCTATTTAAAACCATTTTGGGGCACAGCCTTAATTGTCCTGCTTGGTTTTTCTATTAATGCGGCCACAGAAGTTTCTGTAGCCAAATTACTGGAATATATCATTGAGGCGATACAAAACAGAGACCAGGGTTTCACCTTACTTTTCCCATTCTTAGTGGTAGTACTGATGTTCTTCCGGGGGCTAGGCCTATTCCTCGGTGGGTATTATACGGCGGTCATCTCCCGTAATCTGGTATTTAATATTCGTCAGGAAGTCTTTGCCAAAATATTGCGTTTGCCTGCGCAATATTTTCTGGACAATACCAGCGGTCATATTACGGCCAAAATTATGTATAACGTTGAGCAGCTCACCGCAGCCTCAACTGAAGCACTTAGAACGATCATTCAGCAAGGTCTGATCACAATTGCCTTATTGGGATATCTTTTATATACCAACTGGCGTTTAACCATGTGTATTCTGATCTTTGGACCCGTGATTGGTTTTGTGATCAGTAAAGCTTCAAAACGGATGCGCAAGCTATCACAACAGGTTCAGGACACTATGGGTGATGTGAACCATGTTGTTCAGGAAACGGTAAATGCCAATCTGATTGTCAAAGGTTTTGGTGGTCAGATTTATGAGCAGGAACGCTTTAAACAGAATTCTTTGGAAAATCTACGCCGTGGCTTGAAAATGGTGGCAGTACAGCAGCTGAACAGTCCAGTGGTACAGCTGATCATGTCAGTTTCACTCAGTATCGTGATGTATATTGCATTGCGCCCACAAATTTTGGGAGATACGACTGCGGGTGAATTTGTTGCTTATATTACAGCTGCTGGCATGTTGGCGCGACCAATCAAGACATTAACTGATGTGAATGAAAAAATTCAGCGTGGTATGGCGGCCGCACATTCTGTGTTTGAATTGCTAGATATGCCTGAAGAGCATAATACCGGCAAACTCAATGATGCCTTAAAAGGCAACATTCAATTTAAAGATGTCAATCTGGTTTATGGTGATGGTCACCATGCGATTTATGACTTTAACCTAGAAGTGAAAGCGGGCGAGACTGTAGCATTGGTTGGGCGTTCAGGAGCAGGTAAAACCTCGCTGGTGAATCTGTTGGTACGTTATCAGGAAACTTCATCCGGGCAAATTTTACTGGATCAAAAACCGATTACTGATTATGAGTTGACTGCTTTACGTACCCAGATCGCGATGGTAAACCAGCAGGTAGTGCTGTTTAACCGTACTGTTCGTGAAAATATTGCTTATGGCCAGCTAGAAAATGCGAGTGATGAAGAAATCATTGCAGCGGCAAAAGCTGCCTATGCACATGATTTCATTATGGCCTTGCCACAAGGTTATGATACGCCACTAGGTGCTCAAGGTCTGAATCTGTCAGGTGGTCAGCGTCAGCGTATTGCGATCGCCCGTGCTATTCTGAAAAATGCACCGATTCTGATTCTGGATGAAGCGACCAGTGCGCTGGATAATGAATCTGAATACTTTATTCAGCGTGCCTTTGATCAGGCGATGCGAGATCGGACTACGATTGTGATTGCCCACCGTCTATCAACAATTGAAAATGCCGACCGCATTGTAGTGATGGATCAAGGTCGTATTATAGAGCAGGGTAATCATGCTGAGCTGATTGCACGTCAAGGTGCTTATTATCAGCTGCACCAACGTAATTTCGAGGAACATTAAGTCATGGCTTTGGCACAGATCATTCAGGATGCTTGGAATACACAGGCAAAGTGGCTGGTTGTGCTGCGTCCTTTGTCCTGGCTTTACCGCTTGGGTTTTGTCAGTAACCACTGGCTTTACCGTAAAGGGATTAAAAAAAGCTATACCGCACCTATTCCAGTAATGGTGATTGGAAATATTACCGTAGGTGGGAGTGGTAAAACACCTTTACTGATTCATCTGGTGGATTACCTCACTGAAAAAGGCCTACGGATTGGTGTAATCAGTCGAGGTTATGGTGGTAAAGGTCCTTTTCCTGCTTATGTAGATTTAAATACCTTGCCTGAAGTGGTAGGTGATGAACCAGCCTTAATTGTCCAAGCGACTGGTGTGCCGATGGCTGTAGGGCCAAATCGTCAAAAGAGCATTGAGCTTCTGCTAGAAAAGCATGCACTGGATTTAATTATTTGTGATGACGGTTTGCAGCACTGGGCTTTAAATCGTCAGATTGAATGGATTGTGCTGGATAATAACCGAGGCTTGGGCAACCAGAAACTTTTACCAGAAGGTTATCTGCGTGAACCCGTTACCCGGTTGGAAAAAGGTACCGTGATTGAACATGCAGCAAATCCAGTTTCGCCTTTGCATATGCATCTTGCAGCCTCTCAGCCGTATTTATTAAATCAGGATGTTATCAAAAGCTTTGATCCAACTGCGGCTTTCTATGCAGTAGTCGGCATCGGTTTTCCACAGCGTTTTTATCAAACACTAGAACATCTGGGGCTGCAGCAATTTCAGTGTCATGAATTTCCAGATCATCATGATTATGAAATTGAAGATCTGCAATTCGATGACAATAGTCCGATCATTACTACTGAAAAAGATGCAGTTAAAATTATGGCATTACTCAAACAGTATCCAGATTATCATCGCGATATCTGGGTGGTGCCAGTCGATGCAGTCTTGTCACCTGCCTGTTATACAATATTGCAGCAGCAATTAGAGCAACAGGGTATTTCTATTTCCTAAGGTTTATTTACGATGAAACATATAGTTATTCCTGCACGCTTCTCCAGTTCACGTTTGCCGGGTAAACCTTTGCTGGAAATCCATGGTCGTCCGATGATTCTGCGTGTCGTGGATCAGGCCAAAAAAGTACAGGGCTTTGATGACCTGTGTGTGGCAACAGATGATGAACGTATTGCCGAAGTTTGCCGTGCTGAAGGCGTTGATGTGGTCCTGACTTCAGCAGATCATCCATCAGGTACCGATCGTCTAAGCGAGGTAGCTCGAATCAAGGGCTGGGCGAGTGATGACATTATTGTGAATGTACAGGGTGATGAACCTTTATTGCCAGCCCAGTTAGTTAAACAGGTCGCGCAACTCTTAGAAGATCAACCAGCTTGCTCAATGTCGACTCTGTGTGAGTCAATCCATCATTTAGAGGAATTCAAGCGTGACAGTATCGTTAAGGTTGTGATGTCTAAGCACAATCAGGCATTGTATTTTAGTCGTGCTACGATTCCTTATGACCGTGATGGTGCCAAGCTGGCTGAACAGAAACTGCATGATCAGGCTTATCGTCATTTGGGTTTATATGCTTACCGCGTGAAACTGCTACAGGAATATGTAACCTGGGAAATGGGTGTGCTGGAAAAACTGGAATCTTTAGAACAGTTACGTGTCCTGGAAAATGGTCACCGTATTGCCATTGCTGTGGCAGAAGCCAATTTACCGCCAGGTGTCGATACGCAGGAAGATCTGGATCGCTTGAACCAGATGGATCCATCTTCTTTTGCTTAATTTGAGAATTCTTCATGCCGCTTGATGTCAATGCACAGATTTATCCATGGCAGCAACAGGTTTGGGATACGCTAACCGGGCGTTTTCCTAAGCTTGGGCATGGTTTATTGTTCTATGGAAAAAAAGGCTGTGGTAAAGAAGCCTTTGCCCAGCAGTTTCTGGCCTGGGTTTTATGCCTGAACCGTCAGCCTAAGGGGCCATGCGGTGAGTGTGGCAGTTGTCAGTGGCTGAAAGCGGATACCCATCCGAATTACGTCTATATCAGCACTGATGAAGACAATAAAAAACAGAATGCCAAAATTAAAATTGAAAAGATCCGTGATCTTCTGCCTTTTGTACAGCAGACCGTCGATGGCTGGCGTGTCATTGTCATTGAACCCGCTGAAGCATTAAATATTGCCTCTTCTAATGCCTTGCTGAAAACTCTGGAAGAACCGGGTGAAAATATTGTCATTATTCTGCTTGCGGATCATTATCTGAAATTGCCTGCAACTATTCGCAGCCGTTTACAGCATTTTGCTTTGGACCGGATTTCATCAGTCCAATTCAGTGAATATGTAGAGGCGCAGTTACCTGAAGCAGGTTCGAGCCAGCAGCAGCTATTAATGAATTTATCCAATCAGATGCCTTTGCAAGCGATTGAGGTTGCACAAAGTTCCTGGTTGCCATTACGTCAGGAATTCATGGAAGACTGGAAAAAACTGGTCATTCAAAAAAATATGCCAATGGCAATTGCGACCAAATGGAATAAAAGCCTGAGTTTTGGTGAATTTGGTCAAATGTTTGAATACTTGTTGTCCGATTTAATTTGTGTCAAGCTAAATCAGGCCGTAAAAAACATTGATCTGGACTTTAATGTATTGGCCGAACAATATTCATTGGAAACACTTTTTAAAATTTATGAGGATTTTCAGCGAGCCAAACAATATCTTGAGCAGAACGTACAAAGTAATCTGGTGCTCGATGAATTGTGTATCAAGCTGATGAATCTTTAGCTTAAGGGGAAAACAAGATGCAACCACGTATGGGCGGTATTATTCAGGCTAATATTCCGGATATTGAAACGTTATTTGCCAGTTATATGCCATATGTTGTAGGTGGTGGACTTTTTATTCCTTCCAAGCAGCCAGTAAAATTAGGTGAAGAAGTTTTTGTTTTGACGACTTTACCTGAACAGACGCAGAAAATTCCATTAACCGGAAAAGTGATCTGGGTGTCTCAAAAGCAGAATGGCATCAAGCCACAAGGTTTTGGGATTCAGCTCACCGGTGAAAAAGGCGTTTTCTTCAAAAATGAAGCAGATCGTCTGGTTGCGGGTCTTAAATCTGATGGACGTAAAAGTTACACTATGTAGTTAATTTACCTTCGGTAGGAACTCATTGTGTTTGTAGATACTCATTGCCATTTAACGCTGCTCGATTTAACACCTTATAACGGTGATCTGGATCAGGCGCTCGCTCAGGCCCGTGAAGCAGGCGTATCCAAGTTTATGAGTATCTCGGTGGATCTGGATGATCATATCGAGTTGGCTAAAATCGCGGCCCGTCATCCTGATGTCGGTTATACCGTCGGTGTACATCCTTGCGAAGATGCGGCGACGATGGCGCGTGCGACCACTGAATATCTGGTTGAACTGGCACAGCCAGAAAAAGTCTGGGCGCTGGGTGAAACGGGGCTCGATTATTATCATAGTACCGATTTTATTGACGAGCAAAAAGACTGTTTTGCCCGTCATATCCATGCCTCACAAATTGTGAAAAAACCTGTAGTCGTGCATACCCGTTCTGCCAAGCACGATACTGTTGATATTATCCGTGCAGAGAAATCTACCCATGGCATTTTGCACTGTTTTACCGAAGACTGGGAAACCGCTAAAGCTGTTTTAGACTGCGGTTATTATGTGTCTTTCTCCGGTATTGTTTCTTTTAAAAATGCCCAGGATTTGCGTGACGTGGCCAAACAGGTTCCACTTGATCGGGTTTTAATCGAAACGGATAGTCCTTACCTTGCTCCAATGCCATATCGTGGCAAATCTAATGAACCAAAATACGTTCCTTATGTAGCCAAAGCGCTTTGCGATGTATATGATAAGTCGCTAGAAGAAATGGCTTATATCACAAAGCAGAACTTTGAGAATCTTCTGAATTCAAAGTAAGTAAAGTTAGATAAGAGTACAAGAGAGTTATAGGGTGAAGATGGATCGTCAGGCTCAGTTTCGAGCAAGAGAAACCTTGATTTTTCAAGTTGCAGAACAGTTACTGCTAGAAAATGGTGAAGCAGGGATGACCCTGGATGCACTGGCAGCAGAACTGGATCTGGCCAAAGGCACTCTTTATAAGCATTTCCAGAGTAAAGATGAATTGTACATATTGCTGATTATCCGTAATGAGCGCATGTTGCTGGAAATGATCCAGGATAGTGATAAGGCTTTTCCTGAACATCTGGCATTCTTTATGTTGCATCATCTGCATCACCCTGAACGTACTGTCCTTTTTCATCAGATTGAAGAACGTCTTTCTACAACAGGTGTTGGAATTCAGCACCTGTTTAGCGAACTTTATCAGGTGCGCAAACAGCGCTTACGTTTGATTATCCGTATGACTGAAAGCTATTTGGCTTCAATCAATAGCAGCATGTCGGTGCGTGATTATCTGGCCTCAATTTGGTCGATGACCCATGGTGCAGCTGCGATTCTGAACTCCAGTTTTTATCAGCGCTATCTCGGTTCACGCGATACCTTGCGCGTTGCCCTTATTGATCAAGCTTTAGCTTTACCGAAACAGGTCCATCCTGCCGAGCAGTTCGCCTAAGAGTTGCCTATGATCAGATCACATCACGCCTCCATTCGTGGATTCACTCTAATCGAAGTGATGGTGGTGATTGTGATTATGAGTATTATGGCATCACTAGTTGTATTGAATATTGGTGGAGTAGATCAGCGCAAGGCAATGCAGGCACGAGAAGTCCTGTTACTGGATTTGCAAAGAATCTTGCGGGAAGCTAATGATCAATCCCGTATTCTTGCGCTTGATGTTCAGGCTGCCACTGATGTTTCACCATTTCGCTACGGGATCGTGGAATATCGTTCACCTAATCAGGCAGAATCGACTTTAAATCAGCAGAAATGGCAAAATTATGTGGAGTTTAATCTGCGCAGTTTACCGGAGCAGGTCTCTTTCCGGATTCAGTCTTTAGAGCAGCGTTATAATAATGCCCAAAATCGGGATCTTACTGAAGCCAATGCACCCAAGCTGATCTGGTTAGGCAATGGTGAAGTTAAACCGGTCAGAATCCAGTTCTATCTGGAAGATCGTGAAGTAGGCAATCCGATTGAAATTGATCACTTGGGTAAAGTCCATGAAAGCTAGGGTTTTCAAGCAGAGTGCCGGAGCTGATGTAATCAAGCCATTTAAGTCAAATGCTGATCGTGCGCAATCCGAGTATAGCTCTTCGTCTTGCGCAGCGGTGAAACAGCGTTTCACTCATCGCGGCTCCTCAAGCACAGCTTTCGGACTTTTTTGCGCGATAATGCCGCTCAGGTCGAGGATTACTCGACTTAATCGTGCCTCAGGATTTACCTTGCTGGAAGTGATGGTCGCGCTGGCGATCTTTGCCACAGCAGCCATGACCCTGACTAAAGTTGCTATGCAATATACCCAATCGACTTCGAATGCCATTTTGAGAACCCAAGCCCAGTTTGTTGCCTTGAATGAAGCAGCACTAATGGAAATCAATCAGCAGTGGCTTACTGGTACAGAATCTAAACAACTCACTCAACAGGGCGAAACCTGGCAAATCGATAAGCGCAGTGAGCCTACCGTAAGTCCTAATGTACAACGCATTGAATTACAGGTGAGTCTGGTCAACACTGAAACCGGTCAGGCAGAAAATGGAATTAGCAGCTTGATGTTCTTTAATCACCGGATGAATGAAGCGCCATGAAGTCTAAGGGATTTACGCTGGTCGAACTACTGGTTGCTATTGCTATTTTCGCCGTACTCTCTGCTCTAGGCTGGAAAGTATTTGATTATATTGTACAAACCAAAGACCGTAATGCGGTGCATGAACAGCGCTTAAGTCAGTTACAAGATACTCATCAGCAGATCTTGCGTGATACGGTGCAGGCGGTGCCTTTGACGGCCAATATTAATGGTGATATTCAGCCGGCACTGGTTTTGCAAAACGGGCGTTTTAACTTTAGTAAGACTGGAGTCACCGATCCTCTGGAAGAGGGGATTTCTCCAGATGAACGGGTTGAATATCAGTACCGGGCAGATGAACAAAAACTCTATCGCCTGAAATACCGGAATTTAAACCAGACCGGGCGTGATCAACCTGAATCCAGTGTGTTGTTGTCCGATGTTGAGCAGTTTCAGATCGTAGTACTTAATCCAAATGAAATGACCCAATGGCCAGACTCATCTTTTGATTTAAATCAGATTGAGCAAAAACAGCGTTTACCCAAAGGCATTAAAATTAACTTAATGGTTAATGGGGTCAGTTATGAGTGGATTTTCAGTTTATTGAATACAGATTTCCTGCTTGAAACCCAAAAACTAACCTGACAAAGAATAATAAAATGCAGATGAACAAAGCAATGATGATCAAACAGCAGAGGGGGATTGCTCTGATTACCATTCTAGTGATGGTGGCGCTTGCAACTATTTTGGCTGCGGCTATTGCTAAACGTCAGGCTGCAACTGTTGAAAGTACCGCTTATTTAATGCGACAAAACCAGTCTTTGATGTATGCCAAAAGTGCTGAAGCGTTTTTTTCTGAATTGCTGGTCGATGACGCAGAGAATGCAGCAGAAGTTGATCATTTAAATGAAACCTGGGCGCAGCCGATGCCGGCTTTTCCGGTTGAAGATGGTTATGTCTCGGGAATACTGCAAGATGAGTCGGGTAAGTTTAATTTAAATAGCCTGATTACAGCAGAAGGCACGGTGAATGAAAATGCTAAAGCCTGGTTTGAGCTGATATTAAAACGTGCTGGATTGCCAGAGCAGTTGAGTGAAGCCGTGATCGACTGGCAGGATGAAGATGAAATGTCAAGTGGACCAATGGGCGCAGAATCTAATTATTATCAGGGCTTGCCGAATGGTTCTCTACCTCCGAATGCCAAATTTCATAGCGTTGAAGAGCTGAAACTGGTACGAGGCTTTGAAGAAAACAAGTACAAACTAATTGCACCTTATCTAAGTACTGTGCCTGTAGCAGATACTACGGTCAATATTAATACCGCATCTGCATTTCTTTTGGCGAGCATGGATGAAAAGCTGGATGTGAATGCCGTGCAGCAATTGCTGGATCGCCGTCAGGCAAATCTGGAATATTTTTCCAATGTAGCTGATCTTTGGACACTAGAACCCTTTGCTCAGGTGGATGCAGCCAAACACAACCTGTTTAATAACCTGCTTGGGGTGCAATCCAATCACTTTAAAGCACGTATCGAAGTGATGCTGAGTGAGCGTAAACGTCAGTTTAGTAGTGATCTGGTGCGGCAGGACAAGAAGGTTTATGTTGCCTATCGAAGCATGGCACCTTTTTAAAATTCCACCATTTTTAAATAATCTCATTTTTTGGAATTTAATCTGTTTTCGCTTCAATCCCTTTTGCCTATCATGACGAACTGCAAAATTAATCCTCATCGGTTTACTTTTGCTTTATAATTGAAATTAATTCACCTATTTTTTGACGACATTACGGCATATGTTAATTCGTAAGTTATTTAAGTTTGAAAATGCTCATATTGTGCGTAACTGCACCTCGGATCGCTGTAAACGTTCGATTCATGGTCACAGTTATAAAGTTGAGTTATTGCTGAAAGCGTCGAAGTTGGATCATGGCCAGATGGTATATGATTTTGGTCTGCTCAAAGGGGTGATTAAGGATTTTTTTGATTCTTTTGACCATGCGATCTGCTTTTGGCAAAAAGATGATCCTGAATATATTCAGGCATGCAAGAATTTTAGTGCACGCTGGGTATCTTTGCCGGTTTCGCCATCTGCAGAACAGTTTTCACGTATTTTCTTCTTCTTGGCTCAGCAGGTACTGATATCTACTGTCACCCAGAATGGTGAAGGGGATGTTGAAGTTTACTCTGTGATTGTCCATGAAACTGATACCGGCTATGCGCAAAGCTTTCTGGAAGATATCCAGAATGAACAAATGGGTCCACTTAGCCTGGAACAGATTGAATTCTCGGAGCAGGTGCGTGCAGAATGGACAGATCCAGAGATGTTTGCGAAACTGAAACAGGGTCTTCCATTTCATAATCCGGCTGTGGATCTGCAAGTCCAGCCTTAAAAATTCGAATATAAACGCAGACTGACATAGATTTAGGATTGAAGCATGTCTTTAAATGAACAGCAAATTGCCAAACTGAATAAAGTTCAGTTAGATGACAGCTGGAAATATGGACTCAGTGAGTTTTTATTGAGTCCAAAAATGGATGCGTTAAAAACGTTTTTAATTGAAGAAAAAAAAGCAGACAAGGTGATTTATCCACCGAATCACCTGATTTTTAATGCTTTGAATACGACGCCATTAGACCGGGTTAAAGTGGTGATTATTGGTCAGGATCCTTATCATGGTCCGAATCAGGCGCATGGTTTAAGCTTCTCGGTGCAAAAAGGGGTTGCATTACCTCCATCTTTACGTAATGTTTTTCATGAGTTACATAATGATTTAGGCGTAAAAATCCCTAAACATGGTGATTTAACTCATTGGGCGGAACAGGGTGTACTTCTGCTCAACGCTGTACTGACCGTAGAGGCAGCACAGCCAACTTCACATCAGAAACGTGGTTGGGAAGAATTCACAGATCACGTCATTGATGTATTGAATGAACAACGTGAACATATCGTTTTTATTCTTTGGGGCGCATACGCACAGCGTAAAGGACAGCGCATTGATCAAAATAAACACCTGGTCTTAAAGGCAGCACATCCTTCGCCTTTGTCAGCAAACCGGGGTGGTTTTTTTGGTTGTAAAGTTTTTTCGAAAACGAATAATTATCTCAAACAACATGGCATTGAGCCTATAGATTGGCAGCTGGACGCATGACTTATTCTCCTATAACTAAACCTTACCATCCGGACCTGATTGTTGAACAAGCCAACAATGGCTGGCGCATTGTACGCCTGAATCGTCCAAAATCATTACACGCTTTAGATGAATCTCTGGTTTCTGCACTACTGGAAGTTTTTCAGGACTTTCATACAGATGACAGCGTAAAAGCGATCTGGCTGGATTCAACTACCCCGAAAGCATTTTGTGCCGGTGGCGATGTACGTAAGCTGCGTCAGTTAGTAATTAATGATGAAGTGGCAACCGCTAATAAGTTTTTTGAACAGGAATATGCGCTAGATCTATTGCTGCATAACTATGCCAAGCCGGTATTGGTGTGGGGTGAAGGTTATGTTATGGGTGGTGGTTTAGGCCTGTTTATGGCGGCTCCATTCCGTTTGGTGACGCCGTATTCACGTCTGGCCATGCCTGAGATTAATATTGGTTTATATCCAGATGTGGGTGCGACCCGCTTCCTAGCAGACCGTGGAGCGATTGGCCTGTTTACAGGTTTAACGGGTTCCATTATGACTGCTGCGGGTGCTTACGGTATTGGCTGGGCGACTCATATCTGTGATGCACAGCGTGATTCAGTATTAGATAAGGTCGTAAATATAGACTGGGAACATTATCCAGCTGGGGATTTCCGTGCGATTGATGACACCTTGAACAGCATGCACCGTCCGGTAGGCCCGGGTCCTTTGCAAAACTCACTGGATGTAATCCACAGTGTATGTCGTGGCGTAAACTTCGAGCACGATTATGAATCGATTATTGGTTTAAGTGATGCGCGCAGTGACTGGTTGCGTCAGGCCAGCGAAAACCTGCAAAAAGGTTCACCTGCAACCGCTGCTCTAAGCTGGTTATTATGGCAATGGGGTAAACAGGTTCATTCCTGGAATGAAATTTTTGAACTGGAAACCCAGATTTCAGACTGGAAAATCCGTCATCCTGATTTTGTGGAAGGTGTACGTGCACGACTGGTTGATAAAGATCTGTCTCCAGAATGGCAAAAAGGCAGTGAGTTAAGCCTGAAAGGCATTCTGTCTCAGAATCCACCGGTAACCACCATTGAAAGCTGGAATGAGCTACTCAAGCACTATGATGTGATTTAAGTCTGAATGTCCGAAACACAATTTACCGATGAATACTGGATGCGGCTTGCTTATGAGCAGGCTGCACTTGCTGCTGAGCAGGGTGAAATTCCTGTAGGTGCGGTGATTGTCAGTCAAAATCAGGTCATTGGCCGTGGCTACAATGCGCCTATTTCTTTAAATGATCCGACTGCCCATGCTGAAATCGTAGCATTACGTGAAGCTTGTCAGAACCTGAAAAACTACCGCCTGCCTGAAGATGCTGTCCTCTATGTAACTCTGGAACCGTGCACCATGTGTGTAGGTGCATTGGTGCATTCGCGTATTTCACGGGTCGTTTTTGGTACAAATGAGCCCAAAGCAGGTTCTTTGGTGAGTGCACGCAAGCTTTTTGAGACTGGCTACTATAATCATGTATTTCTATTTGACTCGGGCTGTATGCAGCAGCAGTGTGCTGAGCAGTTGAGTGCATTTTTCAAGTTGCGTCGTGAACAAAAACGCCAGCTGAAATTGCAAGAAAAATTACTGAATGCTCATAAATAAATCGAATCTAATTCGTTAAACTTTGCTCACTTTAAAATCATTTATTTTCAGGAAAAAGAAAAATGAAAAATGCGATTCAGGTAAAAAAAGAATTCCCAGCAGCGATTGATAAGGTTTTTGAATTGCTGTCTAAACACGATGCTTATAACGTGGCTTTTGCACCAATGCAGGTGGAACGGATTAAGGATTCGGCAGACCCTGAGCGCCCAGATGGTGTGGGTTCTGTGCGTAGCATGGGTTTAGGTCCAGTCAAGCCGCTAAAAGAGCAAATTACCTTGCTAGAGCCGAACTCCCGTATTGAATACAAGATCGTAAAAAATCCTTTGATTAAACATCATTTGGGTATTATTGAGTTTGAAGCATTGGACGATAACAAAAGTCTGGTGACTTATACGATAGAATTGCAGGCACGTCTTCCATTTGTCAGTAAATTAATTCTTGCACAGCTCAAGACAGGGATTAAACTAGGCCTCGCAAAACTTGCAAAATCTGTATAAATAACGGGAAAGTAATGACAGTTCAAATTATTACCATTGATGGTCCAAGTGGATCTGGCAAAGGCACACTGGCTGCAAAACTGGCAGCACATTACCATTTTCATTTACTGGATTCAGGGGCTTTGTATCGTTTATTAGGACTGTCATTGCATCACCATAATTTACTCGATGAACTGGATACTAAACTGGCTGAATGCGTACAAATTGCAACAAATTTGGATATCCAATTTGTCAGCACTGAATCAGGTGTTCAGGTATGGCTGAATGGTGAAGATGTCTCCCAAACTATCCGTACCGAACGGGTCGGTGAGTATGCTTCAAAAGTTGCTGCAATTCCTGAACTTAGAACTGCTCTGGTGGCCCGTCAACATGCTTTTGCTCAAGCTCCTGGTCTAGTGGCAGATGGCCGCGATATGGCGACCAGTATCTTCCCAGATGCACAAGCCAAGATTTATTTGACAGCTTCGGCTGAATCCCGTGCGCAAAGACGTGTAAAGCAGTTGCAGGGTATGGGGCTGGATGTTAAAATAAACGACATTTTAGCTAATATCGAAGCACGGGATAAACGAGATATGGAACGCACTGTCGCTCCGCTCAAACCTGCTGCTGATGCGTACATTATCGATAGTTCAGATTTGAATATCGATGAAGTATTCAAGCTGATGACCACATATGTGGATCAGCAATTAGCTCAATAACCCTATTATTTCAGCAGACGCATAGCTTGATCAGTTTTATATGGACTATGTAGATGCTTAATTAAACCGGCCTTGTCTGATCCAAGACCGCTGACTTTATCGGATATATCATGACCGAATCTTTTGCAGCCCTCTTTGAAGAAAGCGAATTAAACCTCAACGTTGAAAAGGGTGCAGTCATCCAAGGCGTTGTAGTAAGCATCGACTCTGATTGGGTAACTGTTGACACTGGCCTTAAATCTGAAGGCGTTGTTGACCGTGCTGAGTTCTTAAATGAACAGCGCGAACTTGAAGTTCAAGTTGGCGACACTGTAGACGTAGTTGTTGAAGCACTTGACAACGGTATGGGTCAAACAGTTCTTTCTCGCGAAAAAGCTAAACGCGCTGAGACTTGGACTAAACTTGAAAAAATCTTTGAAGACGGCGAAATCGTTACTGGTGTTATCTCTGGTAAAGTTAAAGGCGGTTTCACTGTTGACATCGGTCCAGTTCGTGCGTTCCTTCCAGGTTCTTTAGTTGATACTCGTCCTATCCGTGATACTACTCACTTGGAAGGTAAAGAGTTAGAATTCAAAGTAATCAAACTTGACGCTAAACGTAACAACGTTGTTGTTTCACGTCGTGCTGTTATGGAAGCTGAATCTTCAGCTGACCGTGAAGCTCTTCTTGCTCAGCTTGAAGAAGGTCAAACAGTTACTGGTACTATCAAAAACCTTACTGACTACGGTGCATTCGTTGACCTTGGCGGTATCGACGGTCTTCTTCACATCACTGATATGGCTTGGAAACGTATCAAGCACCCATCAGAAGTTGTTGAAGTGGGTCAAGAAGTTACTGTTAAAGTACTTAAATTCGACCGCGAACGTAACCGCGTATCTTTAGGCCTTAAACAATTAGGTGAAGATCCATGGTTAGCGATCATGAGCCGTTACCCTAAAGGTTCTATCGTTAAAGCTCGCGTAACTAACCTGACTGACTACGGCTGTTTCGCAGAAATCGCTGAAGGCGTTGAAGGCTTAGTACACGTTTCAGAAATGGACCACACTAACAAAAACATCCACCCATCTAAAGTAGTTCAGATCGGTGACGAAGTTGATGTTATGGTTCTTGAAGTAGACGAAGAGCGTCGTCGTATTTCTCTTGGTATTAAACAAACTCGTGCTAACCCATGGGAAGAGTTTGCTAAGAACCACGACAAAGGTGAAAAAGTTTCAGGTACTATCAAGTCAATCACTGACTTCGGTATCTTCATCGGTTTACCAGGCGGTATCGATGGTCTAGTTCACTTGTCTGACATCTCTTGGAACGAACAAGGCGAAGAAGCTATCCGTCGTTACAAGAAAGGTGACACTGTTGAAGCAGTTATCCTGTCTGTAGATGCTGAAGGCAACCGTATCAGCCTTGGTATCAAACAATTGAACAGCGATCCGTTCAACGATTTCTTAGCTGCTAACGAACGCGGTGCGCTTGTTAAAGGTACTGTAACTGCAGTTGACGCTAAAGGCGCTACTGTTAAGTTAGCTGATGAAGTTGAAGCAACTCTTAAAGCATCTGAAATCAACCGCGACCGCGTTGAAGATGCGACTAAATTCCTAGAAGTTGGTCAAGAAGTTGAAGCTAAGATCATCAATGTAGATCGTAAATCTCGCTCTATCAACTTGTCTATCAAAGCGAAAGACGAAGCTGAAGAGAAAGAAGCTGTTGCTAACCTGAAAACAGCTGCTGCTGGTCAAGACAATGGTCCTAAAACTATTGGTGACTTGATCAAAGCGCAAATGAATCACTAAGAGTAGATGGTGAATTGTATTGTTAATGTAAGTTAAGTAATACTTTTTACACAAATACTGTAAACGGTAGCGTAGTATTTAATTATTGCGCTACCGTTTTGTATTTAAACAGGTTATTATCGGAAAATAGATCCCGAGTAGCTTGATAATTAAAGAGGTCGCAGATGACTACTGAAGCACTTAATAAGTCTGACTTAATAGAGCGCATCGCGCTAAAGAATCCGCATTTGGCTGAACCTTTAGTGGAAGAAGCAGTTAAAATTATGATTGATCAAATGATTGAAGCTTTATCATCTGATAACCGTATTGAGATTCGCGGGTTTGGCAGCTTTGCATTGCATCATCGTGAGCCTCGTGTGGGTCGTAATCCTAAAACTGGTAAATCTGTTGAAGTTGCAGCAAAAGCTGTTCCACACTTTAAGCCAGGTAAAGCACTTCGTGATGCAGTAAACGAATCTGCAAACAAATAAACAAGATATTTACGGGGTGTTCATGCGTTACGTTCTGGTCATTCTTTTATTGCTCGTCTTTGGCTATTCATTAGCTTTGGTGTTGCAAAACGGGACTGAGGTCTCAGTGGACTTGTTATTTACTCAAGTTCCTGCAATGCGCTTAGGGTTATTGCTCCTTTTGACTCTTTCCTTAGGAATAGTGGTTGGCTTGTTACTCGGTGTGCAGGTTTTCCGCGTTTTTCAGAGTAATTGGGAAATTAAACGACTACGTAAAGATATTGAACATCTACGTAAGGAACAGTTGAATACTGCCAAGATGATGGCAGCAGAAGCGGCAGCTCATACACGACATGAGAAAACAGTATTAGATATTAATTCTAATGACAGGCCATCGGCACCGCTTTAGACAAAAATGAGAAGTCGAAGTAATCTACTGATTTTTTTACTTCGCCTGTTTTGATTAAACGCCTTTTAGCTTAGCTTCTAAGGCGTTTTTTATTGCTAAATTATATTTAGAAGAAATATATAAAAATTATATAAATAAATGACTTAATTTGAATCAAAAAATCATTTTTGCGAAAATATTCTTGGTTGTTATAGGGCTAGTCCGTATAATGGTTTAATTTTGTCAATTTGAAGGGTCTTCTCATGAGTATCATCGTTGCACTGGATGCTAAAAGTCAATTTGATGCCTTAACGATTGCAGAGCAGCTCGATCCTGCCTTATGTCGAGTAAAGGTGGGCAAAGAGTTATTTACTCATGAAGGTCCTATCATTGTAAAAGCACTTCAAGACAAAGGTTTTGACGTGTTTTTAGATCTGAAGTTCCATGATATTCCGAATACCACTGCACAAGCGGTATGTGCTGCGGCAGACTTGGGCGTGTGGATGGTCAATGTCCACGCTTCAGGTGGTCGTAAAATGATGGAGACCTGTGTTGAGCGTTTAAAAGCAGGTAACTATAAGACTCAACTCATTGCGGTAACTGTGTTGACTTCAATGGGGCGTGAAGACTTGAAAGATATTGGCTTGGATATCGAGCCTAATGAACATGTAAAACGTCTGGCTCAACTCACCAAAGACAGTGGCCTGGATGGGGTGGTCTGTTCCGCACAAGAAGCGAAAATGCTGCGTGAAACCATTGGACAAGACTTTGCACTGGTCACTCCTGGGATTCGTCCTGAAGGTTCAAATGCAGACGATCAAAAACGTATTGTGACACCAAAGCAGGCAATGCTGGACGGATCAACACATCTGGTGATTGGTCGACCAATTACCAAGTCTGAAAATCCTCGTCAAACCCTAAAAGATATTCTGGCAACATTGTAATTCCGGTTACCTGATGAAAAGCCTTTCATATGAAAGGCTTTTTTTATACATTAAGAAAAGCTGTATAAAAATAAAAAGGAATTTCAAATGAGAATAATAAAGACACCAGAACAAAAGATGCTAGAACAAAGGCTGGAGATGGAAAAAATAGCAGATCAGTTCGAACAGCAGGAAAAATATAAACAACAGGCACAGTCGGGTTCATGGGACTGGATGTCAGGCCTTGATAGCATAGATATTGTAGAACTCGCTTCAGAGATGATGGAGACAGTAGGAGATTCATTGAGTAGGGTTGATTTGAATTTTTAATATTCCGTAGTTTATTTTATTTCTAATTGAATCCCCCTAAATCCCCCTTTATGAAAGGGGGACTTCTCCTCCCTTTAAAAAAGGGAGGTCGGGAGGGATTTTTAAATTACCGCCAACACACTTACCGCTACTGGCGCCAATACAGATAAAATAAAACCGCTCACCATGGCATGTGGAATAAAATCATTGCCACAGGCCTGTTTGACCATGGGTAAAGTCACATCCATCGCAGTCGCACCTGCAGCAGAAATTGCTGATCTTGGGTAACGCCAGCCGGCACAATACATCAGTAAAATCGCAAAAATTTCCCGAAACAGGTCATTCATCAGGGCAATACTACCCAGTTCTGCATTTCTCAGTTCTGTGACGACAACACCCGACATGGAATAAAAACCATAACCTTGCGACAGCATAATCAGGTCTTTTAAATGAATATCTGGATTCCAGAAAGAATAGACAATTGCTGCCACGCATGAACCAGCAATACAACCTGCCGGAACCAGCAGGATTTTCCAGTTCAACCATGAGCGATCAAGTGGTGAATAGGCAAGATCCAGTCCAATCAGAAACATAAAGACCAGTAATAAATGCCAGGTGCTGATTTGAATAGAAAGACCCATTTGAGTGGAACTATAATGCAGCAAGTAGCCAGCGGCTAAGGCGAAGAACGCATAACTGATATTGATCAGTGATTTAATCACTAGCTCAGTGGAGACTCGTCCAGAAGAAGGTTGAAAATCTGCCCATTTAAATAGCAGATAACAACAGCCAAATGCCCCAATAGAGGTGAGAAAAGCAATTGTAATAGAGGTATTTAGAATCTGAGCAGGATGAGGTAATTCCGCTAAAAGTTCAGAAAACTCAAAAGCGATGGCAATCAGTAAGATATAACTAAAATAAGGAAGAACCTTAAAGCAGATTTTTGTGAAGGGAGCAGGAAGCCGTTTCGCAAAAACAAAGCCAAGTGCTAAACAGACCAGAAGTTGGGATACTAACCAAAGCGATTGCATAATAAAAAAGTATGATAAATCAGTCTTTATTATGCCATCGCTAGCACTATGTATGTGAAGGGCTTTTAACTGGCTTTATTTAAAAAATAGTAATCTGCCGCATTAAGGGTTTTGATTTTGAGCCAGTATTTCCAGGTATAAGTGGGCCACAAGGCAAAATTTTTCCCACCTTCCTGTTGATACCAGCTGACACAGCCAGATTGCCAGACCGTATTATCCAGCATATGTTGGACATCCTGATTGAATTTTTCCTGTACCTGATCTTTGACCACAATTGCATCACTATGTGATTGATCCACTAGAGCGATCATTTGTAGGATATAACTTACTTGGGCTTCAATCATGAAAAGCACTGAGTTATGTGCCAGCACAGTATTCGGTCCTAATAGCTGGAACAGATTCGGAAAACCTTTCACACAGATTTCATAATAGCTTTCGGCACCATCTTTCCAGACATCATTCAAGTGAATGCCATTCAAGCCAGTGCAATCAAAATTTTTCAGATAAATTCTAGGATCAGTAATAAATCCGGTACCGTAGATCAGGCAGTCAATCGGACGTTCTTTACCATCTGCTGTAATAATACTGTTTTCGGTCACTTCACGAATGCCTTCAGTCACTAGTTCCACATTTTTACGGTTAAAGGTGGGGAAATATTGATTAGACACCAGAATCCGTTTACAGCCCATGATGTAATCTGGGGTTAATTTCTTGGCAGTTTCCTTGTCTTTGACCTGATAACGAATATAAGCTTCAGCCAGTTTCTGAGCATATTTCATGACAGCTGGTTTAACGATAGGCACCACGCGTGATTCATTGGACCAGTACAGCCGAATACGGTGTAACTTGCGGAACCATTTATATTTGGAAAACAGCTTTTTTTCCAAGTCATGATATAGGCGCTCATCCCGTGGAATGACCCAAACCGCAGTGCGTTGCAAGACATAGAGCTGTTTGCATTCGGGTGCAATTTCAGGGATATATTGAATTGCACTGCCACCTGTCCCAATCGATGCGACATTTTTTCCCTTGAGATCATAATGATGATCCCAGTGAGAAGAATGAAAGATTTTGCCCTTAAATTTTTCAATGCCCGGAATATGGGGAATTTGAGGAATATGTAAAGGGCCAGAGGCAAATACTACAAACTGGGCTTCCAGAATGCTTTGATCCTGCAGATGGATCTGCCATAAGCATCGGTCTTGCTGGTAATGAACCCCAAGTACTTCGGTATTCAGCCGAGCAAAAGCCCGAAGATTATAATCACTGACTAAATCCTGAATATAGCTAAAAATTTCCGGTGCTTCGGCATAGCGTTTTGACCAGTCAGTTTTGGGAGCAAAGGAAAGGGAATACATATGTAATTGCACATCACAGGCCGCTCCCGGATACTGATTATCGCGCCAAGTTCCACCAAAATCGCTATCTTTTTCTAAAATAATAAAATCATGGATGCCTTGCTGCTGTAAACGTACTGCCATCGCTATCCCGCCAAAACCGGCACCGATAATGGCCACTTTGGTATAAGGATGAGTGTGGGTAAGGCTTGTATTGTCCAGCATCTTCGCATTCCTTGCTTATTTTAATAATGGATAATTATCTTGATTTATTAACTGGCCATTAGATATAAAATTGATCTAAACGGCAATAGCCGACTGCTTATTTTTATAGTACAACTAGAGCTATCACATTGTATTTGTATGGTTATGAAACGTTCTGTTCTCAGTCTGATGTATCTGATCCAGGGCATGCGCAAGGCTGGCATAGAGGTCGATCAAAAACTGCAAAATATCGGCTTGCGTGTTGATGCGCTTGATCCGACTTCAATTATTCACCCAAGCGTGGAATATGATGTGCTCAAGGTGGTGGGTCAGGATATCCAGCCAGAACAGGGTTTATTGATCGGCCAGCATTATGCATTGGCAGGTTATGGGCCTTTGCTGATGTTGTTGGTGACCAGTCCTACTGTACGTGATGCGATGCACCAGGTGATTCGTTTTCAGCAATTGACGCATCTTACCGGTCAGTTGGGAGTGGAGCAAAGTGAGTACCGCAGTGCGCTTTGCTATTATCCCAAGAAAACGGAAGATCATCTGGGAATGCTGGTCGCGCAAGCTGAGATTTCAGGTACTTTCAAGTTCATTCGCGATATTTACAAGATGATGGGTTTGTCCAAGCCTGACTTGCAGATTGAACTGCCTTTCGCCGCACCGGAACAACCTGCTACCCAGAAAATCTATCATGATTATTATGGAACACAGGTACAGTTTGGTGCTGCAAGAGCTGCATTCTGGTTTGATGAGGCCATTTTGGATATCCGAATTCCTTCAGCAGATGCGGAGACCTTTGCAGTCTATGAAGCAAAGTGTCTGACTGAACTGGAACGTCTGGCGGAAGATGCTGATGTCCCGACTGTGGTACAGCGAGTACAGGATTATCTGGAGCTGCAAACCGGTTTGATGCCGAGTATGGCTGAAACGGCTCAGGCTCTGAATATTCCAGAACGTACTTTACGCCATCAATTACAGCAGTTCGATACCAGTTATAAACAGATTCGCGAAGAGATTATTAAAGATAAAGCTTTGCGACTCATTGAATATAAACAGTATTCGATTGAAATGATTGCAGAGTTATTGGGTTATTCCGAACCGGCTGCTTTTAACCATGCCTTTAAGCGTTGGTTTGGGCAAAGTCCTCGGCAATATATAAAATAGCCTAAGTTAGTTAATGCCAAAGTGTTATAGTGTGCGTTCTAAACTCCGCTATAATTAAACAGATCCTGAATAGTACGAAACCTATGTCCGATTTTAATTCACAGCACAGCACCGCTTTTAGTCCGATCTCTCCTGCAGAACGTTATGCACAGGCTTTGTCTTCAGGACAGTTTATGCCTGATGATGCACAGGCCATGGCAGTACATGAGCTGAATCGTACCTGGCTGGAATTAATTCAGCGCTTCAAAGCGTCTAAAAAAGCCTTTCGCCGTTTTCGTCGTCAGACTTCGCCAAAAGGCGTATATATGTGGGGCGGAGTAGGTCGTGGCAAGACCTGGCTCATGGATCAGTTTTATGAATCGATTCCATTTCGCCGTAAAACCCGTATGCACTTTCACCATTTCATGCAACATGTGCATCGTGAATTAAACAAGCTTTCGGGTCAGCGCAATCCTCTGGATCTGGTAGCGGATCAGATTTATAAAGATGCTGTGGTGATCTGTTTTGATGAATTCTTTGTATCTAACGTGACAGATGCCATGATCCTGAGTGATCTGTTCCAGAAGCTGTTTGAGCGTGGCATTACGCTGGTGGCAACTTCGAACATTGCACCAGATGGTTTATATAAAAATGGGATTCACCGTGACCGTTTTCTGCCAACCATTGAAATGGTCAAGAAAAACTGTGTCATTCTGAATGTAGATGCCGGTGTGGATTACCGTTTACGTGTCTTAAAGCAGGCGCAATTATTCAAATATCCACTAACGCATGATAATAAAAACTGGTTGGCACATCGCTATACCGCACTGACTCAAACCCAAACCTCTTCTCAAGAACCAATCATCATCAATAACCGCATTGTTGAAACTGTGGCACATACTGAAGATGTGTTGTGGTGTGAGTTCTCTGAACTATGCCTAAAACCGCGTAGTCCGGCTGACTTCATTGAAATTGCGAATATCTACAATACGGTATTGGTCAGCAATGTGCCGCATTTAACCGATTTCCTAAATGATGCCACACGCCGTTTTATTTATCTGGTCGATGAATTTTATGACCGTGGAGTCAAATTACTGCTGACTTCAGAAGATAATATTATTGATCTTTATAAAGGTGAGCGACTGGCTTTCGAAATTGAACGGACCCGTTCACGTTTGCTAGAGATGCAATCAGATGAATATCTGCATTCAGAACATCGCCAGATCGAGAAAATAGCTTCAAGTGAGCCTGAATAAATACAACAAGCGCTGGTCATGACCGGCGCTTTTTTATGCATTCCATTGCGTCAAAGATCGACAAGCTCAGCCAAACATGGCTTAATCTTGATCTAAATATGACCTTGTATAAAAAGAACGGACAACTTTTATTCAAAAATCTGAACTTAAGTCTAATTTCTACATTTCAAAAACTTTATACACTGTCATGAGGGTATTTAGCAGGATGATATTGCATCGTGTGTGACATCATTTAATAAGAATATGAGGGTATTCTTATTAGAAAAATGCTCATTATTTTGCGGTGTGATAGTACTATTCAGCTAGATTTTAATCGGTATACTAGAATCTCTTGTATAAAAAGTAGCAATATCAGGAAAGACAATGACTGCACGTATTCAAAAAGGCAAGTTAGCGATTGCTAAAGAACTTTACGATTTTATCGAAAATGAAGCACTACCAGGTTCTGGTTTGGACAGCGAAACATACTGGAAGAACTTTGAACAAGTCGTTGTTGATCTTAGCCCTAAAAACAAAGCACTTTTGGCTAAGCGTGATGATATTCAAGCTAAAATTGATGAATGGCATCGCAATAACACATTTGAATTACAAGCTTACAAAGCTTTCTTGACTGAAATTGGCTACTTATTACCAGAAGTAGAAGATTTCCAGATCAGCACTGAAAATGTAGACGAAGAGATTGCACTATTGGCTGGCCCACAGCTGGTAGTTCCAGTACGTAATGCACGTTACTGCCTGAACGCAGCGAATGCACGCTGGGGTTCTTTATACGACGCTTTATACGGCTTCGACGTGATCTCTGAAGAAGATGGTGCTGAAAAAGGTAAAGGCTATAACCCGAAACGTGGTGAGAAAGTTATCGCATTCGCGAAAAACTTCTTAAATGAAACATTCCCGCTGGCACAAGGTTCACATGCTGATGCAACCAAATATGCAGTTGAAGGTAATGCACTGGTTGTAACGCTGAAAGACGGCTCTACCACAACTGTTGCGGATAGCTCTAAATTCGTTGGTTACAATGGCGAAGCTTCTGCACCGACTGAAATTGTATTGAAAAATAACGGCCTGCATGCGATCATCCAGATTGATGCAAACAGCCCAATTGGCCAAACAGATGCTGCAGGCGTAAAAGACGTTGTGCTTGAAGCAGCTGTAACGACGATTCAGGACTTGGAAGACTCTGTTGCAGCAGTTGATGCTGAAGAAAAAGTAGAAGGCTACCGTAACTGGTTAGGCTTGATGAAAGGTACGCTTGAAGAGTCTATCGAGAAAAATGGCAAGACCATTACCCGTAAACTAAATGCTGACCGTACTTTCAAAAATGTTGAAGGCGGTGAGACCAAGGTTCATGGCCGTTCATTGATGCTGCTTCGTAACGTTGGTCACTTGATGACAAACCCGGCGATCCTTGTAGATGGCGAAGAAATTTATGAAGGCATTATGGATGCATTGGTCACTCCATTGCTTTCTGTGGCTGATATCCGTGGTGAGAACACGATCAAGAACTCACGTACCGGTTCTATGTACATCGTTAAGCCAAAAATGCACGGTCCGGAAGAAGTTGCATTTGCGGTTGAACTGTTTGAACGTGCTGAACAGGCGCTTGGCTTACCTGCTAAAACGCTGAAAATTGGTATCATGGATGAAGAGCGTCGTACTTCAGTTAACCTGAAAAACTGTATTGCTCAGGCGAAAGACCGTACCATCTTCATTAACACCGGTTTCATGGATCGTACAGGTGATGAAATCCATACCTTCATGGAAGCAGGTCCATTCGTGCGTAAGGGCGAAATCAAAGGCCAAAAATGGTTCCCAGCTTACGAAAACCGTAACGTCATGGTAGGTTTGCAAACAGGTCTACGTGGTAAAGCACAGATTGGTAAAGGCATGTGGCCAAAACCAGACATGCTGTTAGACATGTACAAGACTAAGACTGAGCACCCTGAAGCAGGCGCAAGCTGTGCATGGGTTCCATCTCCAACAGGTGCAGTGATTCATGCGATTCACTACCATCAAATTAATGTAGCGAACCGTCAGCAGGAACTTCTTGCAACTGAAGCATTGCCTTTAGATGATTTGTTAACTCCACCTCTTGCAACTGATACTAACTGGTCTGAAGAAGAGAAACTGAAAGAACTGGAAAATAACTGCCAAGGTATCCTGGGTTATGTGGTTCGTTGGGTTGATCTGGGTGTAGGTTGTTCTAAAGTTCCAGACATCAATGATGTGGGCTTGATGGAAGACCGTGCAACTTTACGTATTTCTTCTCAGCATGTTGCAAACTGGTTACGTCACGGAATTGTAACGCGTGAACAGGTTGAAGAAGTAATGCAACGCATGGCGAAAATTGTGGATGAGCAAAATGCGAATGATCCACTGTACAAGCCAATGGCTGCTGACTTTGACAACAGCATTGCATTCCAGGCTGCTTCTGATCTGATCTTCAAAGGTGGTGAACAGCCATCAGGCTATACAGAGCCGCTTCTACATGCAGCTCGTTTAAAACTTAAAGGTTATACAGGTGACTAATCCTGTAACTTGAAAAAAAGCCTCTTCGGAGGCTTTTTTATTGCTCTTAAAAAAGATCTAAGGATAAAAATGTTCTTTTGGAAGGTAAACTAACTGACTGAACACCTAAAACAGAACAATGTCACAGAAGAAAATTTTAATAATAATTATCTGTTAAACAGTAGCTTTATATCTGCCAGTCGGTATTCCTATGAGCGTTTACAGTTCCTCATGCTGGGTAGCTGTAGAGCTTTGGATAGTGATATTTAAGACTCAGTTTAATTCGCAATTTTTAATTTCTAAGAATCGTATTTTGGCTGATGTACTGGAAGATTTAAACTGCGATAAAAGAGAATCATGCATCAGTAAGTTCCACTTACTTATAAAGTTAAAGATAAAAGCGTAACAATTCGTCGCTGTCACTTCCATCCTGAAATGGCTCTGCTAAAGTAAAAGCAAATCAATAAATTGCAGGGAAGAACAGCATGGCATATCAACATTTGGATCAGCAGTTTATTGCGGGTCAGTGGCAACCTGGCCGTTCCCAGAAAATGATTCAGAATTTGAATCCTTATACTCAAGATACGATTTTTACTTTGCAGGCTGCCAGTACAGCAGATGTTGATGCGGCTTATGCGGCAGCTGATAAAGCCTTTCAACAGGGTGCTATTAAATCAGTTGAGTTAAGACAGCAAATCCTGCAAAAACTACAACAGGTGATTCAGGCACGCCAAGATGAAATTATTGACTGGTTAATTCTTGAGTCTGGAAGTACCCGTTTTAAAGCGGGTCTGGAAGTTGGCGCTGCTTTATCCATTATTCAGGAAAGTCAGAAATTTCCGGAGCAGATCAAGACTGAACAGCTGGAGAGCAAAGATCCCCAACGTAAAAGTCTGGTACTGCGTAAACCCTTGGGTGTGATTGGTGTCATTAGCCCATGGAATTTTCCATTTCATTTATCCATGCGTTCGGTAGCAACAGCGATTGCCTGTGGAAATAGTGTGGTACTCAAGCCAGCAAGTGATACACCAGTGACAGGTGGAACCTTATTAGGCAAATTGTTTGAAGAAGCTGGTTTACCCGCAGGTGTGCTCAATGTGATTTCAGGTGCAGGCAGTGAAATCGGTGATTATTTTGTCGAACATCCGATTCCAAAAATGATCTCATTCACGGGCTCTACTGAAGTCGGACAGAATGTAGGAAGTAAAGCCTTAGCCAGCCCTCGAATTAAACGTCTGGCGCTGGAACTGGGCGGAAATGCGCCACTGGTGATTCTGGATGATGCTGATCTTGAGCTGGCAGTAGAACTGACAATCATGGGACGCTTTATGCATCAGGGGCAAATCTGTATGAGCACCAATCGGGTCATTGTCGATGCGTCTATTCATGATGCCTATGTGGAAAAACTTTTAGAGCGAGTGAAAACTGTTGCTGTGGGTGATCCAAATCTAGAAGAGACCATCATTGGGCCGATCATCAATCAGAGTCAGATCAAAAAACATCAGCAGATTATTCAAAGTGCAAAAGAGCAGGGTGCAGAGCTGGTATACGAAGGGGGGATAGAAGGTAATCTGGTCTATCCACATATCTTTACTGGGGTAGCACCTGAATCTCCACTGGCTCAGGAAGAAAGTTTTGGACCGATTCTGCCAGTACTGAAAGCTCGTGATGAAGCACATGCCTTAAAGCTGGCCAATGATACCCGTTTTGGCTTATCTAGTGCGGTTTGTACCTCGAATATTGAACGTGGTATTAGTTTTACAGAACAGCTGGATATCGGTATGACTCATATCAATGGTATTAGTGTGGCAGATCAGGCTAATGCTCCGTTTGGGGGAGAGAAAAACTCTGGGCTTGGGCGTTTTAATGGACGCTGGATTTTTGAGGAATTCACCCGTACTCACTGGCTGACTGTACCCAGTGAATAATATTAAATGATAGAAACTTATCCATAATCCATACAGGTTTAAGCTTGGCATCAAGCTATAATCAGAACATCAAGTGATCTGTCTGATTAAGCATGTGTGCCAACTTTAAGCCTTTAACTTCACAGCAAATACATGATCTGGGCTTGCCGGAAATTCCCTTTGAATATCCGGAAGAAGTCTATCCGAATTATGCTACCCCCTTGTTATTTCAATCTGATCAAGGTCTGGAATGGCGCTCGGTTAACTTTGGCTTTATTCCCAAATGGGCAGAGGATAAAACGATTGGGACAAAAACCTACAATGCCAGAAATGAAACTTTGCTGCAAAAACCAACCTTTGCAGAAGCGACAGCCAAATGCAAGTTTGGGGTGATTCCCGTCTCGGAATTTTATGAGTCAAAGTATTTTGATAATAAACCACAGCGCTGGGGCGTCAGGCGTAAAGATGGAAAAGCGACCTTTATTGCGGCACTGTATGAAATTGCTCGGGTGCAGGATGAAATCGTACGTTCGGCTAGTATGATTACGATGGATGCAATAGACCATCCCATGATGAAAGAGTTTCATGAGCCGGGGAATATTAAACGTTCAGTTATTGTGATTCCGCACGAACGTTTACATGAATGGCTGAATCTCACGCAACCGGATATTCGTAGCTTTGTACAGGGATTTCCAGTGGAGGAGTTCGAATGTTCACATGTACCAAAAGAAAGAATCAAAAAAGCCAGTCCACAGCTGAACTTTTTTGATTCCTAAAACCTAGAAAGCAATGGCGGTTCGTTAATTATTATAAAAGGTGTTATTGATCTCGCCAGCTAAATTCAAAATTGAAAAAATACTTAACGAGCCAAATTTTTAAAGATATGGCGTAAGCTTTCCATAGTTTTTTCAATTTGTAATGGGGTTAGCCCTTCAAATGACTGTTCCAGTACAACATTGGTCAGGTCATTAATTTTATGTGTCATTTCCATTCCTTTTTCAGTCAGCACGACACGGGTAATACGAGCATCGTCTTCACAGGAATAGGTTTCAACCAGACCTTCATCTTTTAAGCGATAAACGATCTTGGTGGTTGTCGACATTTTAGATACGACCATTTCTGACAGGTCAGAAACGCTGGCATGTGGTTTGGCTTTAAGAGCAAGCAAGATACGGCGACGTGAATTATCGACACCATACTTTTTTAGTGCATGATCTACATTTAGGACATATTGGGCATGGACTTGAGTCACCCAGTAGTATGGAAAGTTTTCTAAATTAAAGTCTTCTGCACAAGGTAAAAATTTTGCATATTTTTTAGTCATGAAATGTTCCTTTTATTTATTTTTCTAGGGCACTGACATTTTATGTAAAAGTTTATACATGTTTCAACCTTTATTTTTAAAATGTTAACGAGATTGCATTTGTTAGATCTTCTTAACATCAAAAAATCAGGCGATTTACATGTTGTAGCTCAATCGGGGCAAATTGTAACTGTCTTTATCCAGATGAATGGCATTGATATGACATGCAAATCTTAAGGCTCCAGATTAGGTTTAGAGTCTAAATAAGAGCTGGGTTGGCAAACCATATGGATAAATGGCCGACCTGCGCATATCTTACTTTTGGTGAGTATGCGGAAATACAATTCAAAATCGATGCTGTTTAAATGAATGCTCTGATACATTTTTAATCTGTAGCACGATGCAGATGCGGATTTCTCAAATCTGACCGAAAGCTAGAGCGAGTACATTTAAATTGGTCACTCATCGAATAAAACCGTTTTGGATGAGAAACTTATGCATCTTTTTGATCCCACGACTAACTATTCATAACGTGTATGAACCATTTTAATAAAAAAATCCATATTTAAAATATGTCTTTAGATAAGTGGATTTAATGGACTTAGTCGGATAGTGGATGATTCAATATTTTATGATGCATGATTAGATATGAATATTAAGAGAAACAGTAATTTATATCTCAGGCTTCTATCAGTTAGATTTAATGCGCTTAGGGTCAAAAAGAAGCCTAAATTTTCTTTAATTTGTAATGAGTTATGTAGAACATAACAGATTCAGGCCAATGATTTGAAAATTAAAAGATTTTAGAATGAGGAGAGGCAAAGCGGTGCAACAGTTTTTCATAAATTTTATTGTTCAAAAATCATAAGTTTATGCATAATAGATACATCTTAAGTCGAAAAGGTTAAATTAAATGGATCCCTCGCCGTGCGTTGATCTTCCATATTCGTTGCTTACATACTCAAACGGGATGGTGTTCTAATGGAATTTTTATTAGATCCCGGAATTTGGGTTGGTTTAATTACTCTTATTATTCTCGAAATCGTTTTAGGTATTGATAACCTAGTCTTTATTGCCATTCTGGCTGAGAAACTTCCCCCTGAACAGCGTGATAAGGCCCGTGTGATCGGTCTATCCTTAGCCTTGCTGATGCGTTTAGGTCTGTTGTTCGCGATCTCCTGGTTAGTCACCTTGACTCAACCGCTTATTCAATTATTTAACTGGACCTTCTCCGGACGGGATTTGATTCTGCTCTTTGGTGGTTTATTCCTGCTCTATAAAGCTGTTACCGAACTTCATGAAAAAATTGAAGGCAAGCCTGAAATACAGGTTACGACCAAGGTGGCATATGCAGGCTTTACAGCAGTTGTGGCTCAGATTGTCATACTGGATGCCGTATTTTCACTGGACTCGGTGATTACCGCCGTAGGTATGGTCGATAATATCTATGTCATGATGGCGGCCATGATTATCGCGATGGCCGTGATGTTATTGGCGTCTAAACCATTGACTGACTTTGTGAATCGTCATCCTACGGTCGTGATTCTGTGTTTGAGCTTCCTGCTACTGATCGGGATCAGCCTGATGGCAGAAGGTTTCGGTTTCCATATTCCGAAAGGTTACATCTATTCTGGTATTGGCGTTGCAATTGCAGTTGAAGCCTTTAACCAGTTTAGTCAGCGCAATGCTGCGAAACATGAAGCCAAGATTCCGTTGCGTCATCGCACTGCTAACAGTATTCTCCAACTGATGGGCGCTAAGCTTGAAACCACCAGTACTACTCAGCATGAAGCACAGGAAACCTTTGCGGATGAAGAACGCTATATGATTGGCGGGGTATTGACCTTGGCAGAGCGTTCTGTAGCATCGATCATGACCCCACGAAGTCAGATTTCCTGGGTCGATCTGGAGGATAGTCCGGAACAAATCCGTGAAAAAATCCTGTCTGTACCCCACAGCCTGTTTCCGGTTTGTCGGGGCAGTCTGGATAAGGTGATTACCATCGTTCGTGCCAAAGAGCTGTTAGATGTACTGGATGAACCGGAAGAGTTAAAAGCTTTGATCAAGCGTCATCGCCCTATCTATATCTTTGAAAGAATGAAGGTGATTGACGCGATTAATACCTTACGTACCTCAAAAGGCTCTCTGGTGCTGGTAAGCGATGAATTTGGTCATGTACAAGGTCTGATTTCACCGCTAGATGTGTTTGAGGCAATTGCCGGTGAATTCCCGGATGCCGATGAGCAGCTGGATCTGGTCAAAGTTGATGATACACACTGGATTGCATCTGGTATGCTGGATTTGTACCAGTTAGAACTTGAGCTCGGTATGCTGGATCTGATTGATGAAGATGCAGGCTATATCAGTGTTGCCGGTCTGATTCTGGATAAAACCAATAGTGTGGTCGAGGTAGGCACTGAACTGAACTACCAAGGTATTCAATTCAAGGTAATGGAAATCGAAAATAACCGGATTAAGTCGGTGAGTATCCATTATCAGGGTTAATCGCCTGTCTTGATTATTTTTTGAGTCAGTTGCTTAAGGGCAACTGACTCTTTTATTGAATATTATTTATGACTTAGATATTAATGCTCACCTAAGCTTATTCTTCAGGCTAAATGGAGTATTGAATATTTCGGAAGCCAAGAATGCGTAATAGGTTTTACAGGTTTAGAAGTAATAAATCTTACTGAAGTATCAAAATCCAGACATGCTTTATTTAGAATTATTAAACAAATTTAAATAAAGTTTAAAAATAAGTGTGAATTTGACTAAGTGGTAAAATATATATTTCACGTAATTTTGAAAGATATTAGTCAAATTCGAGATACAAAAGCTCATCTAAAGCTTACACAATACTCAGCTTGAGCGCTTGAAAAATTATTTTTGCCAGATTAGGGCTGAATTTAATTATCTAAAAATAAGTTGAATAGTGTAATAGGGTGTTCTATGTGTTCATTATAAAACACCCGACTGATGCTTAATCCGCCAAAATCCGAAAGTCTGCATATTGACGGATCGTTTCTATATTCAATTGATGGATCTCATCGGTAAATGCAGCATTAAACTGGCCTAAGGTCGGTGCTTTGGCAAAAGCCAATTGACCGGCGATTGCAAAATGAACATGAGCAGAGAGCGCTGCGATCGCAGGAGAACTTACTGCACTATACGCTGCAATCAGGGCCCCTAGGGCACATCCAGTTGCTGTGACGCGCGGCTGTAAATATGAACCGCCTAAAACCTGAATCACCGGATAATCTCTGGAAATGATGTAATCAGACTCACCTGAAATAGCGATACATTCACATTGTTCCAGTAAGGCCTGCGCCTGTAGATAGACTTCTGAGCTATCGACAGTGCTATTGACGCCTTTGGACTCAATATTTTTCCCTGCCAAAGCACCAATTTCTGAAGCATTCCCCCGTAAAATTGTGGGTTGATAGGTCATGAGCTGATCCACAACACCTGAACGCCAATGCAGTACATTTCCATAACCAACAGGATCTAGTACCCATGACTTTTGGATACTGTGTGCTGTTTTAGCAGCGATCTGCATCGCATCGACCTGTTCGGTAGTCGGCGTTCCCAAATTTAAACTGAGTGCTCCAGCAATTTTGACAAAGCTCTCTGCTTCAAAAGGATTATCAATCATAGCGGGCGAAGCATTCGCAGCCAGCAAGATATTGGCCACATAATTGCTGGCCACCGCATTGGTCATCACATGCACCAAGGGTTGCTGCTCTTGAAGCAATGACCAGGCTTCACAGATCTGATCGAAAAGAGTATTTTGTAATTGTTGCACGGAAGTATTCATCATCCTGATCTTTCAAATATGAATAGAGCTGCTAAATGCTTAGCGGGTAAAATAATGGTCTTGATGTTTGCAGTTACGGCATAACAGGCTGACATAATCGCTGGCATCATATTCAACAGTAAGCTCTTGTGAGCCGCAATGCATACAGCGTTTTTGTGAATAAAATTTCAGGCGTGGTTCAATCTTTTGCCATGAACGCCAGACCGGCTGGAAGAAAATATTTTCATCATAACCCAGGAAGCGGAAAAACAGGATGCTGCTCATTTTGCTCAAAGGCAATTGCGGTGGACGAGGCAGGATAGAGGTTTCCCATTTTTCATTCACTGAACGTTCCCGATATTGCTGTAGGGTCTTTTTCAGTAAATTGGTATTAATGAAATTTTCATTTCGTGGTTTTAAAGCTTTCTGCTGATACAGATATTCGAGGGCCGATTGCACCAGATAATAAATCTGTCCCACAGCCAAAACATCGAGCAGGCGATAGCAGAAAGCCTGAAAACTTTGATTGCCCGCAATCTGGATACCCCAGCTACGGCAATAGAACTGAGCGAATTGAATGACTTCCTGATACAGCAGACAATACAGTGCATCTTTGACTTCATCCGCACTTTTAAAAGGTACGCCTTTGCTCAGATTTTCATAGAACCAGTAACGCAATTGCTGGGTAATACTAAACAGGCTTGGCTCAGAATAGCCATCCAGACGTACATTAATATAGTACTGCTGATTCTCTTGTTGAATATCTCTAGGAACTAGAATCTGGTCTTTCAGCAGATTTTTGACCAGACCATGCTGATACAGGTAATTCGGGCTGATGGAATAATATTTAATGGCATGCCAGTCAATATATTCCTGATGCTGGCTATGTTCCTGAACCTGTTCATCCAGAATCGAGAGCAGAAACAGTTTATTAATAAAGCTGAGCTGATTGAGCTCATATTCATGCCGATCCTGTTTTTTATGAAATTTCCGGTTTTCCTGTAAACGGACTTCTTTCAGCATACGTTTACGCTGAGCCAGACACTGATCGCAATAACAGTTATGTTTCTGGTCGGTATAGAGCTGATGCTGGCAGTGGCTGCATTCATGATAAGTAATGTCCTGATCATACTGTTCTGCCTCGATCCAGTACATGGAGGCCTTACATAACGGGCACTGCGTACTTTCATCAAGCTGTTTTTGCAGAACGTTGAATACCATGATTGCGCACAACTCCAGAATAAAGAGAAACTGCGATTATACACAGCTCATCAAAGTCACGCGTCATTTGACAATATTTTTAATAAAGCAGATTTCAGAAGAAGAGAGCCTTTAAACGAACAGAGCTACCGAAGTAGCCCTGTATTCAAGAAAACTAGATCATCGTTTTTAAACGGGGCAGGGTAATGTTTCGTCTTCCTCTCCCTGATGTTTCGCTTGAATCAACGCCTGCACTTTTTTGGATGGAACCTTTTTGGCACCGAGTGCATCATAAGTATTCAGAATCGCACTGACCTCATGCGCCTGTAGCTGGACGCCTTCAGAACTCATGAACAGGGCAATAACTTTATGATCAATATTGGCCTGATCCAGAACCTGAAGTGTTTTAAGATTTTCAATCCGTACCACATGCTGTTTTAAATACATAGCTCACCTCAATTTCTTTGTTGTCGTTATTTTTGGAGTCTTTGCGCTTGGAGAAAACACACTTAAACTGTAGCAAAAACTATGCTCATTTTTTAATCAATATTTCGGAATTGCTATTAATCATAAATTATATATTTTTAAATCAAGCACATAAGAAAATGTAAAAAAATATGATATTAGCCGAAAACTTGGCATATATCTTTCTTTGAATCCTGCCATTGCTGTTGGGTGATGCAAAATGCATTCAAACTGGTGCATGTCATTTGTGCATTTAAAATGAAATTTGGAACGCAGATTAACCAGAACTTAATCTTTTAGAAGTCAGGTTTTGCAGCGCCCAGCATCTAAATTAGATATAAGGTTGTCCTGAACCCAGGCAGTAATTTTTCATATTGGAATAATACTTTGCATGTGCAGGAATCATGCATAGAGGAATCATACAGTGCAGATGAAAGCTTTTTTTATTTTATCTTTAAGTTGTTTTAGAGATGGGGATTTTAGATATCGGGCAAATATAAGGCGATTATCGTATATTTTGATGTAGCTCAATTGAAAAGATCAGTAATTATTCCCATATACAATACAAATGAAACGCACAGACAGGTTCAAGATCAAGGCGTATGATCAATGCATTGACAATCTTTTGCCTTAGAAGCTGTGCAAAAAGGATCAGGACATTATATGAATATCGCGGCGAATCCGGTGATCGAAGCAGATCAAACCATTTATTTAAAAGACTATCAAAAACCTTCTTTTGTTGTAGATTCAATCGACCTGAATATTCAAGTCTATGACGATCATACGCTGGTCAGCAGCAAACTGGAGATGCAGCGTCAAACAGCAGGTGATCTGGTATTGCTTGGTCGTGACCTGGAACTGCAATCAATCCAGTTAAATGGTCAGCCACTAAATGCATCAGATTATATTCTAGATGCTGAGCAACTGGTGATTAGCAATGCTCCAGATCAGGCGACTATTGAAACAGTGGTCAAGATTCATCCAGAAAGCAATACCATGCTGGAAGGTCTGTATCAGGCCAGTTCAGATCTGTTCGTGACTCAAAATGAGCCGGAAGGTTTCCGTAAAATCACGTTCTATCCAGACCGCCCAGATGTATTGTCTGTATTTACTACTCGTGTTGAAGCCGACAAAAAGTATCCGGTTCTACTGGCTAACGGTAACCTGATCGAAACTGGTGAAGTGGATGAAAACCGTCACTATGCACTTTGGCAAGATCCAACCAAAAAACCAAGCTATTTATTTGCCTGCGTGATTGGTGATCTGGCAGTGATGAAAGATCGCTATACCACATCAGAGGGTCGTGATGTCGCACTGGAAATCTATGCCGAAGAAAAAGACATTCCAAAATGCAAAATCGCGATGGAAGCGTTGAAACATTCCATGCGTTGGGATGAAGAGCATTATGGTCTGCCATACGACCTTGATAATTATATGATCGTAGCAACCAGCGCATTTAACATGGGTGCGATGGAAAACAAAGGTCTGAATATCTTCAATACCTCATGTGTATTGGCTGATGAAGAATATACAACTGATGTTGCCATCATGCGTGTGCAATCAGTGATTGCCCATGAATATTTCCATAACTGGACAGGTAACCGGATTACCTGCCGTGACTGGTTCCAGCTGTGTCTGAAAGAAGGTTTGACCGTATTCCGTGATCAGTCTTTTTCTGAAGATCTACAATCTGCTGCGGTACAACGTATTGATGATGTGGCAGTCCTGAAAGCGCATCAGTTTCCGGAAGATTCTGGCCCTTTATCGCATCCACCGCGTCCGGATCATTTTGTAGAAATTAATAACTTCTATACGGCGACCGTGTATGAAAAAGGTGCAGAAATTAACCGTATGATGGCGACTTTGCTCGGTAAAGAAAAATTCCGTCAAGGTACAGATGAGTATTTCCGCCGTCATGATGGTCAGGCCGTAACGGTTGAAGACTGGGTAGCTGCCTTGACTGCCGGTTCAGGGGTAGATCTATCAAACTTCCTGACTTGGTATAACCAGCCAGGTACACCGAAACTGGTCGCTAAAGGTGAGTATGATGCAGATACACAAACTTATCGTCTTCGCTTTAAGCAAAGTCTGAAAGCTCATCCGAAATATCCGAATCTGAAAGCTGTTCCGATTCCAGTGGCTTTGGCTTTGTTTGATGCGGCTACAGGCGAGCAGCTGAGCCTGCACTCTGATGCCTTATTTGAAAATGGCGTCAAAGATGGGGTGTATCTGTTTGATCAGGATGAAGCGACCATCGAGTTTAGCGGTCTAACCAGCAAGCCGGTGGTTTCTTTACTACGTAACTTCTCTGCACCCGTTGATCTGCATTTTGATTACTCTGAACAAGAACTGGCGTTCCTGTTGCAATATGAAACCAATGGTTTTAACCAGTGGCAGGCGACCCAGACTTTATTAGAACGCATTTTGTTGGATGATCAACCTTCTGAAATCTATATCGAGGCAATGCTAAATACCTTGCCTGATCTGATTCAAAAAGATCCGTTATTGGCTTCCCGTCTGTTTGATGTACCGGCTGAAGGTTACCTGGGTAGCCGTATTGATACAGACTATAATCCAGCCATGATCAAGGAAAAACGTGATGCCTTGCTGCATAAATTGGCACGTGCCTTTGGAGCAACAGCTAAAGAAATCTATCTGAGTCTGGATCCTGAGCTGCAGTCAGATTTCTCTCAGGCGATGGGTGTGCGTGCACTGAAAAATATCATGTTGATGCTGATTGCACGTCAAGGTGATGAAAGTGCATTTGAACTGGCAGAGCAGCAATACCAAAATACAGGCAATATGTCTGAACGTTTGGGTGCCTTGCGTGTGCTGGTATGGAATGATGCGCCTCAAGCCAAAGCATTCCTGGATGATTTCTATAACCGCTTTAAAGATGAAGCACTGGCACTGGATCAATGGTTCATGCTGCAAGCAGCTCATCCAAAAGCGACTGCAGAAACAATTAAAGCACTCACTGAGCATGCGGATTATGACTTGAAAGTGCCAAACCGTATCCGTGCGGTGAGTGGCGGTTTGAATGCCAATCCGGTCAATACCTGGAGCTTTGGTGTGCAGCATTATATCGAGCTGGCGAAATATCTGGATCAGAAAAACCCGATTGTCGGTTCACGTCTACTTCAGGTGCTTTCACGCTGGTATACCCTGATTGAACCACAACGCAGTGAAGTCAAAGCACAACTTGAAGCTTTAAAACCACAGGTGAAATCGAAAAATGTCTCAGAGACATTGAACAGTATGTTAAGCGTATAAGATCGTTATGTAAAAAGCCGGATCAACTGATCCGGCTTTTTATTATTGACTTATTTTAAATGGTGAATTTAAGCGCATTTAAAATACTATAATGTGAAATCAGTCACATAAAAGGTTTACAGTAAGAGGCTAGACAGGAAAGTAAAACTATACTTTTCTATTAAACATGAAGAAATCTTCAAATTGATATACTAGAGGTCTTATTCAAGATGTTAGTGAAAATCGAAGATGGTTTTTATTTAAATACTCGGCATATTATTGCGGTTCATGTCAGCAGAAATGCTGCGACTGGTCTGTTTGAAATCTCCCTTCAATATACACCGCATTCTATTCAGCAAGCTGGAGAATACAAAAAAGTATTTAATAGCCAGCTGGATGCTGAACTCTTCCTGAACGAACTGAATCAAAAAGTTCGCTAAAAAAAGCCTGCATCGCAGGCTTTTTTGTTGTCTGGGTTACGTTAAGGTCTCACAATCAATACCGGAATCTCGGACTGGGAAAGGACATTCTGTGCCACGCTGCCCAGCATCAGTTTTTGCAGACCTTTACGGCCATGTGATCCCATGATAATCAGATCGGTCGGAACTTCCTGCGCTGCCTGAAGAATTCCTTCAGAAGGTGCCATACCATGAATGATCTTGGTCGTGACTTGTGTACCATCATGCACAAAATTTGCCTTAATCTCATTTAAAAGATCCAGTGCATGTTGTTCTGCCTGCATGAAATAGTCAGTGACTGCGGGAGCAACCTTATAAAAGTCCACGCCTTTAAATGGGTCTACAGCAATAATACTGACCAATGTCACCTTACTATTAAAAGCTTTGGCCAGCTCACGGGCATGTTCAGCTGCAGCATAGGACATCGAGGATTCATCGAGTGCGACAAGAATATGTTCATAGTTTTGCATGGTGCTTCCTCATTTTTAGAATATGCAGTGAAATGATCATTTAGAAAATGGAGGTTTACTGTAGAAGGGTTCAGACAGAAACACTGCCTGAAAAAATTGCGCACCTTGAAGATGCGCAAATCAGATTATTTTTTAACGATTAACACCGGAATTTGACTGGCGCCAAGAACATCCTGTGCAAAGCTGCCCAGAATCATTTTCTGGAAGCCTTTACGGCCGTGTGAACCCATGACGATTAGATCAGCCTGGGTTTCCTCTGCAGTCTCAGCAATATGTTCGGCATTCACCAGGCCAGTCACAATGCGGGAATCTGCTTCTATACCTTCACTGCCTGCAATTGCAGTGGCTTCTTTTAGGGCATTTTTTGCATTGGCATGAGCCTGAGCAAAATACTCTTTCATAATCGTTGAACTGTAGTAGAAGTCAGCTTCAGTAAAAGGGTCTTCTGCAATCAGGCTAATCAGGGAAAGTTTACTGCCAAATGCCTTGGCAATTTTGGCTGCATGTCGAACTGCAGAAAAGGAAATATCTGAACCGTCTACTGGGACTAAAATATGTTGGTAAGCCATGATTTTTCTCCGTATGTTGTGTGTTTTTTACGCTCTGATTTATTGATAGCACAATGTACCCATGGGTGCAATTGCAAAAAGCTGAAAAATGGCAAAAAATCTTTAAATTACAGGTATTTTCACATAAATGCAGAGATTTGATGAAAGAAAAAACAGAGCAAAAAACTAGGGATTCAGGTTTTATTGATCAAAAATAACAGGATAAATGACGCTGTTTTTCTGGGGATGGTTTAAACTGCCTGAGCTTATTTTTGGGCTGATCGAGGGGGAAGGTTTTGAGGTTTTTTGCTATTCATTTATTGTTGTTCTGTTCAATTATTCTGGCAGGCTGTCAAAATACTGTACAGAACAGCCGGGTCATTGCCAGTGCTTTTAATTTGACCACAGGGATGCAGCAAAAGGTGATGGATCGCTATGCACCAGGTTCGGTCATCGTGCATCAGAATATTGTCTATGAACCGCAGCAAAAACTATCTCTGGATCTGTATCAACCACAAAATATCGAAAGTATTGGCCCTCAACCAACTATTGTGTGGATTCATGGTGGTGGCTGGATTTCTGGTTCAAAAGAACATGCCCGAGGTTATTTTAAACTTCTGGCTGCGCAAGGTTATAACGTGGTATCGGTCCAATATCAGTTTGCACCTCAAGCCATTTATCCAAGCCAGTTACATCAGATTGATCAGGCCTTGGAGTTCATTACTCAACATGCAGCCGAATACCAGATTGATGCCGAAAATTTATATCTGGCCGGAGATTCTGCCGGAGCGAATATGGCCAGCCATTATGCTGCGCTTCTAACAAATCCAGACTTCGCCAAACAATCTAATTTTCAGCCTTATCTGCAACCATCCCAGCTTAAAGGTCTGATTCTGCACTGCGGTATTTATGACCTGGAGTCATTTGCCAGTACCGCACCTGATGAAATGAAGATCGTAGAGTGGGGAGTATATAGCCTGATTCAGGCCTATACAGGGGATCGTAAAAATGATACCGAGTTTCTAAAACGTATTTCTCCAATCCAGTATATTACGCCATCTTATCCGCCAGTATTCATTAGCGGGGGCAACAAGGATTTTCTGACCGACACCCAATCCTTGCCTTTTATCAAAGCTTTAAAAGCGCAGCAGGTTCCAGTAACAGAAGTTTTTTATCCCGAATCTAAAGCTTGGTTGATTCATGAATATCAGTTCTTTATGGGCAAGAAAGAAAGTCAGCAGACTTTTATCAAGACGCTGGATTTTTTGCATCAGCTTTCGCCCCTCAGCATAAACTTATAAAAAATTTATTTCTTAAGACCATAACTAAGTTTAGGTCTAGGAAAGATAAATTTGGAGAGTGAAAAAATGAATCCTGCAACTTGGGCATATTTTTTGTTGGGTTTGGCCATTATTGCCGAAGTCACTGGCTCTACATTTCTGGTGAAATCTGAAGGCTTTACCCATTTGTGGCCTTCTTTAGCGGTGGTTGTTTTATTCTGTATCGCCTTTTATTTGCTGTCTCAGGTGATTAAGGTGATTCCTTTAGGCATTGCTTATGCGATCTGGGCCGGTGTCGGGATCATTCTCACGGCCATTGTCGGTTATATTGTATTTAAGCAGGCGCTGGATCTTCCTGCTTTTATTGGTATTGCACTGATTATTTCCGGTGTAGTGGTCATAAATCTGTTTTCTCAAGCAGCAGGGCATTAAAAAAAGATAGACATAAGTCATCTCTACTTTTATAAATTTAAGCCAACTGAGGTTTAAGCTTAAATAGTAAATAAACCATCAAACCAAGCAGTAGGCCCCAGAAAGCAGAACCAATGCCGAAAAACTGGATATTGGATGCACTGAACAGAAAGGTCATCAGTGCGGCTTCCCGGTCATGAGTGTCCTGAAAAGCCAGTGCAATGTTGTGGCCAATGGTACCAAATAGGGCAATGCCAGCCAGAACCGTAATCAGAATACCCGGAAAAGCCATCAATAAGCTGGTCAGGGTTGCAGCGAAGAAACCCATCAGGATATAAAATAGTCCACAGCTCATACCCGCGATATAACGTTTAGCCGGATCAGGATGGGCTTGTGCATCCAGACTGACTGCTGCGCTAATCGCGGCAAGATTAACACTGAAACAGCCAAAGGGAGCGAGTAGTGCCTGAGTGAGGCCCGTCCAGCCTAAAATTGGATTCACCTTGGGTGGATAGCCATAGCTTTTAATCACGGCCAGGCCAGGTAAATATTGTGAAGCCAGATTAATCACCATCAGCGGAAGAGCTAGTCCTAAAATAGCTTGCAGGCTAAATTCTGGCGTGGTCCATACAGGCTGAGCGATACTCCAGTTCAAATGGGGAAGTGTAAAATCGATAAAGAACGGACAGAGTACAATTGCAAGCAGTACGGTAATGACAATGCTATAACGGGTACTGAGCTTTTTAGAAATGAGATAAATGGCCAGTACGGTAAGTACAAAGCCCCAGGATTGTTGCAGGCTGCCAAATACTGAAATACCAAATTTCAGTAAGACACCAGCCAGCATGGCACTGGTCAGACTTTGTGGAATAAACTGAAAAATCCGGTCAAATATTCCGAAAAATCCCAGACAGGCAATCAGGATACCGCAAATCAGAAAAGCGCCAATCGCTTCGGCCAGACTGTAATGGCCTGCGGAGGCAATAATTAACGCCAGACCGGCTGTCGACCAGGCGGTGGAAATCGGATAACGATATTTCCAGGAAAGCAGAAAGCCGGAAACCCCAATACCTATGCCGAGTGCCCATAACCAGGAACTGATTTGCGCTGCATTTGCACCCAGGCTTTGGGCTGCTTCAATGACCAGTACGGCGGATACGCTGATCCCAATCATGCAGGTAATAAAACCCGCCATGATGGCAGGAAAGGAGAGATCTTGTAAAAGTTTAGGCATCATCCATGACACTATTTTTAAATGCGTTTAAATCATACGCTTTTCATATATCAACACAATGTTTTTAACAATTTTTGAAAGCGCTGCTCTTGCCAGAAAGCTGCTGATTCTTAGAAAGTAGATGTCGCCAGTTTGATGCCGAACCCGCAGAAGAGAATTCCTACTGAAGCAACCCCGCCAGCAGTCAATTTATAATTCTGGTTGAAATAGCTCGCGAGTTTGACCCCGGAAAAGATCAGGATTGAAAGGTAGGTCATGCTGATCAGTTGCAGGATTAAAGCCAAGAGTGCAAAAGTCAGTGCCGGATAAGGGTAAACAGGATCAACAAACTGCACGAAAAAAGACAGGTAGAACAGAATCGCTTTAGGATTTAAAACACTGATTGTTAATGCTGTACGGAAGGGCTGAATCGACCCGACAGTTTCAGGAGTAGTCTTTTTAATCTGAACACGTTGTGATGACTGTTTCGGAAAGAAAGTCTGATAGGCGGCAATGATCAGTTTGATCCCAAGATAACTGAGATAAACAGCACCAATAATTTTCAGGGCAATAAACAGCACGGGAAACGCATGAAGTAGAGAGGCTGCGCCTAACGCCGTACATAGGATCAGAATCAAGTCACCGGTATAAACCCCTAAGGCACCCATATAACCGGTCTTGATGCCAAAACGAGAGGCAATTGACATGACATAGAGGGAATTCGGCCCCGGCAGTAACACAATTAACGTTGTCCCAATAATAAAGGTCGTTAGATCTGTGATACCAAACACGAAGAACTCGCAAAAATGAAAAAAGCCGATGCGGCATTATAGCAACATCGGCCTGGAGAAACTCTATAAATTCGCTGTGAATTTAGGTGGTGCTCAAAAAACTTTCCTTTAATAAAGCCGCCAGTTGCTCACGTGCCTTGATAAAGCCATCGATACCACCTTGCAGTAATTCACTGGCCATCTGGTCCTGTTTCAGTTGTGCATCAAAATCGGCATGACTGATTGGACTCAGTTCACCTTGAGATTGAATATCTTTGGCTGAAAGCTGAGCCTGAACTTCACGCTGATCATTTTCAAGTTGTTCCAGCAAGTTTGGTGCAACAGTCAGTAGATCACAACCGCTGAGGCCCAAAACCTGCTCAATACTACGGAAGCTTGCACCCATGATTTCAGTTTTAATCCCATGCGCTTTATAGAATTCATAAATGCGCTTCACTGAGAGTACGCCCGGATCTTTTTCAATTGGATACGACTCAACACCTTCCGCTTTTTTGTACCAGTCTAGAATGCGGCCGACAAAAGGCGAGATTAAAGTCACTTTGGCATCAGCGCAGGCATGGGCCTGATGCTGGCCAAACAATAAGGTCAGGTTGGTATGGATACCTTCTTCTTCCAGTGCTTTCGCTGCCTGAATACCTTCCCAAGTCGATGCGATCTTAATCAGGATGCGGTCAGAATTAATTCCATATTGATCATACAGCGCGAGTAATTCTTTAGCCTTGGCGATGGTCGCTTCAGTATCAAAAGACAGGGAAGCATCCACTTCAGTCGAAACACGACCTTCAATCAGTTTTAAAATTTCAACACCGAATTTGACGGTCAAAATATCAATCGTGCGTTCAATCAGGGCATTATTCACATAGCCTTCTTGCTGGGCTTGTTGAAAAGCAGCTTCAATCAATGCCTGATTTTCAGGTTGTTTCGCTGCTGCAGTAATCAGAGATGGATTTGTGGTTGCATCCAGAGGGCGAAATTTCTCAATTGCGCTTAAATCACTGCTATCTGCCACAATAGTCGTCAAGTTTTTTAATTGGTTTAATGCAGTTAATGTCATTACGATCTAGTTCTATGGTTATTGCTTATGCATTCTTATATATCATAAATCATCCTCTTACCAAGTAGACTGTCGTTGAATTTCTGTGATTAATGGTCGGTTTTTCGCTGCTGACGCAAGTGATTAATCAAAAAATGAGCAGCTGTACCCAGTCGAGTTTCCCGGCTCCAGACCAGATCGACAAAATATTCAAATTTTGGGGTGAAATCGAGCAGCTGCAAGATCTGTAGCTGCTCCTGCAAATGTAGCTGTTCATTGATCATTTCCAGAGGGAGTACACCCCAGCCCAAACCTTGCTGGATCATGTTACAGGCTGAATGATGATTGTCAGTGCGCCAGTAATTCCGGGAAAAGAGCAGTTCTGGCTTAATGCTACGATCACGACTGGCAACAACAATCTGTCGGTTTTGTAAAATCTGTTCATAGCTGACCTGGTGAAATTGACTTAATGGATGCTGTTTGGCCGCCACAGCAACCAGTACCTCACGCTTTAATTCTATAAACTGTTCACGGGTTTCTAATTGCTCCCGCTCAAACATCAGCGCTAACTGCGCTGAACCTTCAAATAGCATGTGATGAGCATCTTCCTGAGGTGCGCTAAAGACATTAACTTGCAGCGCTGGAAATTCCCGTTCCAGCAAAACGATATAATCAGTCCAGCGGGTATGGAGGAGCTCAGACACCACCACAATATTCAGTTCAGATTCAAGACCTGAACTAAGTGCTAGGGCATGTTGCTTCCATTGGTTGATTTCAACCAAAAGCTGCTCAGTTTTTTCATACAGTACTTTCGCCTGTGCAGTTGGTTTTGGCTCACGGCCAATGCGTTCAAATAGCACCAGATTAAGATCAATTTCTAGATTGGCAATGGCCATACTCACTGCAGAAGGAACTTTACCAAGTTTACGCGCAGCAGCAGAGAAGGAGCCAGTTTCCATAACCAGTTTAAACATCTGTAGCTGTTCTTGATTAATATTCATGCATTCCATCTTTCATTTTTATTGATAGATTCTAACTCGAATAATCAAATTAAAAGAAATAAAATTCCCTTATCTCCTGACTTGATGAACTGAAATGTTAATTTCAAAAAGAAGACTGATTCATGCCACCTTATATGAAGGCATTTTATTGGTGGTGATTGCCATATTACTGAGTACGCTCATGCATATGCCGCTTGAGGTCACAGGCGCTCTCGGAATTGCGATGGCTGTCACTTCAATGTTCTGGAATATGCTGTTTAATCATTATTTTGAAAAGTTTGAAGCCAAACATCGTCTGAAAAGAACCATCAAAGTGCGGATTGCTCATGCGATTGGATTTGAGGGTGGTTTGATGCTGGCCACGATTCCGATGGTAGCTTATGCATTGCAGATCAGTCTGGCGCAGGCTTTTCTTCTGGATTTGGCGATGACATTATGTATTCTGGTGTATACCTTTATTTTCCAGTGGTGCTATGACCACCTTGAGGCCAAAATGGGGCTGGAACCAGACTACCGAAAAGCTTAACTTGAGTCTTTACTAGAGTAATCCTCAAATGCTTCGCTAATAATATTGCAATAAAAAACCGCTCATAGAGAGCGGTTTTTTTATATGAGGCTTGGATTATTTTTCAATAATTGCTGTTACGCCTTGACCACCAGCTGCACAGATCGAAACCAGTACACGACCTGAACCTTTCTGGTTAATCAGTTTTGCTGCAGTTGCGATAATACGACCGCCAGTTGCTGCAAACGGGTGACCTGCAGCTAGAGAAGAACCTTTTACGTTCAGTTTGGCACGATCAATTGAACCTAGTGGAGCATCCAGACCTAAACGTTCTTTACAGAATTTTGGATCTTCCCAAGCTTTCAGCGTTGAAAGTACTTGCGATGCAAATGCTTCGTGAATTTCATAGTAGTCAAAATCTTGAAGTTTTAGACCAGCACGTTCCAGCATACGAGGAACTGCATAAGCAGGTGCCATCAACAAGCCTTCTTTCTTCTCTACGAAATCAACGGCAGCAGTTTCCTGGAAAGTCAGGTAAGCCAGTACTTCATGGCCATTTGCTTTAGCCCATTCTTCAGAAGCCAATAGCACACAAGACGCACCATCAGTCAGTGGAGTAGAGTTACCCGCCGTCATGGTACGTGCATCGCCTTTACCAAAAGCAGGCTTTAGTTTCGCCAGTTTTTCAACTGAAGAATCTGGACGCAAGTTGTTGTCACGTTCAAGACCCAGGAATGGAGTCACCAGGTCATCAAAGAAACCTTCTTCATAGGCTGCTGCCATTTTTTGATGTGAAGAGGCTGCAAGCTCGTCTTGCGCTTCACGGGAAATACCCCATTCTAGTGTAGTAATTGCCTGATGGTCACCCATAGACAGGCCAGTACGTGGCTCACCATTTTTTGGTGCGTCCATCAGGTCTTTCACATTGATTTTAGTCAGGGCTTTTAAACGGTCTTTCGCTGTTTTCGCAATGTTCAGCTCAAGTAATGCTTTACGTAAGCCATCACCGAAAGCGATTGGTGCATCAGAAGTCGTATCTACACCGCCTGCGATTCCCACTTCGATTTGACCTAGAGCAATCTTGTTCGCGACCAGGAAGGCCGCTTGAAGGCCAGTACCACATGCTTGCTGGATGTCATAAGCAGGGGTTTCCGGTGCAAGAGCAGTATCCAGTACACATTCACGCGTCATGTTGAAGTCGCGGCTGTGTTTCAGTACAGCACCTGCAACCACTTCACCTAAGCGTTGACCTTGAAGGTTAAAACGTTCAACCAGACCATTCAGGGCTGCTGTGAACATATCAGTATTGGATGCCGTAAAGTAAGCACCGTTAGAACGTGCAAATGGAATGCGGTTACCACCGATAATAGCAACGCGGCGAACTGTATTTTGGCTCATGTTTGGTTCCTGTTGAACAGAAGTCTGTGTTATAGATGTTGAATCTTGTTGGCTTGAAGTCGTTTTTTTGGTACGTGCAGATGTACTGCGTGTACGTGTGGTTTTAGCCGGACTTTTTTCTGCGGCATTGGCTGTATCAGGATTTTTAGTGCTACGCTTGCTACGCGTTGATGGTTTTGACACAGTTTCTGTCGCAGAGTTCTCGACTGCTGGATTATCTTGAGTTGTTTTGCTCATAAGGCTTTACCAGGCAAATAGATCGTCTTCTTGGCGGTTACATTAGCATAGAAGAAGATAGGCTGTATTGACTACAATGACATTACAGACTGCGCTTAGGTCAAGTCATCTGCCTGTTATCTCAAGTATGATTGGGCGGAAACTGGTAGATCTATTGAAATATAAGTGTCTGGCATCATACTGAAGTTTAAGGATAACTTTAGATCAACCAAAAATTAATTTGTATGAGAGATAATAAACATGACTGATCAGTACCAAACTTTTGCAAAATCTCCTATTGGTAAATTTGTCATTAAAAATTTGGGTCTGCCATCCCCAACTTCTTTAGACCGTTTTGAGTCTGCTACACCAGTTGTCAAAGGTGCGGTATTGTTTGGAGCAGCACCGGCAAGTACCTTGACTGGTGCTATTGCTCAGGTTCTGGCAAATATTCATGCCAATAGTTATGCAGGTAACAATGCTGAACTGCAACAGGCTGCTGCATCGGCTGGACTGAATCTGGGCGCGTTTAATCCGGGCGATAAAGAATCAAAATTCAAAGTTGTCATTTTTGATGCTTCAGGAATCGAAAATTCAGAACAGTTAAAATCACTTTATGATTTCTTCAACCCGATTGCGCGTCAAATCCAAAGTTCTGGCCGTGTCGTGATTGTGGGGACTACGCCTGAAACTGCTAAATCAGTCAGTCAGTCAATTGCTCAACGCGCACTGGAAGGTTTTGTAAAATCTGTGGGTAAAGAGTTTAAAAAGGGAATTGCAGCAAACCTGATCTATGTAGATGCCGGTGCTGAAGCAAATCTTGAATCTGCTTTACGCTTTGCAGTTTCTCCACGTTCTGCCTATGTTTCTGGTCAGGTGATCCGTGTTTCACCTGCTGAAAAAGTGGATGTAGACTGGACTAAACCATTAGCGGGCAAAACTGCTGTAGTGACTGGTGCGAGCCGTGGTATTGGTGAAGCGATTGCTCATGTATTGGCACGTGATGGCGCACATGTCATCTGTCTGGATGTTCCGCAACAGCAAGCAGACCTTGACCGTGTAGCCGGCGAAATTGGCGGTTCAACTTTAGCCATCGATATTACTGCTGCAGATGCAGGTGAGAAAATCAAAGCAGCAGCAGCTGAGCAAGGCGGTCTGGACATTATTGTGCACAATGCCGGTATTACCCGCGACAAGACTTTGGCCAATATGAAACCTGAGCTATGGGATCTGGTGATTAACATCAACCTGTCTGCCATTGAACGTGTAAATGACTATTTAATCTCCAACGATGGTCTAAATGCCAATGGCCGTATTATCTGTGTATCCTCAATTTCAGGCATTGCAGGTAACCTGGGTCAAACCAACTATGCAGCGTCTAAAGCGGGTGTGATTGGTGTGGTGAAATTCACAGCACCAACCTTAAAAAATGGTATAACGATTAATGCCGTTGCACCGGGCTTTATCGAAACACAAATGACGGCTGCGATTCCATTTGCAATCCGTGAAGCTGGCCGCCGTATGAACTCAATGAGCCAAGGTGGTCTACCTGTAGATGTTGCAGAAACAATTGCCATGTTTGCTTCTACGGCTTCAACAGGTTTAAATGGCAACGTGGTTCGTGTCTGTGGTCAAAGCCTATTAGGGGCTTAAAGCATCAAGTCCTTTCTTGCAGTTTAATTAAAGCTCAGGGAGAGGATTTAGGAGAGGGAGATTAGGGGCCTTTTTTTAGCCCTCTCTCTAACTCTCTCCCAAAGGGAGAGAGAACTCCACTCATATATAAATGAAAAGAATATTTTAAAGGTTCAGTATGAATACGCGCCATTTTAGTCAACTTCCAAAACCTTATTTAGCCTATCCAAAAGTGATTCAAGGCTTGATTTTTAAAAAGCCGAAAGCTGAAAAAGTTCTACCGCAAGTTGAATATGTGGTGGATTCATTCAAGGTCGATCAGAAACATTTAAAAGCCTATAATGAAGTATGTGGCTTTAAAAATAATGGTTATATTCCAGCTATTTATTTGACCGTATTGTCTCAAAGTCTACAAATGCACATGATGACCTCGGAAGCATTTCCGTTCCCGATTTTAGGACTGGTACATATCCGTAATCAGGTCAAGCAATACCGTAAAGTCGGTGTAAATGAGACTTTAACCCTGTCATGCAAATTTGGTGAATTACAGCCCCATGACAAAGGCGTTCAGTTTGATTTTATTACCACAGTCAAAGTGGGCAATGAAGTTGTCGTTGAGGCATTAACTACATATCTTTCACGTCAAAAGACTGATGTTAAAGCGGCTGTTAAACCGGCAGAAAGTAAAGCGCCAGACTATAAGCTAAATACTGAATGGAAAATTTCAGAAAATACCGGCCGCCGTTATGCCATGACTTCAGGTGATTTTAATCTGATTCATATTCATGCTGTTACAGCGAAGGCTTTTGGTTTTAAACAGGCGATTGCACATGGTATGTGGAGCAAAGCCAAAGCGCTGGCTAATCTGTTATTGCCGGATGCGTATGAAGCCGATGTCTGGTTCAAGCTACCGATGTACTTGCCTTCTAAAGTTGAGTTTCTAACGGCTCAAGCAGCGAATGATACAGATTTCCTGATCCGGAATAGCAAAAACCAGAAGCCGCATGTGACCGGCCATGTAAAAGCGATTTAAATCTAAATCAAAAGCCTAAACTCGATTTAGGCTTTTTCATTTTAAGGGATCAAAATTCTATGGATAGAATGATGCAGCCAATCAAAGATTATCTGTTTGCTGATCAGCATAATTATCAGGGCGATGTTGATACACGTTTTCGCGACCTTGCTCGTCAGTTTAGCCGCTTACAGGATGCACGTACTAATCAGGGTGGTGCAGCACTTGTCGTATATTTTCAGGGACAAAAAGTTGTCGATATTTATACCGGAAAGAAGTCTGCCACAGAAAACTGGCAGCCCGATACCATGTCACTATGCTATTCCACTGGCAAAGGTGTACTGGCGACATTGGCACACATTCTGGTCAGTAAAGGTTATCTGGACTATGACAGATCAGTTGCAGAATACTGGCCTGAATTTGCCCAGAAAGGTAAACGGTCGATTACTTTGGCACATATGCTGAGCCATCAAAGTGGTTTGTTTGATATCCGTAATATCATTGATGATGCCACTGAAATGGCTGACTGGTCACACATGCTGGAGCGGATCGCGGCAGCTGAACCACGTTTTCAGACCACGACTGATGCCGCTTATCAACCTTTGACTTTTGGCTGGCAGGTGGGTGGAGTACTGGAAAAGGCAACCGGTAAATCATTAGGCCAATTAATGCAGGAATATTTAGTTCAGCCTCTGCAATTAAATGGTGCCTATTTTAGTGTGCCGCTGGATGAACTGCCTCGAGTTGCGCGACCGATCTTTAAAGCAAAATCTGCATCTCAATCTTCTAAAGGCAAAAGAGTAGTTACACGCAAACCCGGTTTAATGGAGCGTGCTCTGGTCTGGAGTGGTCAGAGTCCACAAGATTTTCAGGATGGCATGATTCCTAAAGGCATGAAGAATTTTAGCTTCTTTAGTGATGAGGGATTACAGGCGATTATTCCTTCAGCTAATGGCGTCTTTACTGCAGACAGTCTGGCAAAAATCTATGCGATGTTGGCCAATCACGGTGCTTGGCAAGGCCAGCAGTTGATTTCACCTCCAGTATTCCAGCGACTAAGCCAGGTGCAATATACCCGTCGTGATCGGGTGATGCCTGTACCCATGCACTGGCGTCTGGGTTATCACCGTATATTGACCTTGGGTAAAGCCTCTACAGGTTTTGGTCATATGGGTTTTAACGGTTCTGGTGCCTGGTGTGATCCGGAACGCGAATTAAGTTTTGCCTATACCCATAACTTCCCAACAGGTTCATTAACTGGAGATTACCGTCTTTGGGGGCTGACGCAGGAAACTTTACGCTGTGCTGATGCGGTATTGACAGGAAGAAAAGGCTGGCGCTAACTGAATATCCTTGATTTGGGAGTTTAGTCAGCCATTTAAAATATGCTATTTTGTGGCAAATTCCAGCGCTGCGAAATGAAACCATGAAAAAAGTAATACTGATTCCCTTAGTGGCAACCGGTGCTTTATTCGGTTGTCAGGATCAAACCCAGTCAGCTAAAAATACTGTTGTTGAAGCCAAGGCACAGATTCCAGCATGGGCGGGAGAGTATCAGGGTACAACTCCTTGCATGGGCTGCTTGTCCCGTTGTGATGATTGTCCGGGCATGGCTGTCATGCTAACTCTGCACGAAGATCAAACTTATACTTTAGAACGTGAAAGCCTGAGTGGTCATAATGAGGTGGAAACCTTTAGTGGCCCGATTCGTTTCCAAGATGATTCTCATCAGAAAATTGAGCTGTTGAATGTAGCGACTCGTAATTTACTGTATGTTGATTTGGAAGAGCATGTGCTGGAAATCCGTGAAGACAAAAGCGGTAAACGCTACCAGATGCAGAGTGATTTTATTTTAGGGCGATTCGCTTAAACAGATTCAACCCAATCCTTTATCTTTGATCAGAAATTTTTATTTCTAAGATTGTATTAATCCGCTCAAATAGAGCGAAAATCAATAGATATTTTATTTTCCAAATATACTAAAAATATCCTGATATTTCAGTCAGGCATAAAAATGGAGCAAACAGCTTCGAGATAGTTGATTTAAATCAGATTGATAGGTCTATCTCTCCAGATCATAACTGATTAATTCATTCACTATTTTATAAAAAAACAGTATGCTTAGACCTGTAAAAAGGAGCATACATGTATCAAGTACTTGCGCGAAAATACCGTCCCCGCAATTTCAACGAATTGGTCGGTCAAAACCATGTTTCACGTGCCTTAACCAGCGCACTGGAGCGTGGCCGTTTGCACCATGCCTATTTGTTTACGGGAACGCGTGGTGTTGGTAAAACCACGATTGCACGTATTTTGGCGAAGTGCTTGAACTGTGAAACCGGTATTACTTCGACTCCTTGTGAGGTATGTCCGACCTGTACCGCCGTCAATGAAGGCCGTTTTATTGACCTGATTGAGATCGATGCGGCATCACGTACCAAAGTTGAAGATACCCGTGAGCTGCTGGACAATGTCCCTTATGCGCCAACTCAGGGTCGTTTCAAGGTCTATCTGATCGATGAAGTACATATGCTGTCCACGCATTCTTTCAATGCTCTATTAAAGACACTGGAAGAACCACCGGAGCATGTCAAATTTCTGTTTGCAACCACAGATCCGCAAAAGCTGCCGATTACTGTTATTTCTCGCTGCCTGCAATTTACTTTGCGTCCATTGGCTGTTGATGAAATTACTGAACATCTGGGTAATATTCTCACCAAAGAAAGCATTCAGGCTGATCAGGATGCGATCTGGCAGATTGCCGAATCAGCACAGGGTTCGCTTCGTGATGCTTTGTCTTTAACGGATCAGGCGATTGCTTATGGTCAGGGTGCCATTCAACATCAGGATGTCAAAGACATGCTGGGCTTGATCGACCGAACCATCATTTACGATCTGATTCTGGCGATTCATCAGAATCAGAAAGCACGTGTTAGCGAATTATTATTGCAATTCCGTCAGCAGGCGCTGGATGTATCACTGGTATTAGATCAGCTGATTTCTACCCTGCATGAACTGGCTTTATTACAATATCTGCCGGATTTAAGCCTGAAATACAGTGCCGAGATCAATCAAAAGATCATGCAGTTATCGGCTTTGATTTCAGCACAAGATTTGCAACTGTATTATCAGATTGCCTGTAAAGGCCGGGCTGACCTACAGCTTGCGGTTACGCAGGAGCAAGGCTTTGAGATGACGGTGCTGCGTTTGCTAGCCTTCCGTCCGCTACAGCCCAATGAAATTCCAGCCAATACAGCTCAGATACCACAAGCTGTACCTGCTGCATCAGTTCCACAGCAACATCAGATAACGCAGCAGGAAAGTGCGCCGGTTGCTCAAGCTGCTGGAGAAGATTTTTCATTAGATGCTGGCTATGAAGACGATCAGGATAATCATCCAGTCACTGCACAGTCTGAACCATCTTCGAATGATTTTCTGGATGAAGACGAGCCAGAAACCAATTCTGAGCCTCAAGTCATACAAGCTGAATCAACTAGAGTAGAACAATCTGAGTCTGATCAGATTGTATTTGATCCAAACCTGGAAGATGGCCTGTTTGGTTTTGACGATGTTCCTGCAGAACCTGTTCCATCCAGCCCTGAAGCCAGCAGTGATGATTTTCTCTTAGAAGAATTCATTCCTGAAAATGATATTGCTGCACCAGTAGAACAAGAATCCGAGTTTAGTCTGGATGCTTTAGCTCCTGAATCAGAACAAGTGATTCATAAAGCAGATGAAAGCCAGCCAGAAATTTCTACTCAGACTGAGGTTGCATCTACTCAGATCGAAAATACAAATATTTCTACAGACCGTAATCTGATGCCTCAGGATATTCTGCAAATTCCGGTACAGGATATGCAGGGTGAATGGACGGTAGAAAAATGGGAATTCTGGTTCCGTAACAGTCAGTTATCTCCGGCAGTTCAGGAATTGGCTCAGTATGGCATCATGACTGGTCAGATTAATGCAGCATCGGTCTTTCATATTCCAGAGCGTTATCAGCCGCTTTTGTCGCAGCTACAACATCATCTGGAAGCAGCTTTGCGGGAACAATGGCCACAGACCATTTTCCAGGTGAAGTTTGAAGATGTAGAGCAGTTAACGCCATATACCATGCAGCAAGAACGTAAAGTACGCGCTTTTAAACGCGCAGAAGAGCTGCTGCATGCTGAACCGGCTGTACGTGACTTGCTGGAACAGTTTGATGGTGAATTGCACAATATTCAGCTGAAATAAAATAATTTTAGGCTGAGACAAAACGCGCTAAAGCATCCCGCATTTCAGCTGGAATCGGGGTGCTTTTTCGTGTGTAGCGATCGACAAACACATGCACAAAACTGCCTTGAGCGGCTGCCGTATCAGAATTCATTTTAAAGATTGCCAGATCATAGCTGAGAGAACTATTCCCCATTTTTTCTATGGCGACACCTACCTCAATAATTTCCGGATAAGACAGTTCCTGATTGAACTGGCATTGCGAGCTGACCACCAGTCCAATCATTGGAGAATATTTGGGATCAAATGCGGCTTCCTGAATCAAAAGGGCATTCGCGGCCGTATCAAAATAGCTGTAATAAGTGACATTATTGACATGGCCATACAGGTCATTGTCCGCCCAACGAGTCTGTATCGGCAGAAAAAATGAATAATGTTCGCGTTGTTTAAGAGCTGCTTTCATATTTTTAAATAACTTGTAGTGGCTAGATCTGCTGAGTCGAAAATAATCCTAAATCTAATAGATCGCCTGATAAATGTTGTAAGCATCTTCCAGAGTAAGTTCACGTGGATTGTTCTGTAACAGGCGGCTCTGTTTCATGGCATCTTCGGCCATGATCATTAGCATATGTTCAGGAATTCCTAACTGTTTAAGTTTCAGGGTTAAGCCACTTTTCACCAGATGATTATTAAAATGATCGATAAACAGGTCAGTCAGGCCATCATGGCAGCCTTTGCTTTGTGGATCTAACCAGCACATCAGTTCGGCATAGAGGGCTTTGGCATCCGGCGTATTAAATTTCATCACCTCAGTTAATACCAGTGCATTACTATGTCCATGCGAAATATGGAAATGTCCACCTAATGGATAAGCCAAAGCATGCACTGCACCTACTGGTGCATTGGCAAAAGCTTGACCTGCTAGCATCGAGCCGACCAGCATGTTTTGACGTGCGTCCAGATCCTGACCATCATCTAGCACACGTTGAAGATTGGCATTTAACAGTTTTAAGGCATGCTTGGCCAGCATATCGGAATAGGGATTTTTTTTGATTTTAGAAGTATAAGCTTCAATGGCATGGACCATGGCATCAATGCCGGTCGCAGCAGTAATTAAGGGCGGCAGATTTTGGGTAAAGGTTGCATCCAGAATGGCAGTATCTGCAAACAGGATCGGTGCCACAATTCCGGTTTTGGTAGTTTCACCTGTAGTGACAATTGAAATCGGAGTAACTTCAGATCCTGTACCTGCAGTGGTAGGAACCAAAATCAAGGGCAAACGGGGGCCAGTAGCCTGATTTACGCCATACAGATCAGACAAAGATTGGTGCTGTGCCGGATGACTCAAGATTGCGATCAGCTTGGCGACATCCATAGAGCTGCCACCACCAAAGCCAATCACGATATCGACATTTTCCTGTTTGGCAAAATCTGCTGCTTCAAGCACTACATGCTCAGGTGGGTCGGCCTGTACATCGGAATAAATTGCATAATCTAGTCCCGCATCTTCAATAATTTCCAGAATAGGCAGGTGTAATTGATGCTGTAGCATGCCTGGATCAGTGACCAGTAAAACACGCTGATAACGGCCCTGTTTGAGAATAGAGGATAATTCCTGAATCGTGCCGAGGCCGGCGATGATGTTGGGAACGGTTTGAAACTGAAATCGATTCATGTCTTTATCCTTTAATTTTTATCGCAAATACAAAATTATTATGGGGCGGTGATATAGGATTCATCAGGTAAATAACTTAACATAAGTATCTTGAAAATGATTAACTCTGAGGTTGTTTATGTCATCCAGAACGCCATATAAGGTGTTATGTGTTTGTTTGGGAAATATTTGTCGTTCTCCCACGGCAGAAGTGGTACTCAGACATTATTGTGATGAACAGAAACTCGATATTGTGGTCGACTCAGCAGGAACCAGTAATTACCATCCGGGGAAAGCACCTGATTTGCGTAGCCAGCAACATGCCTTAAAACGGGGTTATGATCTTTCTGGCCTGCGTGCGCGTCAACTCAAAACCCATGATTTTATTGATTATGATCTGATTCTAGCGATGGATCTGGAAAATCTGGCAGATATTCAGGCGCTCCAGCATCAGGCAGAGGCAGAATTCGGACGCCTGCGTGCCCAGGTTGCTTTAATGAGTGAACATGATCAGCACTATCCAAAACAGGCTTTGCCAGATCCATATTATGGCGGGGCAGATGGTTTTGAGCGTGTCCTGAACCAATGTGAGTCCAGCAGTCGGGCCTGGGTAGAAATTTTTAAACAACATCAAACAGAAAAGGTTTAAGTCATGCAGATTCAGACTCAGGTTCAACTTAAACCTTTTAATACGCTAAATCTCGAAGTGATTGCCGCTTACTACAGCCGGATCCAATCAACTGATGATCTGATTGCTGCACTGGAGTTTGCTGAGCAGCAACAACTGAATGTGCTGATTCTTTCTGGCGGTAGCAATATGTTATTGCCGGAACAGATTGATGCTCTCGTCCTGCATATGGATATCCAGGGCATTGAAATGCTAGAAGGAAATGAGCAGCATCAATGTCTGCGGGTAGGTGGGGGCCAAGTTTGGCATGACTTCGTACTCTGGACGACAGAACAGAAACTCTATGGTCTACAGAATCTGGCCCTGATTCCCGGACTGGTCGGCGCATCTCCAGTGCAGAATATTGGGGCATATGGTGTCGAAGTCGGCGAATTTATTCATGCGGTAGAGGTCTATGACCGTAAGCTGAAAAAATTTGATTCCATTCCTGCTTCAGACTGTCATTTTTCCTATCGTCATAGTATTTTTAAAGATGATCCAACACGTTATGTGATTACACACGTTACTTTTAAATTACTAAAACAGGCAAATCTGAAACTGAATTATGGTGATCTTAAAGCAGCGGTGGGTGATAATCTCACAGCAGAAAACTTGCAGCAGCAGGTGATCCGGATTCGTCAGAGCAAACTGCCTGATCCTAAAGAATTTCCAAACGTGGGAAGTTTCTTTAAAAATCCTATCGTAAATCAACAGGTTTTTGACCGAATTGCTGTGCATTTTTCTAATTTGCCCCATTATCCACAGGCCAATGATCAGGTTAAAATGGCGGCAGGCTGGCTGATTGATCAGGCAGGCTGGAAGGGGAAACAGCTTGGGCCAGTTGGCATGTTCCATAAACAGGCACTGGTTCTGGTGAACTATGGTCATGCTTCTCTGACGGATGTCCGTCAAGCCTATGGCGCAGTACAGCAGGCTGTCTGGGACAAATTCAAGATTATGCTCGAACCTGAACCGGTATTATTTGATTGTAAAGGCTTAATTCGATCTCATCAGGATAAATAACGTATATGAAAAACACCCATTGGATGGTCCGTTTAGTACAAATCGTCGCAGGACTGTTTGTATTTTTCGGCTGTCTGGTGATGTTGATCTATTCGCCATTTTATTCGCAGCTTGTGGTTAAGGGACTCAATCGATTTGTGTCCTTTGAAATTAACGAAGTTGCAGCACAAAGCCAGAAAATGGCTTCCTTGAGTGAAGATGATACGCTCGAACCAGGTTCTGATCAGTGGATTGCCCGTCAGGCTTATTTGCGTGTGATGGAGCAGGATATCCAGCAAAATCATTCTGCCAATCTGATGCTGATTCAGGCACGTTACAAGGTACTGCAACAGATGATTGAAGAACATCAGCGTGAACAGCAGGAAGAAAAAGCAGAACAGAACCAGCCTGCACAAGTGCCTTTATTGTCCCAGCAAGAACCTGTGGAAGCCGTTGACCCGACTCAGAAGGTCCGCGAACTGCTGGAATGGGACAGTAATGAAAACAAGGAACGGATTGAACAATATGTTGAATTCTTAACGACTCATCCTCTGGAAGATGAAGAAGCGAGTGCCGTACAGGTCACAGCGAAAGAGGAAATCAAGGAAGATCTGGCTTTACTGCAGGAACAGCAGCAACAGAAACCGGTCAATCAGTCTAAACCTTATGCCATTGTGGTCTTAGGTGGTGGTTTAACTTTACATGAAAATGGTAAGGATATTGTGGTCAATGACTATACGCGTTTGCGTCTGGAAACCACACTCGCAGTTGAAAAACAGTATCAGTTACCGATCGTATTGAGTGGTGTGGAAGCGCCGTATATGCAGCGCTGGTTACAAAATTACAATGTCGATGCCAAATTGCTTGAAGACCGCAGCATGAATACCTGTGAAAATACCCGTTTCAGCTCGTTATTATTGCAAAAAAAAGGTGGGGCACCGACTGTGATTCTGATTACCGACCGTTATCATATGCCGCGTACCCGTCGTCTGTTTGCACTGAATGGTATTCAAACGATTCCAGTGGAAGCACCGATGCCGAAGTCCTTGACCCGTTGGCGTCCAAGTCGACAAAATTATGATCATAGTCGCCGTGCCAATTATGAAATGCTGGCCACTATCCGCGATATGTGGTTTGGCTCCAGTGACTGTCGGGAGGTGCCTTAATGTCTGATATTCCGTTTTTAAATCCGACCATCCTGAAACAGCTGGATTTACCTGTGCCAAGCAGGGAAACAACGCCACAGCTTTTACAGCCCTTAAACTTGAATAGGGATGACCAGCCGACTATTGATCTGCTGTCTTATCGCAGACTATATGGTTTCGATTTGCTGGATTGCAAGCATTGGCAGGGCTATGTACAGATGCCGCTGTTTAAACTGCATGTGCAAGTATTTACACCTAATCTAGAAAATACCCGTTTTGACAAGATTCAGGGAACGGCCTTTCTGTTACATGGATATCTGGAACATAGCGGAATTTATCAGCCGATCGTACGTGAGTTGCTGGAACAGGGCTTTAGCGTCCTGACTTATGACCTGCCGGGGCATGGTCTCAGCGATGGTTCATCTGCCAGTATCCAGAATTTTGACCATTACCAGCAGGTTTTGCATGCGGTATATCGTTATGTGAAGCATGCAGAGCAGTTACCGAAACCATGGGTTGGTATTGGACAAAGTACTGGTGGTGCGATCTGGATGCATCATTTGCTCGAATTTGCAGAACGACGTGAAAATCCGTTTGTAGATCGCGTGCTGTTATTGTCACCGTTGATTCGTCCGGCTAAAACTGCCTGGTGGCATAATCCGCTCGGACTCGGCATTATCAGCCGGATCAAGCGTGAAGTACCACGTCATTTCCGTCGTAATAACCATAATCCTGAATTTCTGCGTTTTATCCGCCTCAAAGATCCTTTGCAACCCCGCATGATGGGCATGGACTGGATTCTGGCGATGTCACGCTGGATGCAGGAAATGGAAGCACGTCCAGCCTGTCGTATCCCTGTCTGGTTAGCTCAAGGTGCTCAGGATCAGACAGTGGACTGGCGTTACAATATTGAATTTATCCGGCGCAAGTTCCGCCTGCAAACTTTGCTAATGCTGGAAGAAGGTTCACATCAATTGATTAATGAACGCGCGGATATCCGTGCAGCACTCACAGGTTTAATTCCAGCCTTTTTACATGCGCATGGCAGTAAGACCTATTATTAGACTGTGACACTCTCAATTAAAAAAAGGCGTTTTAGTAAACGCCCTTTTCTTGTCTAATTTGACTAAGTTTTGATTCTTATAGGCTCAAAAACTTTCCAGTTTGGCCATATTCCACATACGGAAATAAAAGTTTTCCTCATCTTTATTTTCACAGTGTAATAATTCACCTTCTTTAAGCCAGAAATGAATCTGGGCAAAGTTCTTGATTTCATGATTGCTGATTCGCTGTGCCAGATGATGCGGTTTAATAGCAGAAGGATGTTTTAAACCTGCTGAAGCGATTAGCTCAGACAGGGCATGCATTGTATTTTTATGGAAATAAAATACTCGCTCGGCCTTAGTCGGGACATGCAGGGCTTTTTGACGCTCTTTATCCTGAGTAGTGACTCCCACAGGGCATTGATTGGTATGACAACTTTGAGCCTGAATACATCCGACTGCAAACATGAATCCGCGCGCTGAATTAACCCAGTCAGCTCCAAGTGCCATGGTACTAGCAATATCAAAGGCACTGATAATTTTCCCGCTTGCACCAATTTTAATCTTGTCTCTCAATCCTGCACCGACCAAGGTATTGTGCACAAACAAAAGACCTTCTCTTAAAGGAGTACCCATATAGTCAATCAATTCAATTGGTGCAGCACCGGTACCGCCCTCAGATCCATCTACCACAATAAAATCAGGATAAATTTTGGTATGTAGCATGGCTTTCACCATACTCATAAATTGCCAAGGTTGACCCAGACAAAGCTTGAATCCGACTGGCTTACCTTCAGAAAGCTCACGTAGTTGTTGAATGAAATTCATCATTTCAATCGGGGTTTTAAACGCCGGATGTCCAGAAGGTGAGACACAGTCATGTTCACGGCTAATCCCGCGAATCTGTGCAATTTCTTCTGAAATCTTGGCTTTAGGTAAAATGCCACCATGCCCAGGCTTGGCGCCTTGTGAAAGCTTGATTTCAATCATCTTTACCTGAGGTAGCTTAGCTTTTTCTGCAAATTTTACCGGATCAAACTGACCTTCTAAGGTCCGGCAGCCAAAATAGCCGCTACCAATTTCCCAGACAATGTCACCGCCATGTTCCAGATGATAAGGGCTGATACTACCTTCACCGGTATCATGAAAGAATTTGCCTTTTTGCGCACCAAGATTTAAAGCCCGAACCGCATTGGCACTTAAACTCCCGAAACTCATAGCCGAGATATTCAAAATTGAAGAAGAATAAGGCTGCGTACACTGCTCATTGCCGATCAGAATGCGGAAGGTTTCTGGATCAGCAGGTCGGCAAGGGGTGAGAGAGTGGCTAATAAACTTATAATTTTCTTCATAGACATTCATGATTGAGCCGAAAGGCTTATCTGAATTTTCATTTTTGGCCCGTTGATACACCAGACTGCGCTGCATACGTGAAAATGGCAAAGCATCCCGATCCGCTTCAATAAAATACTGACGAATTTCAGGACGGAATTCTTCAAAGATAAAACGAAAGTGGCCCATAATCGGATAATTTTTTAAGATTGAATGTCTGTTCTGCAAGACGTCATATAGGCCTAGCAGGCTCAGCAGAATACTAACGATCCATAGTGTATTCACTAAGGTTGCCGGCATAAAATAATAAATATAGCGCGGCTCATAACCGATATGAAAAATCGTAAAAATAACGGCGATGGTGATGCAGGCAAACCAGACCGAATGCCGTGAAAAGAAAGTATTAAGTAATTTGTGTCGTACTAATTGCGCAGGGTTAGCCATTATGAAATTAAATCCCTATTTCCACTACGATAGCGTTTAATAATGTGCAGAGCTGCCTGGCTTATACAAGCATAGAATTGTTTTTTAATTTTATAAACTTGCTGAAAATGGAGCGTAGGCCGCTATACCTCACTTCTAGATAGATAATAAATTTTCCAAATAATCTTCTATGGAAAAATTGTGCAAAAGGCATGCATTCTTTTTATTTCAAAAACAGGCTTAAGCGCTCTATAGTGATTTTTATCCCCACAGCAGGAGTGTAAATTATGACAAAAAAATCGATCCGTTTTAATAATGCAGAGCTGGCTTGCTCATGTTATCAGACTCTTTAATTTCTAATGTGACACATCCGGTCTGTTTTCTGGGGCAAGAGGAAAGCAGACCGGCTCAGTAACAGACCACCAGAACAATAAGAAAAATAAAATGATAAATTGATCAGGTCCCCAAAATGGGGACTTTTTTATTCTTTGGAAGAGACTGAATCAGTTTCATTCACTTGGTAAACAGCATCTGCCACTATTTTTGGTTCGATATTTTTGATTTTATTGCCAAAACTTCGTAACCACCAAACCAGTTGTGAGGTAAAAGGCACAGTTGCGCTAATCAGGGCTATGCCATTTTCAATTTTTTCAATTTTTTGATCTTTGCTGAGCTGACTTTCTTCAAAATAGTGCGCATCAGATTCAGGCATGCTCAGTTGAAGCAATACATTTTCCGTTGGCTGGTTAAAATCGACCCGGAATCCTAAAGCGCCAGATTCAATATATTCATCAATATCAAAATTTACCGGGTGTAGGGCACGAGAATTCAGCACCTCTGCTGATTTAAAACGGTGCAGGGCAAAGGTCTGAATATCCGATTTATCATGACGGGTACAGACCAGATAGATAATTGAACCTTTTTGCACTAATGCCAGCGGATTTAAAATATAGGTTTTCTCTTCGCCATTATGACCACGACCCTGATAAACACATTCCAGCTGTTTGTCCTGTAACAGGCCTTCGTAAATCGCCTGTTGGGCCGTTTTATCAACGACAGGCGGAATAAGCGGTTGGGTAGCTGGCACGATTCTGACCCGGTTAATCCATTGTCGTACGTTATTTTGTGAAGACAGGCTGCGTCGAGCCAGATCAAACCAGGGATTCATTTCTTCAATCAGACTAGGTGGCAGTAGGTGTTTGAGATGTTCTTCCACCATCATAAAAGTCACCGCCTGTGAACTGGTCATATGCGGCAAGCTTTGAATAGGGGCATCTGAACGCCAGCGCCAGCCTTGTGGTGTGGTTTTACTGCTCTCAATCGGAAAACGCTGGGCAATCTGATTCAGGTCACGCTGAATGGTGCGTAAACTGATCTCGATCCCTTCGCGATTCAGGATTTCCTGGAGTTCACGGGTTCCCATCCATTTGCCGGTAGAAAGACGCGACAAGATTTGCCATTGGCGGTAAAGGCTATTGGAGGTTTCTTTTTCTTGTGCTGACATAATGTATTTTTACTGGCAATCAGTGGAAACAAATTAAATATGAGCTTACCACAATAAGAAATCTGAATTTTTTTCGCAAGTTATTCTGCGCAACAATTGACCTACAATCCGTAAACATCTTGGCGAAAAATGATATTGAGTGAATAGGCACTTTACTGGGTTAATACAGACTTCGAAACGGATGTCATGGCATGGATATTGCTTTGATTTTATTATAATAGATTACAATGAAGAGGTTTGTATGCTAAAAGAAAGCCAGGATACAAATACTATTACAACAGTAGAAAATCATACTGCAGCAGATTTAAGCAAAAATTTTACAGATACTACAGCACTTAATATTTCAATCAAGCACAGTCCGCATTTTTTATACCAAGAGATTTCTTCGAAATTTTTCAATGAAATGCGTGATCATCAGGTAATACACAGTCAGGCAGGTCAACGAATTGAAGAATGGCTGTCACAGCATACACTAGATGAACTGAATCAGCTAAATGAAGTAGCAAAAGAACATTTTCTTTATGACGGTATTACGTTTACCGTGTATGGAGATGAGCAAGGCACTGAGCGGACTATTCCTTTTGATGTAATCCCACGGGTGATTGCCCGTAAACAGTGGAATATGGTGGCACTCGGTTCAGCACAGCGTGTTCAAGCCTTAAACCTGTTTCTGCATGATATTTATCATCAGCAGGATATTCTTAAAGCCAATATTGTCCCTGAGCTTCAGGTGCTCACCCATGAAGCGTATCAGCCACATATGTACCAGCATCATTTGAAAGGCAGTATCTATAGCCAGATTAGCGGGATTGATATTATCCGAGATTCCAAAGGTGAATTTTATGTACTGGAAGATAACCTGAGAACGCCATCTGGGGTGTCTTATATGCTGGAATGCCGCAAGATCAGCCAGAAGTTAATGCCAAAAGTGTTTGAGCAATCCAATATTGCCGGTATTGAACAATATCCAAAACTCTTAAAAGAAATTCTGGCGGAAAATGCTTATACCGATAATCCATTCATTGTAGTTTTGACCCCGGGTCGTTTCAATAGTGCATACTATGAACACGCTTGCCTTGCAAGGGAGATGAATGTGCCTTTAGTGACATCACGTGATCTTTTTGTTGAGAACTCGAAGGTTTATGTAAAAACAATACGTGGGCGTCAACAGGTTGATGTTATTTATAGAAGAGTCGACGACGCCTATCTTGATCCACTGTGCTTTAAACCAGACAGTACTTTGGGTGTTCCGGGCTTAATGTCCGCATATTTACAGCACAATGTTGTAATCGCAAATGCCCCGGGTACAGGTGTGGCAGATGATAAATCGATTTATCCTTATGTCGATAAAATGATTCATTTTTATTTGGGTGAAAAACCGATTTTAAATAATGTTCCAACCTACCAATGCCGTAATCCGGAAGATCTGGACTATGTGTTGACAAATTTGGATCAGCTGGTCGTCAAGGAAGCACAAGGTTCTGGCGGTTACGGCATGCTGATTGGGCCACAAGCCTCTCAACAGCATATTGATATTTTCAGAGATAAAATTTTAGCTGCGCCGCATTTATATATTGCGCAGCCAACTTTGAATTTGTCGGTCAGTCCGACTTTAAGCAATTTTGGTATTGCTGAACGACATATTGATCTGCGTCCTTTTGTCTTGAGCTCACCTTACCGCACTGAAATTGTGCCAGGTGGTCTGACCCGGGTAGCCATGCAGGCAGGCTCACTGGTGGTCAACTCATCGCAAGGTGGCGGGATCAAAGATACTTGGGTAGTCGACAACTTACATTCATAACATTCCAAAGAAGGATAACGTCATGGTTTTGTTAAATACCAATGCGCAACATATTTTTTGGTTAGGCCGTTATTTATCTCGTACCCAGTTTTTATGTTCGCATTTTCCATTTTTAGATGATGAAGCCGCTGTGGCTTATGCACATGCTTTCTGTTTGCCTGCGTTTGATGCCAGTTCATTAAATGAGCTGGTTCTGGATAGTACCCAACCGACTTCATTTACCCAACAGTTTCAGGTGGCAAAAGACAATATTCAGGAATTACGCGGTGTATTGTCTGGCAAAGCCTATTCCGAACTACTGAAACTGATTAAAACTGCGGATCAGAATGCCGGTTATATCTGCGATGTCGTGACAGATTGTGCCGAAATTCTAGAAGCAGAATCATCAGATGTATTTCTATTTTTCAGTCTGGGCCAATGTTTGGAACAGCTAGATCAGCAGTTACGTCTCGGTGAGGATACTACCCGTACCTTATGTAAAATCGATTATATTGTGGATACACTCTGTGAGATTGGTTGGGGCAGTGTAAAACAATACTGGACACAGTTACGTGCCGCACCTGATCTGAAGCAGTTTTACCAGTTTAGTGATCATATTCATCGCTTGTTCGAGGCTGATGTATGAAATTGATGGTGAATCACCAAACGCAATACACGTACACAGCCGAGGTGAGGAACAGTATTCAGTACATCAAAATGATGCCTTCCACCAATGAACATCAGAAGGTGCATTATTGGGATGTCAGTGTACCGGGTCAGAAAGTGATTCGGCATGATGCCTTTAAAAATCTCTGGATGACCAGTACACAGCGTGAATCCTATCATAGCCTGATGATCATGGCACAAGGCATCGTTGAGCTAAATCTCGCGCATGAGCAGGGCTTAAATGATTCCTTAAATCCATATCTATTTTTACAGCCGACTGAAGCAACAAAATGCAATGCAGAGATGAAGGATTTTGCAGATCGTCATGTTCCAGCATTAACTCGTAAACATTTAATCGGCTTGGCTCAAGCCGTACTCGAACACGTTCCTTATATATCAAATAGTACTACGGTACAGGGGTCTGCTATTGATGCTTTTGAAGCACGTCAGGGCGTCTGTCAGGATCACAGTCATATTTTTATCGCCATGTGTAAACATTTAGGTTTACCATCACGTTATATATCAGGTTATCTTTATGCACAGAATGCCTCACATCTGGCGAGTCATGCTTGGGCTGAGGTATTTATTGAACAGGCATGGTACTGTTTTGATGTGAGTAACCTGTTATTTACGCCTAGTGCGCATGTCTATGTTGCGGTGGGGCGCGACTATTGGGATGTTGCACCAGTACGTGGTGTAAGAGAAGAAGGCGGTGTGGAATCCATGTATTCCATCGTCCAGGTACTAGGATGTTAATTCATTAATAAGGACAAAAAATGACGTATTGTTGTGCCCTTCGTTTAGAGCAAGGTATGCTATTTATCAGTGATACACGTACCAATGCTGGTGTGGATCACATTTCGGTATTTCGAAAATTATATACCTTTGGGGTAGATGGGGAGCGCGTTATCGTACTCCAGGCTTCCGGAAACCTGGCAACAACACAGGCGGTAATCGGACATATCAGAAATCAGCTGGAACTCAGGCAGGAACCGAATATCCTGAGTTTACCGACCATGTTTGATGTTGCGGAACTGGTGGGTAATACACTCAAAAAAGTGATTGCCAATGTCACGGATGATAGTTTAGAACAAAGTACTTACTATTGTAATTTCCTGGTCGGCGGCCAGATTAAAAATCAGGAAATGCAGCTCTATCATATCTACCCGCAAGGCAATTTTATTTGCGCGACACGAGATACGCCATATTTCCAGATTGGTGAAAGCAAATACGGTAAGCCGATTCTGGATCGTGCCTTGACCTATGATATGCCACTCGATGAAGCATTACGTTGTTCTTTGATTTCTTTTGCTTCTACCTTACGTTCAAATGTATCTGTCGGTATGCCACTGGATGTACTTGTCTATAAAAAAGACAGCTTAATGATGCCGAAAGGTAAACGTATTGCTGAAGACGATGAATATTTTACGGATATCAGTCGGCAATGGTCAGAAACTTTAAAGAAAGGCCTGGCTGAATTACCCACCCCATCGAATGATTATTTCTTATAATATTTATAGAAATAAAAATAAGTTTTTCTTATAAGAATTAGTAAAAATTGACTGCTTAGTGTACAGTGCTAACTTCTATACGATATTGCATAGATAAGAATAGAGGTTAGCCGCATGTACCAATTTTGTTACGCCAGTGAAAGTACCTCGTCCAAAGCCGACTTACTTCAAGATTTAACGGATATCCTTAAAGAAGCACATGATTTTAATCATTCTAATCAAATAACAGGGGTGCTTTATTTTGCTGATGGACATTTTTTCCAGTGCCTGGAAGGGGAATGTCTGGTTTTAAAAGCTTTACTGACAGAGAGACTGTCTAAAGATCCACGCCATAAAAATATTAAACTATTTGAAACCAAAGAGATTGAGCAGCGTACTTTTGGCGACTGGTCAATGAAATATATTTCTAAACGTAGTTCTATTCAACAATTCTGCCAAGAAATGGGATTTGAGGTTTTTACGCCTAATGATTTTAACCAGGAACAAGTAGATGCTTTATTATTTGAACTGTCATTAATCGAAAATGAAGAGCAAAAATCAGCTTGAATGCTGACAATATAAAAAAGCCCAACATGAGTTGGGCTTTTTTATTTTTAAATAGTTTTTCTTTAAACTAGTTTGCGTACCGGGCGGGCAGACATACGGCAAAGCAATTCATAACCAATGGTGCCATTGGCTTCAGCCACATCATCGACCAGACGGGATTTGCCCCATAGTTCGACTTCAGTACCCAATTCCAGATTGAGACCAGTTGCATCAATGGCAATCATGTCCATTGCCACACGGCCAATCACACGGGTTTGCTGACCATTAATCGCTACATGGTTCTGTTTTGGGAAAGCACGTGGATAACCGTCACCATAACCGATAGAAACAATGGCCAAGGTCATGTCTTTGTCAGCAGTAAAAGTTGAACCATAACCGACATGTTCACCAGGTTTGATATTATTCAATGCAATCACTTCAGCGGTAAAAGTCATGACTGGTTTTAGATCTAGATCATGTACAGTCTTGTCTGCAAATGGAGTCGCGCCGTAGAGCATGATGCCCGGACGAACAAAGTCAAAATGCAATTCTGGATATTTATAGATCGCAGCTGAGTTACAGCAAGAACCCATTAAAGGTGCGCAGTCATTCTTCACTTCCAAGAACTGCTGGATTTGCTGTTCATTGAGAGGATGTTCCGCATCAGCATTGGCAAAGTGCATCGCCAGCACGCAGGTAAAACCTTCTGCTTTTAATTGATTGATCACATCTTTAATCACATCAATTTTAAAACCAAGACGGTTCATACCGCTGTTGAGTTTTACCCAAACTTTTAGGCCTTTCGCAATATAGGCTTCTTTATTTGCCAGTAACCAGTCCAGTTGTGGCTGATGATGCACAATGACTTCAATATTCTGATCGATCACAACCTGCATTTCATCTGCAGAGAAAATGCCTTCGATTAGGGTAATGGGTTGCTGGTAGCCGAGTTCACGAATTTCCAGGGCTTCTTCCAGACAGGCGACACCAAAGGCATCACTATCTTTTAAGGCTGCTAAGCAGTCTTTAATTCCATGTCCGTAAGCATTGGCTTTGACCATGCTGACGATTTTAGCGGTTGGGGCAAGTTGTTTGACACGGTTTAAATTATATTGCAGTGCTTCACTGTCAATATAAACTGTAGCTTGGCGCACCCTAGATACTCCTGCGGGATGACAAAAATAATATCGTGTGGAACACACAAAACAGGGAGAGAAATAACAGGATTGTGAAAACAAAAGCGGTCATTTCAAAATTGTGAATATTGTAGACCTATCTACTATAAATGGACATGCTCATTTATATAATTTCATGCACAGCAAGCATTCTAAATAAAAAAGAGACCATTTCGGCCTCTTTTCTACACTCAGATCAAACTTGAATACTTACTCTTCATCATCATACTGGGCATAGAACTCAGGAGAGAGGTTACTGAAACGGGTATATTGACCTTCAAATGCCAGACGTACGGTACCAATTGGACCATTACGCTGTTTACCGATAATAATCTCGGCAGTGCCGGCTTCTTTCGATTCCTTGTTATAAACCTCGTCACGGTAAATAAACATGATCAAGTCGGCATCCTGTTCGATCGCACCAGATTCACGAAGGTCAGACATCACCGGGCGTTTGTTGGGACGGTTTTCTAGAGAACGGTTCAACTGTGATAAGGCAATGACTGGACATTGCATCTCTTTGGCCAAGGCTTTTAAGCTTCGAGAAATTTCCGAGATCTCGCCTACACGGTTATCACCCATACCCGGTACTTTCATCAATTGAAGATAATCGACCATGATACAACCGAGCTTACCGCCATGCATTTTGGCAATACGACGCGCACGCGCACGAACCTCAGTCGGTGGTAGTGCAGAGGAATCATCGATATAAAGATGCTTTTCCTGTAAATGCACAATGGTACTAGTCACTTTTGACCATTCATCGCTGTCCATTTTACCAGCACGTAAGTGACCTTGATGTACACGGCCGAAAGAGGAAATCAAACGCATCGCAATCGAATCCGCTGGCATTTCCATCGAATAGACCAGCGCAGGAAGGTTGTTGTTAAACAGCACACTTTCGACCAGGTTCATGGCAAAGGTGGTTTTACCCATAGAGGGACGGGCTGCGACAATAATTAAATCGCCGGCCTGCATACCGGAAGTTTTGTTGTCTAGTTCCACGAAACCGGTGGTCAGACCGGTAATTGAACCTTCTAATTGGGACAGTTCATTCAACTTGTCGAACACGTCAGCTACAACGGTATTAATCGCTTTTGGACCTTGAGCCTTGGCATTGTTATTATGTTGTTCGGCAATCGAGAAAATATTAGTTTCAGCCAGATCCAGAATTTCACTCACCGGACGGCCTTTAGTGTCATAGGCATTCTGTAAAATTTCAGAGCTGACCTTGATCATGCTACGTAAAGTAGAGAACTCTTTAATTTTTCCGGCATAGGTTTCCAGGTTATAGAAACTCGAAGGCGAATCAGCCATCAGCTGCATTAAATATTCTTCACCACCGACCGCATCGAGTAAGTTCTGCTTGATCAGCCAGTCATGAACCAGTACTGCATCATAAGGCGAGTTTTCTTTAGAAAGCTGTTCAATGGCACGGAAGATATATTTATGCCGGGTCGCATAAAAATCATTTTCGGTAAGTACATCGCCGACTTGTTCAAAAGATTCAGCCACAGTCATAAGGGCAGCAAGTACAGCCTGTTCAATCGCTAAATTGTGCGGGGGAGTACGGAACTCCTTAAGTTGGGTATCAGCAACAATTTCTGGTTTAGCGGTAGGTGCCTTTTTGCTGGCATTCGCCTGTGACATATAAATCCCTGATTTTAAATACAATGGTTAAATATTGTCGGAGATGAATAAGGTTTATTCACTACGAGATGAAATGATACGCGGTCTGATCCAAAATGCGAAGTGCAATTTTTTGTGAACGCGAAGAATAAATTGAATTTTCTACTGTTGAGCAGATTATATTTTTTAGAGATAAAAAAAGAGCATGCCAAAGCATGCCCTTTTTTCGGTGAGAAATTACTCAGCTACGATAGTAACCAGAACTTCTGCAGCAACATCATGGTGCAATTGGATTGCGATGTTGAATTCACCAGTGTTGCGAAGTGCGCCATTTGGAAGACGAACTTCAGCACGGTCAACTGTAAGACCAGCATTTGTCAACGCGTCAGCGATGTCACGAGTACCGATTGAACCGAACAGTTTACCTTCATCACCAGCTTTCGCAGTGATTACGATGTTTACTTCGTTCAATTGGTCAGCACGTGCTTGAGCAGCAGCTAATACTTCAGCTTCTTGTTTCTCAAGTTCAGCACGACGAGCTTCAAAAGCAGCAGTGTTAGCTTCAGTAGCTGCAACTGCTTTACCTTGAGGGATCAAGTAGTTACGGCCGTAACCAGCTTTAACTGAAACTTTATCACCAAGTTTACCAAGGTTTTTAATGCGTTGTAATAAGATAATATCCACAGCTCAACCTCACTTATGATTGTCAGTGTAAGGGATCAAAGACAAGTAGCGAGCTTGTTTGATAGCAAGTGCTAGCTGACGTTGGTAACGAGCTTTAGTACCTGTAATACGGCTAGGAACAATCTTGCCGTTTTCAGTGATGTACTGTTTTAAAGTGTCGATATCTTTGTAGTCGATGTACGTAACGTTCTCAGCTGTAAAGCGGCAGAACTTGCGACGACGGTAAAAACGTGCCATGTTAGGTTCTCCTTATGCTTCAGCAGAGTCTTGAGCTTGTTGTGCTTCTTCACGTTGAGCTTTACGCGCACGTTTTTCTTCAGCACTCTTAGCCAATAGTGACTCTTCAGTGATAGCGTTTTCACGACGGATGATAAGGCTACGAATGATTGCATCGTTATAACGGAACAATTCTTCTAGCTCATCAAGAGTAGTTTGACCACACTCAACATTCATCAGAATGTAGTGAGCTTTGTGGATCTTGTTGATTGGGTAAGCCAATTGACGACGGCCCCAGTCTTCAAGACGGTGGATTTGACCTTCAGCTTCTTTGATGTGAGTCAGGTAACGTTCTACCATACCCACAACTTGATCGCTTTGGTCTGGATGTACCAATAGTACGATTTCGTAGTGACGCATTGTCAGCTCCTTACGGTTTAAACAGCCCCAATTTAAGTGAAATTGAAGCAAGGAGTCACAACCTTGGTTGTGTCGCATAATATGCGAAGCGTGAAGTTTAGTGGTTTTGGGGCTGAAATACAAGCAAATCTTGCCAGATGATGAATGTTTAAGTAGGTATGGAAGCAAATAAAAATTTACAAGAGGGAAATTTCTAGAAGAAACACAGTTACTTTAAGTAAGCTTGAAAGGAATTAGGTATTTAGCAGGAGAAATAAAAAAGATAGAGTAAAACTCTATCTTCTTAAAAGAATATGATTGGATTCTGCGGGGCAGTAGAAGTAAAACTGAAAATAATACTGATCACGGTAATTAGTTTGACCGAGAACATGAAATACTGTTTTGCCCATGCCTGATTATCTTCAGCTTTAAAGCCCTGAATACTGAGATAGATCCAGTAAAGCGTCATCAGATTTAATACCACCAGATAGATCCAGTTTGCATAACCATAAACAAATAAAGCATTCATGGTAATTCCGAACAATATCACGTAGATCAAAGATTCGATCTTGGTACGTCGAATTGAACGGGCGACAGGCAGAATTGGAATGCCTGCATTTTTGTAATCTTCAAAACGATAGACTGCAATTCCCCATGAATGGGGCATTTGCCAGAGTGCATACCCTAGAAAAATTAAAAGGGCACCCAGGTCAAACTGGCTTGCAACTGCGGTATAACCGATCACAGGCGGTGCTGCACCAGAAATACTGCCTACCAGTGTTTGGTGAATAGTTGTTCGTTTTGTCCATAAGCTGTAAAAACCAACGTATACGACAAAACCAATAACTGCGAATAGGAAAGCGTATGCATTTACCCAGAACCATAAAATGCCAAAACCGATCACACCCAGTACAAAAGCAAAGGTGAGAGCAACAGGTACAGAAATAGTTTTTTTGACAAGTGCGCGATTTTGCGTGCGCTGCATTTTTTGGTCGATGTCCTGATCAATAACGTTATTGACCACGCATCCTGATGCCACTACGAGAGTAGTACCAATAAGAGTAAGAAGCAGGAGAAGGAAATCTACAGAACCTTGAGTGGCTACGAAGTAGCCACCCAAAGTGGTAACAAAGTTACCGAAGAGAATTCCTGGCTTAGTCAGGAATAAATACTTTTTCAGCATGACAACCAGTTTAGATCATCATGTTGTAGTGTAGGTAGTTCATGATCCATACAGAACCCACTAAAAGAATAGCGATGGTTAAGATGGTATACACAAATGCAATTACGTTCCAGCGTTGCTCTGAAGAAGAGTTCATGTGCAAGAAGTAAATTAATTGCACAAGAATCTGAGCGACTGCAGTAATTGCAATAGCAGTAATCAAGATACCGCGGCTAAAACCACCTGCCATGACCATACCGAATGGAATTACAGTAAGGACAACAGACAGGATGAAGCCAACAGTATATTGCTTCATGTTACCGTGTGATTCGCCAGCAGCGTTATGATCATGACTCATTATAGAACTCCCATCAAGTAAACTACGCTGAATACACAGATCCATACGATGTCAAGGAAGTGCCAGAACAAGCTTAGGCACGCAAGACGACGAGTGTTAGGCAGAGTCAAACCATATTTCTTGATTTGAATCATTAACACGATCATCCATACCAAACCTGAAGTCACGTGGATACCGTGCGTACCTACCAGCGTAAAGAACGAAGACAGGAACGCAGAAGTGCTAGGGCCATGACCAGCATGAACTAAATGATTGAACTCATAAAGTTCCATACCGATGAAGGCAGCACCAAATAACCAAGTGATCGCTAACCAGGTAAGAACCTGACTAACGTTTTTCTTGTAGGCAGCTAGAACGGCAAAACCAAAAGTTACGGAAGAGATCAAAAGGGCAAACGTTTCAGTTAAAACGAAGCCTAATGAATCACCAAACAGATCACGCGCGCTTGGAGTGCCTAATGGAACGTGGCTACTTAAAACAGCGAATGCAATGAAGAGTGTACCGAAAAGGATAAGGTCACTCATCAAGTAAGTCCAGAAACCAAAGACAGTGATGTCAGTATCATCGTGATGATGATGCTCATCGTGTCCGTGGTTATCGTGATGAAGTACTTCAGCCATGGTCTTAGTCCTTCTTCAAGTGTTTTTCAAGGATCGCATAACGTTCACCTTCAATACGCTCAACTTCAGCAGCAGGAACATAGTAATCCACTTTCTTGGTGAAAGAAGACACGATGAAGCTGATGATAGCTGCTACGAAAGTAACCGCTACTAACCACCAGATGTGCCAGATTAACGCGAAGCCCATAACAGTAATGAACATTGCGATAATGAAACCAGCAGCACGGTTAGTCGGCATATGGATATCTTCGTACTTCGTAGGTTTTGCATAAGCAACACCGTTTTCTTTCTCGACCCAGAAAGTATCAATACCATTGATCTTTGGAAGATGAGCAAAGTTATAGAACGGAGCAGGAGAAGATGTAGACCATTCAAGTGTACGACCATCCCATGGATCGCCAGTCAAATCTAGACGTTGATCGCGTTGTAGGAAACCAACAACGATTTGCATGATGAAACATACAATACCAAGTGCTACAAGAACTGCACCGAACATTGCGATGTTTACATACGGATCCCAGTCTGGGTTATCAAATGTATTCAGACGACGAGTCATACCCATGAAACCAAGGATATAAAGTGGCATGAATGCAAAGTAGAAACCGAAGAACCAGAACCAGAATGCTGCTTTACCCCAAGTCTCATTCAGTCTCCAACCAAACATTTTCGGCCAGTAGAAGATGATACCCGCGAACATCGCGAATACTACACCACCAATAATTACGTTATGGAAGTGAGCGATCAGGAATAAAGAGTTATGTACCAGGAAGTCCGCTGGTGGAACTGCCATCAATACACCTGTTAAACCACCGATACCAAAAGTCACAAGGAAGCCAAGTGTCCATAGCATTGGGGTAGTGTAAACGATACGACCCTTGTACATGGTGAACAACCAAGAGAAGATTTTCACACCAGTAGGAATCGCAATAATCATGGTCATGATACCGAAGAACGCGTTAACGTTGGCACCTGCACCCATGGTAAAGAAGTGGTGAACCCATACAACGAATGACAATACTGTAATTGCAACTGTTGCATACACCATTGATTTATAACCGAACAATGCTTTACGAGCGAAAGTCGATACAACTTCAGAGTAAATACCAAATGCTGGCAATACCAGAATGTATACTTCTGGGTGACCCCAAGTCCAAATCAAGTTCACATAAAGCATTGGGCTACCGCCTAGCTCGTTTGTGAAGAAGTGGAAGCCGAAGTAACGGTCAAGAGACAGCATTGCAATAGTAGCAGTCAACACTGGGAATGCTGCGATAATCAATACTGCTGTACATAAAGATGTCCAGGTAAAGATTGGCATTTCCATCAGTTTCATGCCAGGCGCACGCATTTTGATGATGGTAACGAAGAAGTTAACACCCGTTAATAGCGTACCCAGACCTGAAATCTGCAGTGCCCAGATGTAGTAATCCACACCGACGCCAGGAGAGTATTCAATGCCTGATAGTGGAGGATAAGCCATCCAACCAGTCGCAGCGAATTCACCAATCGCAAGTGAAGCCATCATCAGACCCGCAGCACCAGCGAACAGCCAGAAGCTTAAAGAGTTCAATAATGGGAATGCAACGTCACGTGCACCGATTTGAAGCGGTACAGAGATGTTCATTAAGCCAACAACAAGACCCATTGCCACGAAGAAGATCATGATCACACCGTGTGCGGTGAAGATCTGGTCATAGTGTTCTGGGTGCAAGTAGCCTTCGCCGCCACCTTTTGCAAGGAACTGCTGAAGACGCATCATAATCGCATCGGCGAAACCACGTACCAGCATGATCACTGATACAAAGATATACATGATACCAATTTTTTTATGGTCTACAGATGTGAACCATTCGTTCCACAGGTAGCCCCATTTTTTGAAGTAGGTAATACCTGCAACAACTGCGATACCACCTAAGATCATCATTGCAACAGTTACCAGTACGATTGGATCGTACGGAATTGCATCTGGACCTAACTTACCTAAGAAGCTCATGAATTATTCTCCTTGAGAAGCAGTCGCATGTTCAACATCTACATGTGCTTCAGAAGCAGCTGCTTCCTGGTGAGCAACAGAAGACGCTGAGTGATCAGCACCGTGATAGTTACTCATGTAGTTATTGATCACAGATTCAAACAAACCTTGCTCAACAGAAGAGTAGTAAGTCACTGGATGTGGCTTAGTTGGGTAAGGCTTCATTGCTTCAGCAGCAGCCTTCTCTTCAGGAGTCGTAGCTTTTGCAATAATCGCTTCGATTTGGTGTTTACCACGGTTACCGTCACGCAAGCTTGCAAATTCAGCTTGGTCTAAAACAGTTTTTTGAACTGCTTCTGGATTTACTGAAGTACCGTTACCTGCTTTAACTGCAGCTACCCATTCAGCAAACTGAGCATCAGTCACAGCATGTGCACGGAAGCGCATTTGTGAGAAGCCATAGCCTGAATAGTTAGAAGAGAAACCGCGGTAGCCTTCAGCTGGGCTAGTTTCGTCTGCCATTAAGTTCAGGTGAGTTTGCATACCCGCCATTGCATAGATCTGACCACTTAACGCAGGGATGAAGAATGAGTTCATCGTGAAGTTAGAAGTCAAACGAAGACTTACCGGAGTTTTCTCTGGGAAGCGAATTTCGTTTACAGTCGCAATGTTTTGTTCTGGGTAGATGAAGATCCATTTGAACTGTTCAGCAATAACCTGAACTGTTAATGGTGCTTTATCTGCCTCAAGTGGGCGGTATGGGTCGTACTTGTGGGAACCCCACCAAGTTAACCAAGCTAAAATACCAATAATAATGACAGGGATACCCCAAACTACAATTTCAATCGCAGTAGAGTGTGCCCATGTAGGTTTATAGTCTGCGTCTTTATTCGATGCGCGATATTTCCAACCGAACCATAATGCCATGATAATTGATGGAATTACCACCAATAGCATTAAGTAAATCGCAGTCATCATCAGGCTACTTTGGCCTTCAGCAACTGGACCCTTAGAGTTCAGAAGTACTAGATCACCACCACACCCTGTTAAAAGTGCAGCCATCGTTGATAAAGACAATACAGCTAAAATCGTTTGTCTCATTTTACAACCTCGGTGAAGAGTCCCATTCCCTAATTTAATATGGGATAGCGATTAAAGTGTCGCATGATAAAAGAGGCCGTTTTTTTACAAAACACCCTTCTAATCATAATACACCGCTACGTTGTAGGGCATTATGCCTGATATTGCCAAACTAAGCTATATATAAAGGTGCTTTAAATGACTGTAATAAAAACCGATTTTGTCGGTCGAGTTTCAAGAATATTTATAGGAATTTTATTGTAATTTCAAAGTTATGTAGGAAAATGGGATGCCAAAACATCCCATTTTATGGCATAACTAATTATTGTTTAACGACTTGAGTTTTTGCCAGTTTATCGTGCACGGTTTGACGTTTTTGCCCTAAACCGAACGCCCAGTCAATGATTGTGCTGAGTGGCATGAAGATAATATTCAGGAAAATAAAGAACACACTGCGAATAGTGAAGGCACGCATCAAGCTGGTTTTTTCACCAGTCTCAGCATCTACGATCTTAATTTTAGTCAGTTTTTTACCGATACTTTGACCCGATTTGGCAATCAGAAAAGCCTGAATAGCGAGCATGATCACCAGGTAAATTGCAGTCGCAATCCATGCCTGCTGTGAAAACATGTCAAACATCTGAGTCTGTAGCTGCTGTGCCAAAGCAGGGTCAGCATCACTACTTAACATCACATTCATAAATTCCTGGTTCAGTTGTGCGAATTGGGTTTCCTGTTCAGGAGTAAAAAATGCGGTCAAAATAAACGTCGCAGGCAGCCATAAAAGCAGATCCACAATCTTGGCTAAAATACGGCTTGGAATACTCGCCAGTTCTTTTTTTGCTGCAACATTTTGAGAGCTGCGGGCACGAAGATGGTCTGTACTTAACTCATTTGCGTTCTGTGGAGCCTGATAGGCAGGTGTCGCTGGCATTTCTGGTGCTACATAGCCTTCAGGCTGATAGATCAGTTTCCCTTGGGTGAGTTCACCTAAAGCTTTCCATTCGGTCATACCTTGATGCCAAGCCAAATCAGTCAGAAGTACCTGTTGGTTGGCAAGCATCTGATTTAATTGCTCGAGCGTATATGGGCCAGCTTGTTGATTATTTCGTGCCAAGTAAATCTGCATATAAACTGAATCTCAAAAATATAAATTTAGACAAAAATTGAACTAGGAGTTTAAGTATTTTCAGGCTGAAAACAAATAAAAGAATATAAGTGTAATATATGGATAAGTTTAGGATTTTCAAGAATGTTCATCACCAAATTCCTCCATAATTGAGACAGTGTAGCAAGGATTGATGATTTTGCTATCAAGATGTGAAAATTCACTTAAATTTAATTATGCAATTTTTTATCATGATGTTTGTTGGTGTTTGTTTGTCATTGCACTAAGAAGCTTATGCTTATATAAATAATTTGATTTCTGTTAAATCAAAAAACATATAATTAATCACTTAACTATAAATATAATTAAGATAATAGACCTCTTGCGTTAGTCAAAATTTAATCAGTGATAAACGTTGATTTTTAAATAAATATCAAAGTCTAAAATAGTCAAAAATAATACTTTCGCAAGAGGTCTAATATCTAGGTAATATTGAGAACATAAAAAAAGACCCTATGAAAGGGTCTTTTTTTAAAGAGTTAATTAAGCTTTTTGAGCTTTCTCTTCAGACAGGAAGAACCAGGTATCCAATACTGAGTCTGGGTTAAGAGATACAGATTCAATACCTTGTTCCATCAGCCATTGTGCAAGATCTGGGTGGTCAGAAGGACCTTGGCCACAGATACCTACATATTTACCGGCTTTACGGCAAGCATGGATGGCCATAGAAAGAAGCGCTTTTACTGCTGGATCACGTTCATCAAATAGGTGAGAAACGATACCAGAGTCACGGTCAAGACCAAGCGTTAACTGAGTCAAGTCATTTGAACCGATAGAGAAACCATCGAAGTGTTCAAGGAACTGTTCAGCTAACAAAGCGTTAGTTGGCAATTCACACATCATGATCACTTTAAGACCATTTTCACCACGTTTCAGACCGTTTTGACCTAATAGCTCAATAACACGTTTAGCTTCAGCAACAGTACGTACGAACGGGATCATGATTTGAACGTTAGTCAGACCCATTTCGTCACGAACTTTTTTCAGTGCACGGCATTCAAGTTCGAAGCAGTCACGGAAGTTGTCAGATACATAACGACTTGCACCACGGAAGCCCAACATTGGGTTTTCTTCTTCAGGTTCGTACAGTTTACCGCCGATCAGGTTAGCGTATTCGTTTGACTTGAAGTCAGACATACGTACGATCACTGGTTTGTCAGCGAACGCAGCAGCAAGAGTAGAGATACCTTCAACCAGTTTTTCTACATAGAATTCGATTGGAGATGCATAACCTGCAGTACGAGCAAGTACAGCAGCACGAGTTTCACGTGGCAGACTATCGATGTTCAATAATGCTTTAGGATGCACACCGATCATACGGTTGATGATGAACTCTAGCCGAGCAAGACCAATACCTTCGTTCGGAATTTGCGCGAAGTCAAATGCACGATCCGGGTTACCTACGTTCATCATGATTTTGAACGGAAGTTTTGGCATAGATTCGATAGAGTTGGTTTGGATTTCGAAATCAAGCGCACCTTCGTAGATGAAACCAGTATCACCTTCAGCACAAGATACAGTCACTTCCTGACCGTCAACCAGGACTTCGGTTGCATTACCACAACCTACGATAGCTGGAACCCCAAGTTCACGTGCGATGATCGCAGCGTGACAAGTACGACCACCACGGTTAGTTACAATCGCAGCAGCACGTTTCATTACTGGTTCCCAATCCGGGTCAGTCATATCAGATACAAGTACATCACCGTCTTGTACTTTGTCCATTTCTTTAATTGAAGTTACGATGCGGACTTTACCAGAACCGATACGTTGACCAATTGAACGGCCTTCACAGATTACAGTACCACGTTGTTTTAACAGGTAGCGTTCCATCGTGCCGACATTTTCACGGCTCTTCACAGTTTCAGGACGCGCCTGAACGATGTAGATTTTGCCGTCATCACCGTCTTTCGCCCACTCGATGTCCATTGGAGAACCGTAGTGGTTTTCAATGATCAGTGCTTGCTTAGCCAATTCTTGCAGTTCATGATCGTTCAATGCAAATTGTTGACGATCCGCTTTTTCTACATCAACTACAACAACTGATTTACCCGCAGCGGCTTCTTCACCATAAATCATTTTCTGGTGTTTAGAACCTAAGTTACGGCGCAGTACAGCGTGTTTGCCTGCATTTAGAAGCGGTTTTGAAATATAGAATTCATCCGGGTTTACTGCACCCTGAACTACCATTTCACCCAAGCCATAAGAAGCTGTAATGAATACTGCATCACGGAAGCCTGATTCAGTATCTAGAGTGAACATTACACCAGCAGCACCAGTTTCTGAGCGAACCATACGTTGTACGCCTGCAGAAAGAGCAACCACGTCATGCGCAAAGTTTTGGTGTACACGGTAAGAGATCGCGCGGTCATTGTACAAAGATGCAAACACTTCTTTGATCGCGATCAGAACGTTATCGATACCACGAATGTTCAGGAAGGTTTCTTGCTGACCTGCGAAAGAAGCATCAGGTAAGTCTTCTGCAGTCGCAGATGAACGAACGGCAACCGCGATGTCAGGGTTGCCGTTTGAAAGTTCTGCAAAAGCTGCACGAATTTCCTTTTCCAGTTCAGCAGTAAGTGGAGTTTCCACAATCCATTGACGAATCTTTGCACCAGTTTCAGCAAGTGCATTGACGTCATCAACGTTAAGTGCAGCAAGCTCTGCATTGATTTTAGCGTTTAGGCCACTTTGCTCGAGAAATTCACGATAAGCAGCAGCTGTTGTTGCGAAGCCACCTGGTACTGATACACCAGCATTAGATAAGTGGCTGATCATTTCGCCCAGAGATGAGTTTTTCCCACCTACAAGCTCAACATCGTGCTTCCCTAATTTTTCTAGACCAATTACGCGCGCTTCCAAAGTTGTTACTCCACTTTTGCAGTATTAATCACTATCTTGGCATGAGAGTATAGCAAATCTTCTAGGTTTTTGATTTTACTAAGCGACAGTCATGTAAGATCGGTTTACTATAAAGATTATATAGTACTAAGACAAATGTTTGAGGAGAATTTTAATGTCAGAAGGTAAACAAATTCAGCGGAGTGTGTTTTTTATTTCCGATGGTACTGCCATTACTGCTGAAACCCTTGGCCACTCACTGTTAGCGCAGTTTCCGCATGTGGATTTTGACATTCATATTATCCCTTATATTAGCTCTGAAGAAGCGGCCATGAATGTGGTCACAGAGATCAATGAACGTGCCCAAAAAGACGGTCAAAAACCTTTGGTTTTCGATACGTTGGTGGATCCCTATGTGCGTGAAATTATTAATACTGCAAATGCAGTAAATCTTGATGTTTTTGAAGGGCTTATCAGTAAATTATCAGAAGAGCTTGGTACTGAACCTACGACTTTAGTCGGTCAGACCCATGCGGTGACCGATTCTGAGTCTTATAAGGCACGTATTGATGCCGTACATTTTGCGCTCGACAATGATGATGGTGCGCGTACGCGTCACTATGATAAGGCTGATCTGATCCTGATTGGCGTATCGCGTTCCGGTAAGACTCCAACCTCAATTTATTTGTCTCTGCAATTTGGAATTCGTGTAGCGAACTATCCGCTAACTGAAGAAGATCTGGACGATAACCGCCTGCCAGCAGTGCTAAGACCGCATAAAAACAAGCTTTTTGGCTTGATGATTGATGCAGAACGTCTGGTTGCAATTCGTACAGAACGTAAGGCCAACAGCCGTTATGCCAGCTTTAGCCAGTGTCAGATGGAACTGCGTGCAATTGAAGGCATCTATATTTCGGAAGGGATAAAGTACCTGAATGTTTCGGAAATGTCGATTGAAGAAATCTCAACGCGTGTCTTACAGATGACAGGACTAAAACGTCGAATTGGCTAAAAAGAATTCAGAGCCAGACTTCAGTTTGGCTCTGATTTATAGATAAAAATTAATAAAAATACTGCTTTCATAGAAATAAAATATGAATATTATAAGTTGTTGAAATATTCAATATTTTAATAAAAAATGCAGTGATTGTTTTTTAAACTTTTTTGCTATTCAATGAAATCAAAAATTCAATTTTGCAGAGCTAAATTTTTCCAAATACACTCCGAATTTTTAATCTTATGTGCTAAAAACAGATTAACTTGCTGATTGAAAAGTATGCACAATTAGCTCAACCTGATGTTCATCTCCATTAATACAATGAATACTATTTTCGGAAATTTTTGCAATAGGCCAGGTAATCAGCTGGCAATTTTCACGTTGCAGAGCAGCATAATAGTGATCTGATTTAAGATAAACTTTGGATGCGGCTGCAAGATTTGGCATGAGCTGGCGTCTGAGCCATAAATTTTGTACCTGATTTTCTAGATAACGTAATGATAAAATGCTTTTAATGCGGTTATTAAATAGGCGTCGATTTTTAATGATTAAGGGGTGATTTAATAACCGCTGCAAACCACGTTCAGTACCTGGCAATACAAATTGCGGATTAATCTGAAAAACTTTTACTGAGTGAGCTTGCTGGCTAATCTTGTTGAGCTGGCTTACGGTAAATTGATCCGTACCGATAATCGCAATATCTTTTCCGGCACAGTCAAGTTCAGCGAGCTGGGAAGAGGGCATTTTAATGCCAGTAAAATGCTGGAAATTTTCGGGACGATTCTCAAATATACCCGCGTATGCATCCTGCTTGGTGGACATTGTTTTTCCTTGAAATTATTTAATAATTGGTCTTATTTGCTTTGTTATAGATATTAACAAAAGCCCTAGAGCGGTAAAGTTCAAAATTTAACTTAGACAGTCATTCTTTTTTCTATTGTATTTTTAATGAGACATAGATGTATTAAAGCGCAGGAGATCCATCTTAGACATGGATTTATCTATTTGGAGACTTAAAATTTTCAAACAAAGTTTTAAAAAATATACCCATTCCTAAGAGTGGGTATATAGATCAGAATAAATTAGGCAAAGCAAGACAGCATTATTGCCCGTTTTTGATCTGCATCAGCAATTCAAAATTATGCAGACGTTTCTCTGTGTCATAGATGTCACAGGTGAAGATAAACTCATCTACATCATATTTTGCTATGAGTGCTTCCAAACCGGCTTTAACAGTTTCTTTGGAACCCACTTGCGCCATGGCAAAGAAATTGTCGACAGACATTTTTTCAGGTGGTGACCAGAGTCCTTCCATAGAATCAATCGGCGCTTTCAATTTCAGGCTTTGACCGCGAATCAGGGCAAGGACACGCTGGTAAGCACTTGTTGCCAGATATTCAGCTTCTTCATCTGTATCTGCGACACAAGTCGGTACGCCCATAGAAACATAAGGACGATCCAGATATTCAGACGGTTCGAAATTGTCCCGATACAATTGAATCGCTTGACCAAGCATACGCGGAGCAAAGTGAGATGCAAAAGAATAGGGTAGACCAAGTTTTGCTGCCAGTTGTGCGCTAAACAGGCTCGAACCTAATAACCACACAGGTACGTGTGTGCTTTGGCCTGGAGTTGCCACAATGCGTTGGCCTGGAATCGGATCTTTAAAGTATTGCAGAATTTCTAAAACATCCTGCGGGAACTGATCTTCAGTTTCCTGACGGCCACGACGTAAAGCACGCATGGTCATTTGATCGGTACCAGGAGCACGGCCTAGACCCAGCTCAATACGATCTGGATATAAAGTCGCTAATGTACCGAACTGTTCTGCTACTACCAAGGGTGCATGGTTTGGCAACATAATGCCGCCAGAGCCAAGTTTGATGCTATTGGTATTTGCCAGTAAATAGCCTAAGAGAACGGCAGTCGCTGAGCTGGCAATACCATCCATATTATGATGCTCGGCCAGCCACATCCGGCTATAACCTAGACGTTCTGCGGTCTGGGCCAATTCCAACGCATGTTGCAGGGAGAATTGAATGGTCTTATCGTCACGAACTGGAACCAGTTCGAGAATAGAGAACTGGGTATCGGTAAGCGTACGCATAATATTACTCTTGAATAAACATGACTAAGAGCATACGACTTTGCATTGTATTTGTATATCGAAAAAAATCGATATATATGTAAACCAAAATAACAGGCAAAAAAATAAGCATCCGAAGATGCTTATTCAAGGAGGAAAAGTGATTAGAGGAAATCTTAGCGACGGTGGTTATAACGGTAGTTGCTAGTACGATAGTTTTTTGAACTATAGCGACGGTCATAACGGTCATCATAACGACGGTCTTCGCTGACTTTTTTACCAAGGGCAGAACCACCAGCAGAACCTAATGCAGCACCAATTAAGCCGCCATTAGAACCCGCCATGTTTTTACCTACGGCATAACCGGCACCACCACCTAAAGCACCGCCGATAATCGCACCATTACGGTCACGTTTATTCGCTGCTACTGCGGCACCAGCACCACCGCCAATCGCAGAACCGATTGTTGCACCAGTTGTACCACCCATTTTATTGCCCACTGCGGCACCAACGACACCACCCAAAGCAGAAGCTAAAGCCGTATTCGTTGTATTTCCGGCATTGGCGGCTGTCATACCCATGGCTGAGGTTGCTACGACAGCGATCATTAGAGATTTGTAATTCATGAGTACACCTTTTATATATCTAGCTGTATTTGTTGATGAGATAAATTTAATCTAGCAACCGTCAAATAGCATGGAGGCAGTGTTGGCGAATTGTGATTTTTATCTCCTTAATTTATTCATGATCTTGTTCGAATAAGTTGATGTATTACATGAATTTGAATACGTTGAACGCATAATAAAAAAAGCACCCAAACAGGCACTGCTGTCCCATAGTTTGCTTTAAATAAAAAAACCTGAGTCCTAACAGTTAAAATATGAGTGCAAACAAACACTTTAACGACCAGGATTCAGGTTTTGTCACATCAGAATACCGTATTTCATGAGCTAATTAAACCTGTTGTGCGACAGGATTTTGAACAACTTGCTAAAGTACACCATGTTGGACAGAAATTTAGAGCGGCTTCCCGGTGGGATCAGTTTATTGCCCTATTGATGTCTCAATTCTCTTGTAGGCAAAGTCTGAGAGATATTCAATCCAATTTGGAGTGCCAACAGGAAAAGCTAAGTCATCTCGGAGCAAAGTCTATTCCCCGAAGCACGCTGGCACGAATCAA
>NZ_VOZF01000081.1:0-1199 GCF_013419905.1 Acinetobacter sp. YH12046
GGTAATCCTCCCTAAAAATAATTGAGTTTAAAAGTAGAAAATCGAATAACCTTGATTTAAGGAGATTTTCTATGAAAACATCTAAGTATTCAGACAGCTTGATCATGAGTATCTTGAAGCAAGCTGAAGCAGGAACACCCATACCGAACTTGTGCCGCGAACATGGTATGAGCTCTGCTACATTCTACAAGTGGAAGTCCAAATATGGCGGCATGGATCTTTCAATGATGACGCGGCTTAAAGAACTTGAGGCTGAAAATGCCCGTTTAAAACGCATGTATGCTGATGAGCGGCTAAAGTCAGACATCTTGCAAGATGCACTTTTAAAAAAGTTTTAAGGCCTGTTCAGCGAAAGTCACTTGCTCAGCAAGCTACTGAGCAATTTAAGATTTCAATCAGCATGGCCTGCTTAATTTTTAAAGTCAGTCAAACGTGTTATCGCTATAAAGCTCGTTTAGATGAAGAGAATCAACAGATTGCCGAATGGTTGATTCAATTAACCAATGATCATAAAACATGGGGCTTCAAGCTTTGTTTCCTGTATTTGCGTAATGTTAAAAAATACAAATGGAACCACAAACGTGTCTATCGCATTTATAAGGAGCTTGAGCTTAATTTAAGAATCAAGCCTAATAAGCGGATTAAACGAGAACAGCCAGAAACCCTTGCAGTACCGACAGCTAAGAATGAATCATGGTCAATGGACTTTATGCATGATCAACTCAGTGATGGACGTAGTTATCGAGTTCACAACGTGATTGATGACTATAATCGCGAGTCATTGGATATATTGATTGACTTTTCATTGCCAGCAGAACGTGTACTGAGAGGACTTGATCAGCTCATTGAATGGCGAGGCAAACCTAAACGCATTAGAACCGACAACGGCCCAGAGTATATAAGTGAGCTGATGGAAAAGTGGTGTGATCAGCATGGTATTGAGCATGTATTTACTCAACCAGGCAATCCACAGCAAAATGCATATGTTGAGCGATTTAATCGTACAGTACGTTATGAGTGTCTAAATCAATATTTATTTCGAGATCTGAGCGAGGTGCAGGACTATACAACTGACTGGCAGTACTTTTATAATCATGAACGACCTCATATGTCAGTAAATGGTTGTCCACCTATTTTTAAACAATAACAAGGCTTTAGATTTTCTACCCATTAATTCAATTAAAAATGGGGGTATTACC
>NZ_VOZF01000082.1:0-1183 GCF_013419905.1 Acinetobacter sp. YH12046
GTGAAGGTAAAGAATGTTGAAGGGTGCAATCTAAATTTTCAGATAAAGTCATAAAAAAATGAGCGTATTTACATACACTCATTTTTACTACATTTTACTAATATTTGCTTAACTGACTGGCATTACTGCAACTGCAGGGCTTTTTATCCATTATACTTTTTCAATCAAGATCGTATCTGGTTGCGTCGTTATTTTAGGATTGAAATGCTTATTTACTATTTTAATTCCCCCTTGCGACTCTAAAGATTCACACAGTTCAAGTACCTTCTGCATCTCTTCAGCCTTGATCCCCGTGCCCAGGATTAATTTTTTTCCTGCTTCTAATTGACTAATTTTTGTTTGAATTTTGTCCAACATTTTTTTCTCCTATTTATTCAATGTAGTTCTCATACAATATAACAAGTTAGTGCAAAAAAAGTGCAAAAGTTCGAATAATTTCACTTTTATTTTATTTTTCTCTTTTTGTGCATGATCTTTGCTAGTTCTTTCCTGTTCATATGTTATTTCACATGAAAAATCTGGAGGAGAACATGAGTAAATCTGAGTCTAAAGTAAAAAGAATAGAAACTCTCCTCGACCGTTTTGGCAACCTTGCCGTTGAAAGTTTCCATTATCTTGCGCTGTTCATTATTGGCTGTATGGTGATCTGGTCCGCAGGTCATACCGTATTTGACATTTTGACCGTCAAACAGTTTGCCACTATCGATGATATTCTTTTACTGTTTATCTATCTGGAACTTGGTGCCATGGTCGGCATTTATTTCAAGACAAATCATATGCCAGTTCGGTTCCTGATTTATATTGCGATTACTGCCCTGACCCGTTTACTGATTTCTGATATTCAACATACGCACAAAGCCAGCATGGATCAGGTTATTATTACCGGTTCGATTCTGATTCTGGCTTTTGCCATTCTGGTGGTCCGTTATGCGTCCTGGACCTATCCATCTGTCATTCGTGACAAGCATAGCGAAAAGCCATTACCAGAAGGTAAAACTCCACGTCCTGAAGATGATGAGTTGGCATAGTCATAGAAAAGTCCCCCTTTGCAAAAGGTGAGATACCGTCTTGGTAGTCAATCAGGTTTTGAGATTATTCGACCACTAAATAATCTCTTTGATAGGCAGTCTGATGTTTTAAAACGCCATAACACAGATGTATAAGCTTGCGCATTGCAGCACCT
>NZ_VOZF01000083.1:0-1168 GCF_013419905.1 Acinetobacter sp. YH12046
TACGTTGTCGGCAGCGGGCCAAAAAGGAATACGTCCATGCCCATCGAGGTGAAACCGGCTGTGAGCGCGGGTTCAAGCATATAGCCCGACAGGCGCGTATCCTTGCCGATCACGACACGATGGCGGTGGTCACCGCGACGAAAGACACGGCCAGCCGCCATGCCGACGCGCAAGGCGGTTTCCGCCGTCATCGCGCCTTCGTTGGCTTTGCCACGAATACCGTCTGTGCCGAAATATTTGCGCACCATAAGGTCGATTATCCTGTCGTCGGGTCGCCCTCAAAGGGGACATGCCTGCTGAACCGCGAATATAGAGAAATATCCCGAATGTGCAGTTAACGAATTCTTGCGGTTTCTTTCAGCGCCGCCAATACCGCCAGCCCGTCGCGCAAGGGGCGCGGCTCGTGTGTGCGGATGAAGTCAGCTCCACCTGCGGCGGCGGCAAGCTCTGCAGCGAGTGTCGCGGCCCCGACATCCCCCGGACCACGGCCTGTGAGCGCGCGCAGAAAGGATTTGCGCGAAACAGACAGAAGCACCGGCAAATCGAAGCGCAGCCGCAATTCATCGAACCGCGCCAGCACCGAGAGCGAGGTTTCGGGAGCAGCCCCCAGAAAAAACCCCATGCCGGGATCAAGGACAAGGCGGTTGCGTTTGATACCGGCACCCGTCAGCGCCGCGATGCGCGCGTCAAAGAACGCCGCAATGTGATCCATGATGTCGCCAGCGGGTGCCTCGCGCCGATCTGCCTGCCCGTCTTGCACCGAATGCATAACGACGAGTTTGGCAGATGATTTCGCCAATTGCGGATAGAACGCAGCGTCTGGAAAACCGCGAATATCATTGAGATAGGCCACACCACGCGACAAGGCATAGGCTTGCGTCGCGGGTTGATAACTGTCGAGCGAGACGGGAATGCCATCTGCCTTGAGCGCGTCCAGCACCGGCGCGATACGCGCGATTTCTGTGTCGGACGAAACAGGCGCGGCGTCGGGATTGCTGGATGCCGGACCGAGGTCGATCACATCTGCCCCCTCGGCCATCAGCTTACGCGCCTGCGCAATGGCTGCGTCTGGCGCCAGATACCGGCCTCCATCGGAGAAACTGTCCGAGGTTATGTTGACGATGCCGAAAATGATGAGCGATTTATTCATGGGGGCTTCTATAATAAT
>NZ_VOZF01000084.1:0-1090 GCF_013419905.1 Acinetobacter sp. YH12046
TGTTATTCCCAAGTAGAAATGTCCTACCTAATAACCAAATAGAAATGTCCTATATGGACATTTCCAAGTCAAGCACAGGATTTAGATTTCGTTGTTCAATCGCTGTTTTCTGTGCACGTCTGCTTGGCATCTTTTGAGAACGATTACGTTTGTTTTGCTGTTCCAGTTCTTCATGCTGTTGTTGGATATGATTCAGAACAGCACTCAACCGTTTATTCTCAACAATCTCTCGCTGATTCAGCTGACTTAATTTATCGAAGAGGCTGTAATTGATCTTTCGGCCATCATGCATGAGGGCTACAGTACCATCCGGGTATTCCAGGAACTCAAGATACTTACCGATCAACCTTTGATTTTCTTCGGTGTTTTCCAGGAGATATACGCATTTATCATAAGTAATCGTCAGGCTATTGGTGACTCTGCGGGGTTCACGCCAAGTAAAAATATCATCTAATTCTTCGGCTGTTTCAGTGATAGGCCGATGTAGATTCTTAGGATTAAAAGCCATCTTGGCGAACTTCTGATTGAACTGCTCAATGAAGCAGGGTAGCCAGGCATTAGCTTGCTCAATCGAACAGATGCCTTCCAAGCGCATTTCTTTGATCAGACGGTCCTGAAGCGTTCTATTCGCCCGTTCTACACGGCCTTTGGCCTGTGGTGAATTGGCGAAGATGATATCGATATTGAGGGTGCTGAGTACACGTCCAAACTGGGTAATCTTGGTGTCTTTCTTGCTGCTTTGATTCACTCTAAAGACTGAATGTTTGTCGCTGTAAAACGCTAAAGGCTTACCGTGCTGTTCGACATATAAACGTGTTGAAATCATATAGTCAAAGGTTGATTCTGATTCACAGAAGCGTAAATGCTGCAATTTTCCTGTCGCATCATCGATAAACACCAGCAAACAGCACTTAGCAGCGCGTCCTTCAAACCAGTCATGGTGTGAGCCATCAATTTGGATCAGTTCACCAAAGCAATCCCGGTTGTAACGAGGCTGATACGGGCGTTTCAGGCGCTTGGCGCGAGGAATCCACAGATCTGCTGCAATCATCCAGGAACGCAGTGTTTCAACTGAAATATCAAAGCCATG
>NZ_VOZF01000085.1:0-1090 GCF_013419905.1 Acinetobacter sp. YH12046
ACCTAAGTTTTCTAATAAAAGATCTAAATACGTATCTTTCATCAATTGAGATTCATTGTTATTCAATATATTGTAGGTTGAAAGTATCAAATGTGAAAGTTGAGGATCAGAACGTAGGGTTGATTCGATAGCAAGTTCGATAGGCTCATTAAATATTCCTTCATAGCTTTTTTTTAACCATGCTGGATCTAAATGCATCATTTTATAAGTGAAGCCGAGAGGATCTGGTGCATTACCATCATGAACTTCTTCAGGTTCAAGCATGAAAGTTTGACCTTGATAGCTATCAATAATTTTTTTTCTACAATTGAATTGTTGATGTCCTAACTCTGTTACCCCTATAAGATAACTTGAGTGTAGATGAGGATCGTATGCAAAGCCTTTGAAGTGGGCATGAATTAGTTCTATACCTGTAGACTTATCCTGTGTGACATTGACCCAATTGCTCATATTTACTTAATTAGTCCTAATGGATTTAGCTTATCAAAAATTATCTAATGAAGAAATTCTAAAATTAACATAATACACCTTATACAAAATGCCCTTGTAAGCCCTTAATCAAGGGCATTTTTAGTCTCTACTTAACATAAAATTTTGGTGGTGCTTCAAAAAGTATGCTGCCTTTAAATGAAGCCATTATTGATGTAAAAGAAAAGAAGGCTAAATCAAAAGCTTTAAAATGGTTTTCAAGCTTTTTTGAAAAATTACAGCTTCTTCTGAAGCTACGCCTAATTCTATGCCTTATTTTGCAATTATTGCCTTCAATACCTACAGTAAAAAATTTACCAATACTTTGCTTACCATTTTTAAAAGCAGTGATGAAACTGTCCCAATGATCACTTGCAATTCGGGTGTAGTGAATATCTAATTGTTTAAGCTTTGTCTTCAATTGTTAGACTGTAGCTAAATCTCGTTTACCCCAAACATAAGCAACAATTTCACCTGTTTCTCGATGATAGGCGTAAATAAGCCATTGTTTATTCTTTTTATTTCCAACAAAATTCCAGAACTCATCTACTTCGAGAGATTCATAATGACTTTGCTGAGGCTGAATTTCATAGGTTGATTCAGTTAAAGTACGTAAAACTTT
>NZ_VOZF01000086.1:0-1054 GCF_013419905.1 Acinetobacter sp. YH12046
CAAAAGTTGAAGCAAAAAGAGATCCAAACACGCCTGATTTTTTTATAAAAATGACCGATGCACAACGCCATTTATTTGCGAATAAAATGTCTGAAATGCCTGAGATGGGAATATATTCACAAGGTACAGAAAGCTACCAACAATTTGCTATTCGTATCGCTGATATGCTTTTAGAGCCTGAAAAATTCAGAGAGCTTTATCCAATTTTAGAAAAATCAGGATTTCAGCCATGATTAAATTAAATAACCTATCAACCGATCTAAAGCATGTGACCGTTGAATACCTCGACATCGTAAATTATGAAATTGCGAGGGAAAATATATGCGGTTATATCTTCCTATTATCCCGACTATCCAAAGATGCCGAACCCACCGGAAAAATGCAGATGGAAAGCAAAATACAGGACTTAATTTACTATCGAGATAATTTGCAGATAGAAGACAAGGACAATATTCAAAAGGTTTTAAATACGCTCATTCCAGAGTATCAAGCCGAACAAAACAACCAAATAGCGAAGAAAAATTAGGCTTCAATGTCGGGCAAATCAAAAAGCTGTCGATCTCTATTTTCTGTTAAATACTCGTTGAGTTCAGCGAGTATTTTTTCTTTATTGGCTTCATTCTGCATTTTTTTAATCAAATAAGAACCGAGCAGAATTTTACGCCGAGTATCATCTTTTCGTTGCTGTTCCTTTTGCTTGGTACGTTCTCTTGCTTCGATAGCTTGTTTCTGTGCTTTTAACTGTTTCAGTTTCTCTAACTGGGCTTCAATTTTCTTTTCGATATTTTCAGCAGATTTAGTCATAACGGTTAATTTCGGAATATAGAAAACCACTCAAGCATAAGACCCTATGAATTGAAATTCAAGCGGGTAATATGCTATCGTGTTTTTCATGAAATGCGCACTTACGACTTGGATTTCATCCAAGTCAAAGTTTGCGTAAGGGGAATCCCCTTAACCCCAAAAAATTGCTACGCAATTTAAAAAAGCAAAAGGTAAATAAAAATGTATCGGTATAATTTTAGAGAAACTCACCTTTACCTTTGTCCAAATT
>NZ_VOZF01000087.1:0-1039 GCF_013419905.1 Acinetobacter sp. YH12046
TTAGTTGAAAAAGTTAGGTGTATTCATAGAATCATTAGACTTTTTCAACTCGCAATTGGAAAGCACACAATGAAGAAATACACCCAACTTTCTCAAGATGAAAGATACGAAATTTATGCTACTTTGAAAAGTAAAAGTTCAATCGCTACCCTTGCTCGGGAATTAGGACGTTCACGATCAACCATCTACCGTGAATTAAAAAGAAATACTGGGCAACGTGGATATAGAGCTCAACAGGCAGCTAAATTTGCAAGTCAAAGACGGTACCGTCCTTCATCATCAATGACAGCATTTGCCTTCGCTTATATTGATTATTTGATTGGTTTGGACTGGTCACCCGAACAAATTTCAGGTGCTTTAACACAACGCGGTTGGCTGGATGTACCTTCACATGAGTGGATTTACCAGTACATTTATCAAGATAAATCAAAAGGCGGTAAACTTCATCTACATTTAAGGCATCAGAAGAAATATCGAAAACGCGGTTACAAAAACACGGATCGTAGGGGTCAAATCATTGATAAAACAAGTATTCACTGCCGAGACCAGGTCATTGATCAACGACAACGTTTAGGAGATTTCGAAGGTGACACGGTGATTGGTAAACATCATAAAGGTGCTTTATTGACTCTCGTTGATCGAAAGAGCCTGTATGTACATATTGTTCATTTAGGGCCAATAAGAGCATCCTCTCAAACGATTACTTGTGCATTAGATCGTTTACAAATGAGCCATGCTTATAGTGTGACATTTGATAATGGCAAAGAATTTTCCGAACACAAAAGAATTACTGATGCTGGCATAGAGACGTATTTTGCTGATCCTTACAAGTCTATTCAGCGAGCTAGAAATGAAAATACGAATGGTTTAATCCGTCAATATCTACCAAAATCATCATCGTTTGATGGCGTGTCAAACGAACAAATAGAGCAGATAGAATTTGCACTCAACCATCGTCCTAGAAAAACACTAGGTTGGTATACACCGAGTGAAGTTATGGCTGGTTTTTATACTGTTGCACTTGCCGCTTGAATCCGCC
>NZ_VOZF01000008.1:0-103254 GCF_013419905.1 Acinetobacter sp. YH12046
TTCGCAAGAGATGCGATGGATGTCTGATGATTTGTAGTCATAAATTTTAGTCCCCACTTGTTTTTAAGTGGGGACTAAATTAAGGCTTATAGGATGAATTCATAAGGTGTGTTCAGCGGACGCTTACGTCTAATTTGAGTTATGAATAAATATAAATATTAAGTATATTTATGAAATAAGCTTATTTTTAGAAAGTATTTAAGTATTTTCTACCTGCATATTGGGATATTCGACCCAGCGATAATCCTTAACTTTAATATCCCGAACATGATGAAAGCTGGACCAGATCAGTTTGCTACCTTTACTCCATTTTAATGTAGAGATACGAGATTCAACTTTCTCAATCTCTTCCGCTGTTGCAGGACGTAAAGAGCCAATCTCTGCATATAAACGTACACCGGGATAATGCTTAAATTTTCCCTTGAACATGGAACTTAACCAGAACAGTTTGCTGCTATTCACAGCCTGAATGCAGGCAAGTGGCTGATGCTGTAAATTTTCAGAGAAGATGGTGGAGTAAGTATCAAAAAAGAAACCTGTACTAGACTGCTGATCCAGAAAGACAGTTCCGATCGGAGTAATACTAGGAAAGCCTCGGGGATTGACGGTTGCGATCGAACAATGCATTGCTGCACGCTGCGCATCTGCAACAACTTGACGGATATTTTGCCATTCAGAAGGGGAAATCATGATGTTTTCTCTTTATTATTTTAATCAAGCTTAATCTGTATGTCTAAAATAGGCATTGCCATAAAAATATTCAGGCAAGGGCAATTTAACCAATTAAATATATTAGGTAAATTCCCTGTAAACGAAAAAGAGCCGATATGGCTCTTTCAAATTTTAGAAATGGAAAAATGAATTAACCATCATATTCCACATAATCCCACAGGTTTAAGCGCGCTTTAATTTCTTTGCGGATATTCGGCAACATCGGGAGTAATGTCCCGTCAATCCATAAACTTAAAGCTTGTGCAGAAATCAGTTGCTGTTGTTCATCGACCAGTTGCGCGCCTTTAACCATCACCAGTGTTTCTTCAGAAGCTTCGGTTTCAACACCTTTGAATAGCACCTGTAATTCATAACCGGTATCCTGAATCAGCCATTCCAGTTCGACCTGGATATTCTGATTAGATTTAAGTACGACCTGACCTTCGACCAAGTCCGAATCAGACAGGCAGTCATGTTCAACCCGTATTTTGGCTAAAAACCATTCTTGTTGAGACAGATCCTGCAAGGTCTTAACAGGGGTGAGAATATCACTGAGTTTAAACTGACGACTTAAATCAAAAAATTGCATGGGAGTGGAAAGCGAAAATTCGCAAAATACTGGAAAAGTGTAATTTTAGAGCAATCAACGGAATAGGTAAAACCTTTGTAGGTATTGATCTGATTAATATATAAGAAATAAGCTGAAAAATATAAGTATAAAAACCCGATTTAGAGATTTAGTCAATTTTATATTGTTCAGCTTATCATCAATAAAGATTTAAAATATCCAAAGCCAACTATCAATTAAGGAAAAATCACATTAAATGTAATTTGATTGCAATGTATCTGTCATTACATTAACCATTCTCCCGGGAATTTTGTTGCCAGATTCATCATATAACGCTGGAACTGTGTCGTTTCAGGGTCATGATTATGCTGAATGACTGAACCATTTTTTTGGTGTTCCAGCCAAATGATCTCACCCTCTTTATCTAACTTCAGTTGATAAGCCATTCTGGGTAAATACTGGTTTAAGGACTTGGTAATTTCATCTTGGAGTTGATCTGATTCAATCACCAGACCGACTTCAGTGTTTAAATAGGCAGAGCGTGGATCAAAGTTAAAGGAACCGATAAATACCATGCCATCCAGATCAAAGAATTTGGCATGTAGACTGGAGCTGTTCTTATTTTTGGCCGGAATAATATTACCGGTCATAATTTCATACCAGGTCCGTTTTGGTCGTTCAATATAAGGTTTGAATTCCCAGAGCTCGATCCCATTCTTGAGCAGCTGTTTACGGTATTGCTGATAATAGGCATGAACCAAAGCGACATCATTTGCCTGGAACGAATTGGTTAAAATTCTGATTTTGACACCCTGTTGGGCACGTTTACTTAAATAATCCGCACCTTCCTGAGTAGGAATGAAATAAGAAGAAACCAGTTCCAGATGATCTTTGGGTTCACCCATAAGTTCCAGCATATGGGTATAAATATAATCGCCATTCTGGGCGCTACGACGGACCTTGGAAGGGGCATCGGCAACAAAATAGGCATTTCCCCATTTGATTGGGCGCTTTCTCAACTGCTCATCAATCTGCTGTTCAGCAATACCGACTCGGCGTTTCAATTCATTTTTATCGACTTCATCTTCTTTAAATTCAGTTCTTAGTCGTTTTAAAAGTTGTGGATTACCCGAATCATTTAGAACTTGTCGGATATCATAGCTCAGATCATCGTTCCAGAATTTGATAAAGGTCTGATTCGCATCGTGGGCTGGTTTCCCGGCAAAGAAAATATCGACATCGCTAAACTGAAAATCCTCACTAGCATCAAAATATTCACTACTGATATTCCGACCACCCGTGACCGCTGCCGTACCATCCGCAATAATCAGTTTGTTATGCATGCGCGGATTAACATATTTCATACGAAATCCGTAATCTAGGGCACGCAATTGACGGAATTTATAAGGATTAAATAGTCGGACTTCGAAATTGGGATGCTGGGCTAAGGCCAGCAGCTTATCATCCAGTTGAGTTCCGTTCTGGTCATCAATCTGAACCCGAACCTTCACGCCACGGTCTGCGGCTTTTAATAATTGGGAGAGGATCATGTTGCCAATATAGTCATCTTTCCAGATGTAATATTGCAGGTCGAGATGGTATTTGGCTTGATTAATCAGATATAACCTTGCCGCCATACTCATAAAACCGTCATATAAAGGCAGATAAGCCATTTTCCCTTCCTGAATCTGTGGCAGTTGTTCCTCTCTGATCCAGTGGGTCGATTGTACTGGAGTAATAGCTTCTTCTTTTGCTGTATTGGGAGCTAATTCACAGCCAGAAATAGTCAGGCTAAAAACAAAAATACTTAAACATGTAATTGACGAGGGCTTAGTCATTGATGTTCCATTAGTTATAGGGGTTTTATTCCTCAACTTGTGATGTTAATGGTTGAATCTCCGAATAGAAAGAGGTTACTGTTAACCATCTGTAAATCAGTAATAAAAGGATCGTTTTACATGAAATCACGTGCAGCGGTTGCATTTGGCCCAGGTCAGCCATTAGAAATTGTGGAAGTAGATGTTGCTCCACCAAAAGCAGGTGAAGTACTGGTAAAAATTAGCCATACTGGCGTATGTCATACCGATGCATTTACCTTGTCTGGTGATGATCCGGAAGGCGTATTTCCAGCCATTTTAGGCCATGAAGGCGCGGGTGTGGTCGTTGAGGTAGGTGAAGGCGTGACGAGTCTGAAACCGGGTGATCATGTGATTCCACTTTACACAGCAGAATGTGGTGAATGTCTGTTCTGTAAATCGGGTAAGACCAACCTGTGTGTAGCGGTTCGTGCGACTCAGGGTAAAGGTGTAATGCCAGATGGAACTACCCGTTTTTCTTATAATGGCCAGCCGATTTATCATTATATGGGCTGTTCAACGTTCTCTGAATATACAGTCGTTGCAGAAGTTTCTCTGGCGAAAATTAACCCTGAAGCTAACCATGAGCAAGTGTGTTTATTAGGCTGTGGCGTGACTACAGGTATTGGTGCAGTACATAACACTGCTAAAGTACAGGAAGGCGATAGCGTCGCTGTATTTGGCTTAGGCGGTATTGGTCTTGCAGTTGTACAAGGTGCTCGCCAGGCCAAAGCCGGCCGTATTATTGCCGTGGATACCAATCCAGATAAATTCGAACTGGCTAAACAGTTTGGCGCTACTGATTTTGTGAATCCAAAAGACTATGACAAGCCAATTCAGCAAGTGATTGTGGAAATGACCGGTTGGGGCGTAGACCACTCTTTTGAATGTATTGGTAATGTCGACGTAATGCGTTCAGCACTAGAATGTGCACACCGTGGCTGGGGTCAGTCTGTGATTATTGGCGTAGCAGGTGCAGGTAAAGAAATCTCGACTCGTCCATTCCAGTTAGTGACTGGTCGTAAATGGATGGGTACGGCATTTGGTGGTGTTAAAGGTCGTTCTCAATTACCGGGCATGGTTGAGCAGGCCATGAAAGGCGAAATTCAATTAGAACCATTTGTGACACATACGATGCCATTAGAACAGATCAATGAAGCCTTTGATTTGATGCATGAAGGCAAGTCGATCCGTAGCGTGATTCATTTTGATTAAGATGATTTAGCGATTTAAACTTCATAAAGGCCGGTGAACACCGGCCTTTTTATTTTAATAATTAAGGTATATCAGATACATTTGCCTATCAAAGCACCACAGAGCTTTACCTAAAAAACACAAGGCTTCTAAGGTCATTACATGCCAGATGCTTATAGTGAATAGAAGCGTATCGATAGACGCGATTAAAACCATGTTTAAGAATCATTTTAAAGAATAAGGATAAGCTCTATGTCGAATGATAGATTTGATCGTATTAAAAATTCTCCTAAAGATGTCCGTGATGATTTAAACGCCGATCCAATTAGCTGCGAGCCAGGTGCACATCCTATTGGCACAGGCGTAGGTGCCGCCGGTGGTGCAGCTGCAGGTGCAGCAGTCGGTGCAGCAGGCGGTCCGGTCGGTGCAGCAGTAGGCGGTGTTGTTGGGGCAGTGGTCGGTGGTCTCGCAGGTAAAGGCGTAGGCGAAGCTGTGAACCCGACTGAAGAAGCAGCTTTCTGGCGAGATAATGCTGTTGAAACCCCTTATTATTCAGATGCCCGTACCACGTATAGCGATTTAGATTACGATCGTGACTATGATGCGGCCTATCGTGTCGGTTATGAAAACCGTGGAGCATATGATGCCAATACCCGTTTTGAAGATGTAGAAAGCGATCTGAAAGTAAAATGGGAGCAGGCAAAAGGCCAGTCACGCTTGAACTGGGAACAGGCAAAATTTGCAGTACGTGATGCCTGGAATCGCGTAACCCGTTAATTGCAAATGCCAAAACCAAGATCTAATATGCTCTTGGTTTTAAGGAAATGGGCAAAGTCTGCTGACCGTCACGACTTTGTCCATTATTAATATCTGAAAGGTTAGAATTCTAGGGCGATAAGTAAAAGTATAAATACTGATAAATATTTTTTTATATTTACTACTTGTCAAAACTGGATAGAACGCGTATTTTAATTTCAGATTCACATTTTTATGAAAGACATAAACATGTTAAAGCAACCTATCATTTCAAACGCTTATTTTTATTTCTGGCAGTTTAGATAATTGCCTGAATGCGTTTGGGCAATGAAAAGGTTGCCCACCAGTTAATACCTGATCGGCAACCCTGATCAGGTTTTTTTATGCATGTGATTTAACAATTTTTTGGAGACAGCCATGACAAACTTTAACTATTCATACTTTAGCAACTTTTATTGGTCTTACTTTAGCCAGCTAATGACGCTTTCGACATCTTCGATTAGACCCATAACGCTCAAATAAAAGTTTGGACTGATTGCCAGTCCCAGGATTTAAAGTCATGAATATTGCACATACATCACAACAACATCAAACAGAAACCATTTTAGCTTTACCACAGCAGCTTAAGCAGCAATTGCCACTGTCTCCGCAATTGGCTGTACAAGTCGCTGAACAGCGTCAAATTATTCAAAATATTTTAGAGGGTAAAGATCACCGTTTAATGGTGATTACCGGACCATGTTCCATTCATGATGAAGCTTCCGCACTGGAATATGCAGAAAAATTAAAACAGCTTCAGGAACAGGTTTCTGATCAAATTTTCCTGGTTATGCGGGCTTATATTGAAAAACCACGTACCACCGTAGGCTGGAAAGGCTTCCTGTATGACCCAGAACTCGATGGCTCATCCAATATTCAATTGGGTCTGGAAAAATCTCGTGCACTGTACCTAAAACTGATTGGCATGGGCCTGCCGATTGCCTCAGAGATCTTAAGTCCAATGGCGACAGCGTATTTCGATGATCTATTGGCCTGGGGTGCGATTGGCGCGCGTACCAGTGAATCACAAATTCACCGTGAAATTTCCAGCCATATGCCGTACAGCATCGGTTTCAAAAATGGGACAGATGGTTCGATTCAAATTGCTCTTGATGCTATTCAGTCAGCTTCCAATCCACATCAGTTCATGGGCATGAGCCAATCGGGTCTGCCGTGTATCCTGAGCTCAAAAGGGAATCCAAAAGCACATTTGATCCTGCGTGGTTCAAATAGTGGTCCGAACTACCAGTTGTCTGAAATTGAAAAAATTAAAGCGAAACACTCAACCGATTTGCCGGCCCTGGTTATTGATTGCAGTCATGGTAATAGTTCAAAAAACCCAATGCTACAACCTGAAGTGCTGGAGCAAATCGTCGCTGAACGTTTGCACAGCAATGTGCGGGGTGTAATGCTCGAAAGTCATCTGGTCGATGGCAATCAGAAAATCTCTGAAGATATGGTTTACGGCCAGTCAGTGACTGATGGATGTCTGGGCTGGACAAAAACCGAGCAATTATTGTTAAATATGGCTGATTCACTGCGATGCGAAAGTTTAAAGCGTAGCGCTTAAACTCACGATCTTATCTTTCCTCAATTCGTTGAGGAAAGATATTATGATCGGATATGGTTGTTCAGAAGTATTTTTCTAAATGCTGAAAGCAACAATTCGATATTTTGAAAATTAAAACAATGAGTATTAAAACGATTTTAAAAAATTCATAAAAAATAATTAATTTAAAAAAATAAACAATAACAATAATTTATTAGAGGTCAGCCTGATACTGTTTTTAAACAGCGGATGAGTAATGATCCCGGGAAGCTTGCTATGTATACAACTGAATTACTCGATGAAGCACGTAAATTTATGCACCATATGCTGACCAAAGTCGTGGAATATGGTAGTTCCGACCTTTTTATTACAGCTGATTTCCCGCCCAGTATCAAACAGCAGGGGTTGATGAAACCATTTGGTCAGCAGAAACTCACAGCCGATAAGACCCGTTTGTTTGCTTATGCCTTGATGAATGAGCGACAGATTCAGGAATTTGAATCGGTGATGGAATGCAATTTTAGTATTAGCATCCCGGGCGTGTCGCGCTTCCGGGTTAATGTCTTTCAGCAACAGCACAATGTAGGCATGGTGATTCGAATCATTACGACAGATATTCCAAGCTTTGAGCAGTTAGGCTTACCAGCTTCATTGCAACAGGTCATCATGCAGAAACGTGGTTTGGTGCTGGTAGTTGGTGCAACGGGTGTCGGGAAATCGACTACATTGGCAGCCATGATTGATTATCGTAATACGCATACTGAAGGGCATATTATTACGATCGAAGACCCGGTGGAATATGTCTATCAGCATAAAAACTCGATGATCACCCAGCGTGAAATTGGTGTAGATTGCGTTTCCTGGCACAATGCACTGATTAATACCATGCGGCAGGCACCTGACGTTATCGTGATTGGCGAAATCAGGGATACAGACAGTATGGAGCATGCAATTGCCTTTGCTGAATCTGGCCATTTATGTCTTGCAACACTCCATTCTAATAATGCCGATCAGGCACTGGACCGGATTATTAACTTCTTTCCAGAAGAACGCCGTAATCAGTTACTGCTAGATTTATCAGCTAATATCAAAGCCGTGATTTCTCAGCGGCTAATTCGCACTGAAGATGGTAAAGGTCGTCGGGCTGCGGTAGAAATTCTGCAAAATACTCCTTTAGTTTCTGACCTGATTCGTAAAGGTGAATTCCATGAACTTAAAACGATTATGGCTCGTTCGCGGGAACTGGGCATGCAAACCTTTGATCAGGCATTATTTGATTTATATAACCAAGGCATTATTTCTTATGAAGAAGCCTTGCGTAATGCAGACTCCAGCAATGAATTACGTTTGCAAATCAAGCTGAAGAGCAGTCGTATTAATCCTGTTTTACAGGCAGAAAATGCACAGATTTCACTTCTGGAACAGTCCAGATCGCGTGCACTTTCTCCTGATTAATCTTGGCTTTTTAATAAACAGACTACTATTCAGTTCAATAGAACTGAGTCATAAATCTTCTTTAATGGTGGCTTTTAAGCAAGGCAGTTTTAGGCCACCTATCTAATTTTTTAATTTTATCCTTACTTGCCTGGTGAATTCAGTTTCACCGTCTTGCATTTATCCTGAATATGATCTTTTTCATTGTAATATTCTTTTAAAATGAAATAGGTTTTAAAAGGCAATATATGTCTACTTAATTGATATTTAATTGAACTACATCATATAAATTTTAAAAAATATTTTCTTTATAAATCAAATCTGTTTGAGGCTTTAAAAAAAACGCTGCACAATAAAAATCAAATGATATTGGCATGAATCAAGCATTTAAATTCATGTAATTGTGTATTTCCAGGGGAAGAGAATGTTCACGGCAGAACTGTTGGACGAAGCAAAAAAATTCATGCATCACATGCTGACCAAAGTAGTGGAATATGGGGGCTCAGACTTATTTATTACCGCAGATTTTCCACCGAGTATTAAACATCAGGGCTTAATGAAGCCCTTTGGACAACAAATTCTTACTGCTGAAAAAACCAAACTGTTTGCTTATAGCTTGATGAATGATAAACAGCGTCAAGAGTTTGAAGCTGAACTAGAATGTAACTTCGCGATTACTGTACCGGGTGTATCGCGCTTCCGGGTAAATGTTTTTGTACAACAGCTTCAGGTCGGGATGGTAATCCGGACCATTACGGCAGAAATTCCAAATTTCCAGAAACTGAAATTACCAGAATCATTGAAACACGTGATTATGGAAAAACGCGGTCTGGTACTGGTTGTAGGAGGAACGGGTTCAGGTAAATCGACCTCTCTGGCAGCGATGATTGACTACCGCAATGAAAATTCGGCGGGGCATATCATTACCGTGGAAGATCCGGTGGAATATGTACATAAACACAAGAAATCCATGATTACTCACCGTGAAGTTGGAGTCGATTGCCATTCCTGGCACAATGCGCTGAAAAATACCTTGCGTCAGGCCCCCGATGTAATTCTGATCGGTGAGATTCGGGATACCGAAACCATGGAACACGCAATTGCCTTTGCTGAAACCGGACATTTATGTCTGGGTACACTGCATTCCAATAATGCTAACCAGACTTTGGACCGGATTATTAACTTCTTCCCGGAAGAACGCCGTAATCAGTTATTAATGGATTTATCTTCGAATATGAAGGCGATTATTTCCCAGCGTCTGATTCGTACTCAGGATGGAAAAGGGCGTCGGGCTGCAATTGAAATCATGTTAAATACACCTTTGATTTCTGATCTGATTCTAAAAGGTGAGTTTCATGAGCTGAAAGCCATTATGGGCAAATCTCGTGAACTGGGCATGCAGACTTTCGATCAGGCCTTATTTGACCTGTATAACGAGGGTGCGATTTCTTATGAGGAAGCATTGCGTAATGCTGATTCGACTAATGAATTACGTTTACAGATCAAGCTGAAAAGCAACCGCCAGGATAATCCTGCTGCTGGAGAAGCAACACAATTCACGATGATGCAAGAACCGAAAGCTGAAGAAAAAGAACAGGAAAATACTTCAGCATCTGAATAAATACATCTTCGTGTCAGAATTAAAACAGGCAGTTCATCTGCCTGTTTTTTTATTATATTTAGATATTAACTTGTATTAGGCAGTCTTAACTTGAACGACCAGTTTAAAGTAAACAATACTGCATAAGGTGAGTAAACTACAGAGAATAAAGGCGAACTGATAACTATAAGTCGCAATAAGCGCCCCAATCAGTAGCGAACCGACCGCAATTCCTACATCATAGAAGGTATAAAAGGTCGAAGTAGCATAACCAATCCGGTGTTTCGGTGCACGTTGAATGGCCAGTGTTTGAATGCAAGGTTGTGCGCTGCCAAAACCGATACCAATCAATACCGCAGCCAGCAGGAATCCCCCCAACGTCTGAATCTGACTGAGTAAAAAGAGTCCTAAGCTAAAGATGAGTAGCGCAGGATAAATCACATATTGTGGACCTTTGCGATCGTAAATTTTTCCGGTAATCGGACGTAAACTCATCATGGAAATGGCGAATACGACAAAGAATAAACTGGCATAAGCCATCAGGTTTTTACTGGCAGCAAAAGGTGCAATAAAAGACATGATGCTGGCATAAGAGAAAGAAATCAGAGCTGCCAGAACAGCAACAGGCAATGCTTTCTTTTCTACAACATCAGACAACACCAGTCCTTTTTTCTCAGGAATAGTTTGAATGATGTGCTCAGGCTCTTTGACCGGAATCATTAAGCAGAAAGCAAATCCGATAAAAACTAATGCAATAAGCAGCGTTGTGATCTGAAAATAAGACCAGTATTCAATCAGACTTAAGCCAATCAATGGTCCTAGAACAATACCCAGATTGACTGACATGACGTAATAGCCCATGCCTTCGCCTTTACGCTGTTCTGGAATAAACTGATTTACTACAGGGACACAGACGGTAGTCAAAATACTAAACCAGATCCCATGCAAAAAACGGATGATAAATAAGGTCGTCAACTGATCGGCAAGCAGGTAGGCTAGGGAAAATAGACTGAAAAAGATTCCAGAAACAATCAGGGTTTTACGGATACCCAATTTTTCAATAATTAGGCCACTAAATGGTCGTACAGCAATCGCTGAAATCATGAACAAGGTCATGGCCAGACCAGCTTGGGCTAAGTTTCCGCCTAATTCTTTCAGGATATAAATCGGTAAAATCGTGGTTTGTGCAAAATAGAAAATAAATAAAAACAAGTTATTGGCCAGACACAGCACAAAAGGCTTGGTCCATAAAGGCAATAGATTGGATTTCATAATTTTCCTAAATTGATCTATAGGGAAATGCTGCGATGAGCATGAATATTATTTTTATAAAGCAGCCTGAGCTATCTGATGCGAGTGATAGCAGGTACAGCAAAGACTTTAAGAAAAATGTGTGAAAAATACAATAAAATTCCGATATAAATACATTGTATTTGATGGTGAGCTTTAAATACGAAGTTTTCAATGCGTAAAAAAATCAGCCCGCAGGCTGATTCTTATTTTTCCATACTAAATCAAAGTAGCTTATAGGCCAGCTTCATATTCTGTATTAGACAATAGCTTTTCTACATCTGCCATATTGTCCGGTTTGATTTTATAGATCCAGCCTTTGCCATACGGGTCATCATTAATGAAGTCAGGATCATCTTCAAGCGCAGCATTGATTTCAACCACTGTACCAGAGACAGGTGCATGAATATCAGAAGCAGTTTTCACTGATTCAACCACGCCAGCCTGTTCGCCCGCAGTAATATGTGAGTCAAGATCTGGTGCTTCTACATAAACCAGATCACCTAATGCATCCTGTGCATGGTCGGAAATACCGGTCACAACAAGATCACCCTCAATGCGTACCCATTCATGCGTACTTGCGTACTTTAATTCTGAAGGATGATTCATTGATAACTCCCTAAAAATCTTAAGATCATTTTTGATATGTTTTATACATTCTTTTTGGCCAAAACAAAAGGTTTATCCGTGCTTATAAATAAGGATCTTTACGCCAGTTGCTCGGGCTACGACCACTCCAGCGCTTAAACGCCCGACTAAAATTGGCCACATCACTATAGCCAAGTTCATCAGCGATCTGCTCCAGAGTAAAGTCTGTACGGGATAATAAGGAAGTGGCATGCCGGTAGCGCACTTCATCCACTAGCGTAGAGAAAGAAGTACCTTCAGCGGCCAACTGACGCTTTAAGGTTCGATCCGACATATGCAGCCGTTCAGCTACGCTTTCAATACTCAGATAATGCTGTTCGGAATGAGTCAGAATATCCCGTACCCGCATGGCAATCCGGTGCCGTTCACCAAGTGCCGATAATTCAGCTTCACACTGGTTAATCGCAATCTGGCTAGCAATCGGATCAGCGTGTACCAACTTGTTCATCAGGTAGCTTTTATCAAAGCTTAAAATTAAATGCGGCTGTTCAAAACGGAACTGATGCGTAGGAAATTTCGCCATGAAGCGCTCAAAACCTTCCGGTTTTTTGAAATCAAAGTCGATTTCACCGGTTGCATCGTTAACCCCGGTAATGGCTTTGGCCATACTGATCAGGCCAATCATCAGGGCAATTGAAATTTCGGTGCGAAGCGGTTCCAGCTGAATATCAGTTTGCAACTGTACGGTTGCCTTAGCGCCAAAGGTCGAGAAAAATAGCTGCAGGAAGGGTAAACGTAACTGAATGAATCGGTTCGCTAGCACCAGAGCTTCGGTAATATTATTCGCCGTCATGATGGCATAACCGATAAAGCCATGAATCGAAATCCGCATCTGGGTACCTAAGTGATAACCCAGTGTCGGTTCACCAGTGAGCTTCAGGGCATGCTTGACCAGTTCATTGGCCACAGGGGTCGGAATACGGTAATCAGGATCTGCCAACTGTTCACTGGTCAGGCCAAAAGGCTTAAAAAGCGACTCATTATTATACCCCCAGCGGGAAATGACATCGAGAAGCAAGAGACCGTATACACCTGGAATACCTTGGTCTTGGCGTGGAGCTATTGTTTTCATGCGCGATCCGTTGCACTCATTCAAATTTTTTTATTTTCACTTCATATTGGCATGAAAAAGCCATTTTCTTGATAAAAATTGTTGGACAAAGCTGTGGCAATTTCCACAAGCAGATTTTAATCAACTTCAAGCAGAGTAGCTCAACTTAAAGTTGGAAATCAATGTAAACCAGAGATATTTTAGGGATTTAATTTTAAGCCTACAGATTTCTATTAATTCAGAATAGGGCTGTTTTTTGAATAATCTGGAATTTAAAAATGCTTGTGGAATAGTTGATATTCCCATAAAAGCAAACCGAAGCATGGCTATTCAAGTGACTCAAATAGAATGCTTCGGTTTCTGTTGTAGAGCTTAGCTACTACTGAATAGAGCGATTATGCTTCGTGTAAGTTATCAGTTTTGGCATGTTGCTGTACCAAGAACCCGCCGGTTTGACGCTGCCATAGCTGCGCATAGATTCCGTTTAAGGCCACCAGTTCATCATGCGTACCTTGCTCGGCAATTTTACCTTGATCCATCACAATCAGACGATCCATCTGCGCAATGGTAGAAAGACGATGCGCAATCGCAATAACCGTTTTGCCTTGCATCAAGTCATCCAGACTATTCTGAATAGCCGCTTCAACCTCAGAATCCAGAGCACTGGTGGCTTCATCCAGAATCAGAATCGGTGCATCTTTCAAGAATACCCGGGAAATGGCAATACGTTGGCGCTGTCCACCAGAAAGCTTCACGCCACGTTCACCTACATAGGCGTCATAGCCTCTACGGCCACGCAAATCAGTCAGATTCGGAATAAATTCTTCTGCTTTGGCCTTGCGTACAGCTTCAAACATCTCTTCATCAGTTGCATCCGGACGACCGTATTTGATATTTTCAGCTACGGTACGATGCAGCAAAGACGTATCCTGAGTGACCAGCGCAATATTTTTACGCAAACTGTCCTGAGTGACATCGGCAATATCCTGATCATCAATCAGAATACGGCCCTGATTCAGATGATAGAAATGCAATAGCAATTGAATCAGGGTCGATTTACCAGCTCCAGAACGCCCCACGATGCCGATTTTTTCACCTGGGCGAATGGTCAGATTAAACTGGTCAATGACCGGTTTTTCATTATAGGCAAAAGTGACATTATCAAATTTAATCTCACCGTGTTTTAGCTCCAGTTCTTTCGCATCTTCTTTGTCTTGAATATTGATCCGACGACCTAGAGTTTTCATCCCGTCCTGAATGGTACCGACATTTTCAAACAGGGCAGAGGTCTGCCACATCATGAACTCGGCAATACTATTCAGCTTTAATACCATCGCTGTAGTGGCTGCAATAATCCCGAGCTGCGCTTGACCTTGCATCCAGAGCCAGATTGCAGTACCCAGCACACCTGCATATAGCACAACACTCAGCATCAGAATGCTGATTTCGTATTGAGCGCCCAGACGCATTTGCTTATACACCGTAACCATAAATTCCTGCATAGAGGATTTGGCATACTGGCTTTCACGACCCGCATGCGCAAACAATTTTACGGTCTGAATATTGGTATAGGCATCAGTCACACGTCCGGTCATGACTGCACGCGCATCCGCTTGTAAGGATGAAATTTTGCTTAATCTTGGAATGAAATAGCAAGCAGCACAAATAAACAAGAATAGCCAGACCATAAGCGGCAAGATAAGTAAGGGTGAAATGGCACCCAAAACAATATTAATTGTGACGAAATAAATCAGCACATAAGCCAACATATCGCCCAAAATGACCCAGAATTCCCGGATCGCCAGCGCCGTTTGCATGACTTTGGCCGATAAACGTCCGGCAAAATCATTATGGAAGAAGTCCAAACTCTGTTTGAGCAATAAATTATGGAAGCGCCAACGCAGACGCATCGGGAAATTACTGTATAAAATCTGATGCTTGATCAGGGACTGGGCACTGGCAAACAGGATATTGGCCAGCAAGATAATACTCAATAAGGTCAGGTTGCTGGCATGTTGATCTAAAAAAGTCTCTGGCTGACTTTGACTCAACCAGTTCACCAGATCACCAATTTTTGAATACAGTAAGGCCTCAAAACTGGCTGCACCTGCGGTACACAATACTAGAATCAGCAAATAACGGCGTACCCCATAAGCTGCTTGCCAGACAAAGGGGAAAAACCTGGTGGGTAAAGGTTGATTCAGGTTTTTGGTGGGATAGGGGTCTACCAGCCGTTCAAGCCATCGAAACATTAACGTACTCTTATCATGTATTTTCTTTGCGAGGATTATAAAGGATTCTGCTTTTTGAAGTCTGAATTTGAGTGAAATTGCCACAAATGTTTAACTAAATCAAACTTTAGGTTGCAGAGCAGAAACTCATGCCAGATTTATGCCAGCTGATATGAAAACTAAAAATAAGAGCTTGAAATCGTTTTAAATACTGAGAATAAAAAAGCCCGAAATAGAGATTATGTCGGGCTTAAGTTAAGAGGTTAGTTTAAGTGATAATCGGAGATGAAGAACTCGCGTTAAAAGATTCTTTAAAATCACTTCCAGAAGGCGCCTGATAAACTTTCAATCCAAATTCCGGAATAATCGCCAGAATATGGTCCATGATATCTGACTGGATATTCTCATACTCTGCCCAAACCGTCGTATTGGTGAAAGCATAAATTTCCAGTGGCAAACCTTCGCTGGTCGGTTGTAACTGACGCACCATCAATGAGAAATCTTTGGCAATACCCGGATGCTGTTGCAGATAAAATTCCAGATAAGCGCGGAACGTTCCTAAATTGGTCAGACGGCGCTGGTTGTATTGTGAATGATGCTGGAGCTGCTGGTTAAACTTCTCTAGTTCTTCTGATTTGGTATTCAGATATTGATCCAGCAGGATAAAATTTTTCAGCTTGTTCTGTTCTTCAGCCGTCATGAAATGTACGCTGGTTTGATCAATATGAATTGAACGTTTGATCCGGCGGGCACCCGCTTCCTGCATGCCGCGCCAGTTTTTAAAGGTATCAGTCACCAGTTTATTGGTCGGAATCGTGGTCACAGTCTTGTCAAAGTTCTGCACAGTCACTGTATGTAATGACATATCAATGACATCACCATCGGCATTTAGGGTCGGCATTTCAATCCAGTCACCAATACGTACCATGTCATAAGATGAAATCTGAACCGAAGCCACCAGTGACAGAATCGTATTTTGAAAGACCAGCATCAGGACAGCGGCCATCGCACCAAAGCCAGCGAGCAAGGTGAATACATCTTTTTTCAGGAAAGTGCCTAAAATCATCAAGCCACAAACAATGAAGATGATCAGCTTGACCAGCTGTAAATAACCTTTAATCGGCTTGTTGCGTGACTTGGGATTACGCTGATAAATCAGGTTAAAGATATTCAGTAACTCACCGAGTGCCAGAGCAATGGTCAGGAAAATAAACGCCTGAGCACCCATTTGCACAAAGGTTTGCACCTTATCGGATAAATGCGGGACAGTGGTAATCCCGTTCATGATCACGATTGCCGGAACAATATTGGAAATCCGGCGAATCACACTATGTTCAGCAAAAATCTGATTATTGGCAAAGGGCATTTTGGAAATCAGTTGACGAATACCGCGTACGACAATCTGTTTGGCAAACACATTGGCAAGGATGGCCAGTAAAATCACAATACTCAGTGAAGATAACATTTCCAGCCATGGGTACTGATCGGCCCAATCTCGAATATTCTGAATAAAATTAAACTGTTCCAACTGATCTTTCTCTTTAACTCAAAAAATTTGTTAGAGTTTATAGGTTTAAACGCAATTTTTTAATCTTGGATAACCTTTTAAAACATATCTTTCTTAGAGGCTGCAAACTTAATCACTATTCAGGCATTTGTTTTTATTTTATCGGAACAGTATTTTTTTCCTTGAGGTTAATTCAGATTGAATAGATCAATGAAAATTGATTGGTTAATGGCTAGGAAATGTGAAAAATCGATAGAACAGCCTAACTTGGTATTCCTATGCTTCTTTTTAAACTTTAAAAAATTAAAAAAGGTCAGAGTGAATTAAAGAATTTGGTATAGCGTTTATTATGTTAGTTCAACATAACTTAATGTTTATTTTACATTTTATATACTTACTTTTTTTAGGGGATAGTGCTAGGATTAAAATCATATAATCTTAATCATTAAAAATGAAAAATCTTCAAATAGTTATAGCACAAGCTTACATTCCTATGAACTGGAACATATTGAGCAATCAATAAGCCATGAAATTAATAACACTATATTAGAGATAGTGGTTAATGATGAATCTTTTGAAAAAATTGATTGTTACTTGTATTCAAAAAAAGATACGAAAAAATTCTTAAAAGCTCTATACATTATGTAATAGCACTCTTAGAAAGAGCAAAGTATAGGGTAGAAAAAGCTCAGCAAAATAACGTGAGTCCTTTGCATATCTGCTTATACGTGATTAAGAAAATTGAGGGATTTATTGAATATTTACAGACTAAATTTTAGTTATTAGCGCTTTCATTTAAAGCCTGTTATATGAAATCTGAAGTTTCCACATAGGATTTGAATTGAGTGAAATTTGCTATCTATTAAAACAAGAATATGCAAAAGACAAGCTGACATAGACTTAATGAAACAGATTAAAAAAACCGGCAAGTATGCCGGTTTTTTTATTTATGCTTTTCTTTTAAGGAAAATGTGTTTACCACATTAAATCATCAGGAATCACATAAGCTGCATATGGATCTTCTTCATCAGTAGTTTCTTCATTTTTCTCTGAATTATTCACGATGATAAAGCCTTCCATTTTTGAATTGATGCGATCCGCCAGAGCTTTAGGCAGGAAGGCATAACTCTCATTTTCACGTGCAATCACCAGACTGCCAGCGACCAGTGCATTATAAATCTGCTGGTTGATATAAACTTTCTTGATCTTGCTGTCATCAATAAACTGATAACTAATTTCGCCATCCGTATCGCGGATTTTATGCTGGTTAATCATCTGCATGATGGCAGCTTTGAGTTCTTTTTCCTGCAACTGGGCTTTTTTCGCCTGTTCAATGGCTTGGTCTTTAGCCAGCTTTTCCTGTTTGTCCTGCTCAATCTTGGCCTTGATTTCGGCTTCTTTACTGTCACCTGTGCGTTTTTCATGTACAGCCTGTTTAGACAGTTTTTTGGCTTTTTTATTATCGACCAAGCCTGCCTTTAACAATTGTGCCTGTAATGCATTTTTAACCATGAGAATTTCCAGAAATTAGTCGTGTTGATGTCGATAACGTAAATAGATCACCCAATAGGTCAGGCTAAGCAGCAGGCTTAACACTGTAGGGACCAGGAATGCATTTAATTTTAAATAAGGATAAATCCAGCTGGCAAGTATGCCACCCACCAAAAAGCCGGCCAGAATCAGCATATGCAGGATCACTTTACGGGATTCTACTACCAGACCACGCAGGCGATAGCCCATAGCCAGACCTAAATCGGTCAGTACACCAGACAAATGGGTGGTCCGGATAATCGCACCTTTATAGTGGCTGACCATGGCATTTTGTACACCCATCGCGACACAGGCCCATAACAAGGCATAACGCGGGAAATAGGGCAATAACAGCCAGCAAATGAATATAAAAAAAGCCACCAGGCTTAAAGGATAACCATACAGGCGTCCCAAGCGAAAGTGACTATTTCCTAAAATCAGCCCGCTATACATCGAGCCAATCACATAACAGAGCGTAACCAGAATCAGATACAAAATCTGGCGTGGTTGCCAGTCCAGCAGCGCCATCGCCAGCATACTGACGTTACCGGTCATATGTGAAACGGACTGATGCAACACGGTCACCAGTCCTAATACATTAATCATTCCGGCATTTACCGCAAGGAAGAATGCACCCAATTGAACCCACGATGGTAAACGCTGTAATGGCATGGCAATATCATTAGAAAAACATCTTGATTCTTCAATATAAAATCAATCTGTAGCGCGGTCTACTGCTGTTGTAAATAAAACATCGGTAGATGAGTTGAGTGCAGTCTCGGTAGAGTCCTGCAATACACTGATCACCATACCAATTGCCACCACTTGCATTGCGATATCTGAAGAAATCCCGAACAGGCCACAAGCCACGGGAATTAGCAATAGTGAACCACCAGCCACACCTGAAGCACCACACGCAGACACAGTCGCTACGATAGAAAGAATTAGCATAGTAGTGAAGTCAACATTAACACCTAAAGTATTTACTGCAGCTAAAGACAACACGGTAATCGTCACTGATGCACCGGCCATGTTAATTGCTGCACCTAAAGGAATTGCTACGCTTGAAGTAGTCTCTTTCACACCTAAGCGTTTTGCCAAGTCCAGGTTTACCGGAATATTGGCAGCAGAACTGCGGGTAAAGAACGCGGTAATGCCACTTTCACGTAAGCAGGTAAAGACCAGTGGATACGGATTACGACGGGTAATGAAACCGACCATTAACGGGTTAATCACCAAGGCTACAAATACCATGGTACCCAGCAGAACAGCTAATAAATGCGCATAGCTGGTCAAGGTATCTAGGCCCGCTTCAGCAAAAGTCACGGCAACCAGACCAAAAATACCCACTGGCGCAAAGCTGATCACCAGACGAATTACATAATTGATTGCATTGGCAGCGTCATTTAAACAGGTTTTAGTTGTGTGTGATGCATGACGGAAGGCAATTCCTAACGCAATTGACCATGCCAGAATTCCAATAAAATTCGCTTCAGCAATGGCAACCACCGGGTTCGCTACAAAGCTCAGCACCAAATTTTTGAGAATTTCACCTAGGCTGCCTGGCGGCTGTAAATCACCTTGCGCTGCAATATCCAGGAACAATGTGCTTGGAAATAAAATACTGGCGATCACAGCGCTTAATGCTGCCAGGAACATGCCGACAGCATACATCAGCATAATAGGTCTTATCGTTGAATTGGTCTGGCCAACCTGGAAATTTGCAATTGATGCAAGAACCAGAATGAAAACCAGAACTGGCGCGACGGATTTTAGTGCCTTAATAAACAGATCACCCAACAGGCTTAAGGAAGGTGCAGCTTCAGGAAATAACAGAGCCACACCAACGCCTAGAATAATGGCGATGATGATTCGGGAGACTAAACTCAGACGCGATAGGGCAGAAAACATAAGGTTGCCTTGTGAAAATTACGAGGGCTAAATGCGAAAAAAATTTGCGTTATTTTATACTTAAATTAAGGATCGCTTAAAATATATTTTTAGATAATATTTAAGTGACTGAAAATTAATAAATAATTAAGATGGTTTTTTATCTTGATCGTATTATTTCCATACAAAATTCTTAGAAATAGCCAGATTTACTGATTGGTTTTTAATCTTTATTTTTTAAATGAATATAGAATTTAAATCAATCATTTCCAGTTATGTTTCAGTTCAATTCGTTGCATGACAGCATGTCTATCATACAACGAATTAAAAAATCTTAAATCATATAATGTTGAGGCTTCTCGAAGATTTCCGGAGCCAGATCCTGAATTGCCTGAAAATGGGTTAGATAAATCCGGCCACTCAAATGTGTCATGAGTTTGGAGGCTTGCAAGCGGTCGAATACCGGGCCTTTCACTTCTGCAAAGTGCAGGCGAATATTCAGTTTGGATAATTCAGCATTGAGCTCTTCCAGCGTTTCCAAAGCACTCAAGTCAATGGCACTAATACTAGAGCAGTTCAAAATCACATGCTCTAACTTGTCATTTAAACTTAACTGATTAATCAGATAACCTTTAAGAGTATGCGCATTTAAAAAACTTAGGTTTTCATCAATACGCAGAGATAGAACCCGATCAGAAGTCATCACCTGATGACGCTGGATATTCCGGAAATGCTGGGTGCCTTCGACCAGACCCACGACTGCAATATGAGGGCGGCTGATGCGCCATAGCATAAGAATAAAGGTCGAAATAATCCCGACGATTAGACCGGTAGTAATATCCAGTAATACCACACCAAAAAAAGTAATCCACATGGCAATGCCATCAGCTTTGGAATAACGCCAGGCATCGACGAAAGGCTGGAAATTGACCAGTTTCCAGATAGACACAATAATGGTTGCAGCCAGAATGGTCAGCGGCAGATCCTCAAAGAAGCTGGTAAAAAACAGACTAACCACGACAATCAATAAAGAAGACAATACGCCAGCCAAAGGTGTTTTGGCACCAGCGTCAGCATTAACCACCGTACGTGACAGGCTGCCGGTTACAGGAAAGGCGGAGCTGATTCCGGCACTGATATTGGCTACACCGAGCGCAATTAATTCTTGGTTACTGTTTAAATTGCTACGCTGCTGTAGCGCCGTTGCCTGAGCAATAGAGAGAGATTCTACAAAGCTGATCATGGCAATCATGCTGGCACCCGGTAATAAGGTCATCACCAGTTCCCAGTTCCAGTGCGGGAAAGACAAGGGCGGAAAGCCTGAAGGAATTTCTCCGACCGTTTTAATGCCTTGAACTTTTAAATCCAAAAACAGAACGGCAGCAATACCGAGAAAAACCAGAATCAGTGGAACTGCTCGAACCAGAAAATCAGTCGAACCGATCCGACTTTGTATCGCTTGAGATTTTAATAGTTTTGGCAGATAAACCAGTAGGCCGATAGAAAGCAGGCCAAAGATCAGGCTCGGAAGATGCAAAAGTGGCAAATATTCAACCAGGCTTTTCACCAGCTCGGGAATATTATTGGCTTTTAAAGGCAAATCCACCAGAAATTTGAACTGTCCAAAAGCAATCAATAGAGCCGAAGCAATAATAAAACTCTGAATGACTGGATGGCTGATCAGCTGAATCAAAAAGCCAAAACGGAACAGGCCCAAAAGCAGGGAAATAATGCCGACCATCAATGCCAATAAAGTTGCCGCTTCAATATAGACCGGAGAACCTACTTCAAATAAAGGATTCAGTGTGGCAAAGGTCATCATGGAAATGATGGCTACTGGTCCAATCGATAAGGTCGTACTGCCGCCCAATAAGGCATAAATGATCATTGGTAGAATACTGGCATAGAGTCCCATAATCGGTGGCAAACCTGCCAGCATGGCATAGGCCATCCCTTGGGGTACCAGCATCGCGACGACAATCAGGGCAGCCAGTACATCTGATTTTAATTTCACTGGGCTGTACTGACTTAACCATGACCAGGCAGGGAGTCTATTGAGCAGTCTAGACTTAAAATTTGGCATATACAGGTCTAAATCACAAATATAGATATATTATGCACAAATTCTGCTAAGAAGTCTTAGGATATAAATAGGTGATCATTCACATTTTAAAAAATGAATGAGAGGACAAAGGATCAAGGCAAAAGACTTAAAACTCTCAGTAGAGAAAATTTAAATCAGGCAGATCGCTTTAAAATAAAACAGGACGAATGAGGTAAATTGCAGCTTTAAGCGACTGCTTGATTTACACAGTAGATTTGATAAAGCTTTTTTAACATTTCTACCAGGTTCTGGTCTTTGATCGAATAATAGATCTGTTTACCGTCTCGACGGGTATTTACCGCATCGCTTTTACGCAAAATCATGAGCTGCTGAGACAGGGTTGGCTGTCTGATCTCGGTAATCTCTTCAATTTGAGAGACATTCAGTTCATTTTGGGAGAGATGACATAAAATGAGCAGTCGGTCCGTATTGGCCATTAACTTTAAAATACCGACAACCTGTTGAGCTGAATCCCGCATCGCGGCAATTTCAAGATCGGTTTTCATTTACTATGTCCATTTATACAATTACAGCCCGCGAATTATACGACTCGAACAGCATGAATTGATGGATAGAAAGCGTGAATTACTATGGTTTTTAATGAATTGTGTTATCAAGAATAGTTATAATTTACTAATTAAAATATAAGATAATTTTATCGTGTTCCGGTTTTTTAGAAAGAAGATGTTTCATTTCAAACTGCTATCGTGATTCCATCTTGTTTCAGGCATCTACAAAGCCGGAAAATGCTTGTATCATGTAAATACATCTTGGCGAATAACATCAAGGATATTCTAATGACTACAGATTCAGCTTTTCCAACACCTGCCAATTTAGGTATCGCGGTTTATAGCAATAATGCAGAGGCAATTGGTAATACCCCTCTGGTTCGTATCAATCGTGCCATTTCAGGCGGAGCGACTGTACTTGCGAAAATTGAAAGCCGTAACCCGGCATTTTCGGTGAAATGCCGTATTGGCGCAGCCTTGATTGCTGATGCAGAAAAGTCAGGTAAATTGAAGCCGGGCATGCACATTGTTGAGCCAACCAGTGGTAATACCGGTATTGCGCTGGCATTTGTAGCAGCGGCTAAAGGCTATGATATTACCTTAACCATGCCATCCAGCATGAGTATTGAACGCCGTAAAGTGGTGAAAGCATTAGGTGCTAATTTAGTACTGACAGATCCAGCCAAAGGCATGAAAGGCGCGGTGGAAGAAGCACAACGTCTGGTGAATGAAAATCCTGAACTGTATTACCTGCCACAACAGTTTGAAAATCCGGCCAACCCAAAAATCCATGAAGAGACGACCGGTCCTGAAATCTGGGAAGCGACTGGAGGTAATGTCGATATTCTGGTAGCGGGTGTAGGTACAGGCGGTACGATTACCGGTATTTCACGCTTTTTTGAAAAAGTGAAAAACAAGCCGATTTATTCAGTTGCTGTAGAGCCTGCTGAATCTGCCATTATTGGTCAGGCAAAACGTGGTGAGACACTCACTCCAGGACCACATAAAATTCAGGGTATTGGCGCGAACTTTATTCCAAAGAACCTGGATCTGGATCTGGTAGATGAAGTGATTGCCATTACTAGTAGCGATGCAGTGGAATGGGCACGTAAAACTGCGACTCAAGAAGGCATCTTGGTGGGTATTTCAAGTGGTGCTGCAATGGCTGCAGCTGCGCAACTGGCTGCACGTCCTGAAAATGCAGGCAAAAATATCGTGGTGATTCTGCCAGATGGTGGTGAGCGCTATTTATCTTCAATTCTTTTTGAAGATATTTCTGCTGAGTAAATATTTAACAAATTAGTTTCACTAAATCTCGAAAAAGCCTGAAGTCATCTTTGGGCTTTTTTATTGGACTTTATGCCTTCATATAATGAAAGATCAAGAATTTAAACCAGAAGCTTGACCTTCCCATTATGGTAATGTTTAAGCTATAGCATAGGCAGTGAATGGGTGAATGGAGAGTGCAGAATGAATAAACCAGCAACCACACAGTTGTACGAACAGCAGGTACAGATTTCAGGAATGACCTGTGCCTCTTGTGTCGCACGTGTGGAAAAAGCCTTAAAGAAAATTGAAGGTGTGGTGGAAGCGAACGTCAATCTCTCCACTGAACAGGCTTTTTTAAAAAGTGAACAACCTATTCCTGCAACGCAACTCGTCAATGCTATCAATAAAATCGGTTTTGAAGCCGTGATCCAGCAGTTTGATTTAAATATTGAAGGCATGACCTGTGCCTCTTGTGTAGCTCGTGTTGAAAAAGCCTTGAAAAAAGTCGATCAGGTACTGGATGCGCAGGTTAATCTGGCAACCGAAAAAGCTCACGTCACTGCAATTCGTCCTCTCGCTGTTTCCCAACTGGTTAAGGCGGTACAAAAGGCCGGCTTTGATATTCAAACCGACCGAATTGAACTGGCTATTGAAGGAATGACCTGTGCCTCCTGTGTGGCACGTGTAGAAAAGGCTTTATTAAAAGTCGATCAGGTAAGTGAAGCACACGTCAATCTCGCCACTGAAACAGCTTCGGTCAAGGCGCCGCGTAGTCAGCTTCCAGCTTTAATTGCTGCTGTCAAAAAAGCTGGCTATAACGCCCATGAAAAATTAGATACACAGGCTACCGATGCCCAGACGGCATTTCAGGAAAAGAAAACCGCTGAAACTGAACAGCTAAAACGTGACTTATGGTTAGCACTAATTCTGGCTGTTCCGGTGTTTATTCTGGAAATGGGTTCACATCTGATTCCGGCTTTTCATCACTGGATTGCACATACGCTAGGTACCCAAAACAGCTGGTATATCCAGTTTGTACTGACGACTCTGGTTTTGCTGATTCCAGGACGGCGGTTTTATCAGCATGGGATTCCGGCATTGTTGCGACTGGCACCCGATATGAATTCTCTGGTTGCCGTGGGAACAATAGCCGCTTATGGATTTTCCTGTATTTCCACTTTCTTTCCGCAATTATTGCCGCAAAGCACTGTACATGTGTATTTCGAAGCGGCGGCTGTGATTGTTGCCTTGATCTTACTGGGACGTTATCTGGAAGCTCGAGCCAAAGGTAAAACCTCTGAAGCGATTCAATATCTGGTTGGCTTGCAGCCAAAAACTGCTCGAGTACAGCAAAATGGAACCTGGGTTGATCTGAAAATTGCTGATGTACAGCAGGGCATGCTGATCGAGATTCGTCCGGGTGAGAAAGTCGCAGTTGATGGTGAAGTCGTTTCTGGTCAAAGTTATATCGATGAAGCGATGATCAGCGGTGAACCTTTAGCCGTGGCTAAACAGGCTGGAGATCGGGTGATTGGCGGAACGGTAAATCAGAATGGCACCTTGCAGATCAAGGCGACAGCAGTCGGACAAGATTCAGTTCTAGCTCAGATTATTCATATGGTGGAACAGGCACAAGGCGCAAAACTTCCCATTCAGGCGGCAGTCGATAAAGTGACCTTATGGTTTGTACCGGCTGTGATGCTGCTCGCGACTTTGACTTTTATTGTCTGGTTCCTGTTGGGTCCTGAACCGAATCTGACTTATGCACTGGTCAATGCTGTTGCAGTACTGATTATTGCCTGTCCTTGTGCAATGGGCCTGGCTACGCCAACATCTATTATGGTCGGCACCGGCCGGGCAGCAGAGCTGGGTATCTTGTTCCGTAAAGGCGAAGCATTGCAACTCTTGCAGCAAACCAGAGTTGTGGCGGTGGATAAAACCGGAACCTTAACTGAAGGGAAACCAGCCCTAACCGATTTTGCAGTGACATCTGGTTTTGAGCAGCAAATAGTATTGCAAATGGTCGCAGCAGTGGAAGCCAAATCCGAACATCCCATTGCTCATGCGATTGTGGAAGCTGCGAAAGCACAACAGTTGCAACTACCTGAAGTCAGTGATTTTGATTCAATCACTGGTGCAGGCGTGAAAGCTCAAGTTTCAGGTCAGCAAATTCATATTGGCGCAGAACGCCTGATGCAGCAATTGGGCTTAAGTGTCGATATTTTTAAAGAGAAAGCACAACAGTTAGGCGAGCAGGGACGCACGCCTTTATATGTCGCGATAGATCAGCAGTTGGCTGCCATTATTGCTGTGGCTGATCCGATTAAAGCCACAACCTATAGTGCGATTCAGGCCTTACATGATCAAGGCTTAAAGATTGCCATGATCACCGGTGATAACCAGCATACTGCACAGGCCATTGCCAGACAGTTGAAGATTGATCATGTCATTGCTGAAGTTCTGCCTAATGAAAAAGTCGATGCGGTACGCCAACTCCAACAGCAACATGGCATCGTCACTTTTGTCGGTGACGGGATTAATGATGCACCTGCCTTGGCTCAGGCCGATGTTGGAATGGCAATAGGAACTGGTACGGATGTCGCAATCGAAGCAGCAGACGTGGTGCTGATGTCTGGAAATTTACAGCATGTGGCAACCGGTATTGGCCTGAGTCAGGCGACCATGCGCAATATCAAACAGAACCTGTTCTGGGCCTTTGTCTATAATATTGCCTTGATTCCGATTGCTGCCGGTCTGTTGTATCCATTCTTCGGTATTTTGTTATCACCGATGTTTGCAGCAGGCGCGATGGCATTATCCTCAGTTTTTGTGGTCAGCAATGCGCTTCGTTTAAAGACTTATCAGCCGATCCAGTTGAAGGAGGCAGTGTAATGAATATTGGACAGGCCGCGAAACGCTCCGGGATCTCGGCCAAAATGATCCGTTATTATGAAGATATCGGTTTATTACCCAATCCTAAACGTAGCGATTCGGGTTATCGTATCTATAGTGACGATGACATCAAGACTTTAAGTTTTATTCAGCATGCGCGTGAACTGGGTTTTTCTTCTGAACAGATGAAAGAATTGCTCGGCCTGTGGCTGAACGATGCCAGACACAGCAGTGATGTCAAACAGTTGGCGCAAAAGCATATCGAGTTACTGCAACAGAAAATTGCGGACATGCAAAACATGATGAAAATTTTGCAGCAATCGGTTGCACAGTGTGCTGGAGATGAGCAATCTGACTGTCAGATTCTGAAACAGATTGAGCAGGGTGTGTCACATGGGAAAACTGCACATACGGCTATCAAAGCAGATCAATAGCCTTGAATTAAAATTCGCTTAACCCAAATTTAAACTGATCAAAGGGAGATCAAGATGAAATTCCGTATTGAAAATATGACTTGTGGTGGTTGTGCACGTAGTGTGACTGCAACCATTCAGGAGCTGGATGAAAATGCTAAAGTCAATGTTGATGTAGTCAGCAAAATGGTGGAAGTTGAATCGAGTGCAAGCGAATCTGAGATTATCGCGGCATTAACTGAAGATGGCTTTCCGCCTGAAACTATGGCTTGATATTTGCCATTTAAAAAATAATTTTAAAATGCCTAATCATGATTAGGCATTTTTTATGAAACTGCCGATATTTTATCTGGCGTCATCAATGCCTGATTAATATATAGCTTAATCAGGCGTTCACGTGAACCAATCGCTTTTTGATAACTGGTCGAATTTAATAATAATGAAGCGCCATAAGTGACTGTCCAGATATAAGATAAATAATCCCGGATTGACATGGCACTATCTAAAGACACCAGATAATCATGGGTCATATCTTTAATGCGGATAATCCGTTCTTCACGAATACGGTAGAGTTCCTGAAATAACTCTTTCAGGTTTTTTTCATTATTGGTTAAACGCTCTTCAATAACATGCAGCAAAATAGTCCGGTTTGAATTGAGCATGTGATAAAGCATATATTGCGAAACATAATTTTTAATATCGTTATTATATTTATCGGAAATTGCCAGAATTCTTTTTTCATTCAGAATGATGAGTTCTAAATATAACTGGTTCTTGCTTTTAAAATGCTTGTAGATGGTTCCTTTGGCGATGTCCAGTTCTTCAGCAAGTTCACTCAAGGTGATGTCCTGATTATTATCAAGCAGTAGACTTTCTGCCATGCTCAGGATCTTCTCTTTACGAAGAAGGAAGTTCTGCTGTCTTACAGTCGTCATTTTCTTGACTCATCATTTTAGAAAAGGAACCTACTAAGAATATGCTATTTTCACAGGTATAGCTATAAAACTAAGGTCGTGATATTTATCTAAATTTGTATATTTATTCAACATTTCTTGTAGAAAAAAGTCATATACAGCTGCGCTAAAAATATTGTCAAGAAAATTGAACCCTTGAGATCAACTTTGCTAAATAAAATTCCATTTTCAATATATTTGATTTATGGTTTTAGGGCATAAAGCTGAATCATATTTTCGTTTTAAACCCAGACCAGACAAGGTTTAGCGAAGTGAAGCCAGAGTCATTTTAACAGCTTAAATTTTTCATTCATCAATGGATTTAAGTTTTAATGATTCAGTAAATACCAGAGGTATAAAGTTTTTGATTTTAAATTTTATATCGCTAATTTATGTCAATGAATTCATCGCCAGATTAATTCGATATGATGATTTTTGAATGACATGCATGGATTCGAGCAAAAATCCTCAAAATATTTTCTCGAATCCATAATGAAAAAATACTCAGTAACAGAATTGAGTATCACCAGTGAAGGAATATGAAAATGCCTATTTATAATGCGCCGCTAAAAGACATGGAATTTATTTTAAATGATGTGTTTCAGGCCGAACAATTTTGGCAAGATAATGAAAATCTTGCACATTTAGATATGGCAACTGCAAATGCAATTCTGGAGGAGATGGCCAAGTTTTCCAAGAATGTGATTCTTGATCTGAACCGCCCTGCAGATGAAGAAGGTGGTGCTCAGTTTAGTAATGGTGAAGTCAAAACACCTGCAGGCTTTAAAGAAGCTTTCAAACAGTTTGCCGAAGGTGGCTGGGTGGGGCTGGGCGCGCCTGAAGAATGGGGCGGTCAGGGCATGCCAAAAATGCTGACTGTACTGGCTGATGAAATGATCTGGAGTACCAATCCCTCTTTCATGCTTTACCCGCTGTTAACCGTGGGGGCTGGCATGGCGATCAATGACCGTGCTTCGCAGGAACAGAAAGAAACCTATCTGCCAAAATTCTATACGGGTGAATGGTCAGGCACGATGTGTTTAACTGAGCCGCATTCAGGGACAGATCTGGGCATTATCAAAACCAAGGCTGAACCAAACGAAGATGGTTCATATAACATTACCGGGACCAAAATCTTCATTACTAGCGGTGAGCATGATCTGAGTGAAAATATCATTCACCTGGTACTGGCCAAAACCCCAAACGCACCAGCAGGTTCACGCGGTATTTCTCTGTTTATTGTCCCTAAATTCCTGGTTAATGCCGATGGTTCACTCGGTGAGCGCAATGCGGTCGCTGCCGGTTCGATCGAACATAAGATGGGTATTAAAGGCTCGGCAACCTGTGTCATGAACTTTGATGGTGCCAAAGGCTATATGGTGGGTAATGAAAATGAAGGTCTGGCGGGCATGTTCGTGATGATGAACTACGAACGTTTGTCGATGGGGATTCAAGGCATTGGCGCGGCAGAATTTGCTTATCAGAATGCCGCACAATATGCGACCGACCGTTTACAGGGCCGTGCATCAACCGGTGCTAAATCACCAGAAAAACCAGCCGATTCAATTCTGGTACATGGTGATGTACGCCGTATGTTGCTGAATGTGCGTGCCAATAATGAAGCTTCTCGTGCTTTCGCAGTCTATGTCGGCCAGCAGCTGGATATTACCAAATATTCCACTGATCCTGAGGCAGTGCGTAAAGCAACCGATCGTGTGGCTTTATTAACGCCTATTGCCAAAGCTTATCTCACCGATAAAGCACTGGATGCTGCACTTGAAGCACAAATGTGCTTCGGTGGTCATGGCTATATCCGTGAATGGGGCATGGAACAATGTATCCGTGACCTGCGCATTTCACAGATCTATGAGGGGACCAATGGGGTGCAGGCAATTGACCTGATTGGCCGTAAAACTACGAAATGTAAAGGTGCATATATTGCAGAGTATATTGCAGAAATCCGTGAATTTGCCCAAAGTCTAGATGATGCCTTAACGATTAAAAAGGCAACCTTAGATACCTGTCAGCAACTGGAAGATATTACCAATTTTATTGTTGAGCAGTCTCAGCAGAATCCTGATTTCGCCAACTCGATTGCTGTTGATTATCTGCACGCTGTAGGTTTGTTGAGCTTCGTCTATATGTATGCGCGTATCAGTAAAGCGGCGGCTACCAAAGAAGAAAGCTATTTCCAGAATAAACTGGTACTGGCTAATTACTATATTGCTAAAGTACTTCCGGATTTAAGTGCGAGAATTCAACGCATTCAGGCAGGTGCAGAGCCGGTGATGCAATTGCCAGAAGAATATTTCACTGCACAAGCCTAAACCCGCAAATATTGCGAAGGACAAACACTGTAGAGCTATCACTTTACAGTGTTGATAACAATGATGTTAAAGGATGAGATTAGAATGATTGTAATTGTAGAAGCTGTACGTACCGCGATGGGCGGTTTTCAAGGCTCACTTTCAAGCTGTACCGCACCAGATTTGGGTGCTGTAGTGATCAAGGAAGCGGTGGCACGTGCAGGTCTGGCAGCCAATGATATTGATGAAGTGATCATGGGGTGCGTATTGCCAGCCGGTTTAAAACAGGGGCCGGCACGTCAGGCCATGCGTCAGGCTGGTTTGCCAGATTCAACCGGTGCGACCACGATCAATAAAATTTGTGGTTCAGGCATGAAAGCGGTGATGCAAGCTGCAGATGCGATCAAGGCCGGTTCAGCAGAGATTGTGGTTGCAGGTGGTATGGAATCGATGTCAAACGCACCCTATTTAATGGACAAGGCACGGGCCGGATTCCGTATGGGGCATGGAAAAGTCATTGACCATATGTTCCAGGAAGGTCTGGAAGATGCGGAAACAGGTCTGTCGATGGGAATCCTTGCTCAGGAAATGGCAGATAAAAAGGGCTATACCCGTGAGCAGCAGGATGCCTATGCGATTGGCTCATTAAATAAAGCCGTGACCGCGGTGCAGCAAGGTTTCTTTAAAGATGAAATCGTACCGGTCACTGTCAGTAGCCGTAAAGGCGATGTCGTGGTAGAACAGGATGAACAGCCTTTAAATGCCAAGGCTGACAAAATTCCAACCTTACGTCCAGCTTTCAAAAAGGATGGAACAATTACTGCGGCAAATGCCAGCTCCATTTCTGATGGTGCTTCGGCACTGGTTGTGACTTCTAGTGAAATTGCCGCGCAGCGCAACTTAAAGCCGCTGGCTAATATTGTGGCCTATGCCAGCCATTCGCAGCATCCATCAGAATTCACCATTGCACCAGTGGGCGCGATTGAAAAAGTCTTGCAAAAAACGGGTTGGGATGCTCAGGACGTAGACCTTTGGGAAATCAATGAAGCTTTTGCCATGGTAACCATGTTAGCAATAGATGCTTTTAAACTTGATCCAGCAAAAGTGAACGTTAATGGTGGGGCATGTGCGCTTGGTCATCCCCTAGGTTCTTCCGGTTCCCGAATTATTGTGAGCTTGATTCATGCCTTAAAGCGTACTGGTGGCAAGAAAGGCATTGCAGCACTGTGTATTGGCGGTGGGGAAGCAACAGCGATTGCTGTAGAACTGATTTAAGTCTTTTCATAATTGCATGATCATATGCTTAAAGTAGCAAACTTAAATATTTTTTGAATTAGACCACAATGCTTCTGGTACGCCAGGAGCAGGTGTCTCTTTATTTTTAATTTTTGAGAATTTTTATGAACGGTTTAGAGCGTATTCGTTTGCTCGCATTACAAGATAAAGTAGTTCCTGTAGAAAAAGCACTACAATTGATTCAAGATGGTGATGTAATTGGTTTGAGCGGTTTTGGCGGCGCCGGTGAAGCGAAAACTGTGCCTTTGGCATTGGCTGAATATGCCCGGCAGCATCCGATCCATATTACCTTGGCGACAGGTGCAAGTCTGGGGAACCGGATTGATGGGAAACTGAATGAAGCTAACGTTATAACCCGCCGTTATCCTTATCAGGCTGATCCTTCTTTACGTCAGGCCATCAATAATGGTGAAGTGATGTATATCGATCAGCATCTTTCTGAACTGGCAGACAATATCCGTCATAAAAACCTGCCGGCGATTAATGTAGCTATAATTGCCGCAACGGCCATTACTGAAGATGGCCAGATTATTCCGACCGGTTCTTGTGGAAACTCGGCGAATTTCATCGAAATGGCAGATCGGGTCATTGTTGAAATTGATACAACAGTTAATCCGGTGCTAGAAGGCGTACATGATATTTATTTGCCTAAAACCCGTCCAAACCGTGGCCCGATTCCTTTGACGCAAGCCAGTGACAAGATAGGTACAATCGGAATCCATGTTGCACCTGAAAAAATTGCTGCGATTGTCATTAATGAGATTCCGGATACTTCTTTCGCAATGGATGAGCCGGATGAAGAAACACTGGCGATTGCCAGCCACTTAATTCAATTCTTTGAAAATGAAGTCGCCGCAGGACGATTACCTGAAAATCTGGGGCCGCTGCAGTCCGGAGTAGGTTCCGTGGCAAATGCCGTATTTGCAGGTTTTGAACATTCTAATTTCAACCATCTGGAAATGTATTCTGAAGTCCTGCAAGACTGTACTTTCCAGCTTATCGATTCAGGAAAAATGACCTTTGCTTCTGGTTGTTCCATGACCCTGAGCGATGAATGTGCGGCACGGGTGATGAAGAATTTTGATCAGTACAAAGATAAAATTGTCTTACGCCCGCAAGAACTTTCCAACAACCCTGAGCTGATTCGCCGTCTGGGTATAATTGCAATCAATACCGCACTGGAGTTTGATATTTACGGGAATGTGAATTCAACCCATGTCGCTGGCACCAAGATGATGAATGGTATTGGCGGCTCAGGTGATTTTACCCGTCATGCACATATTGCGATTTTTGTGACTAAATCCTATGCCAAAGGTGGTGCGATTTCGTCTGTGGTTCCACTGGTGAGCCATACAGATCATACTGACCATGACGTGGATATTCTGGTAACAGAGCAAGGTTTGGCCGATCTGCGCGGATTGGCACCACGTGAACGTGCCCGCAAGATTATCGATATTTGTGCTCATCCCGATTATCGTAAAAGTCTGAATGATTACTTTGAGCGCGCCTGTGCGCATGGTGGGCAAACACCGCATTTGTTAAATGAAGCTTTGTCCTGGCATGCCCAGTTTGAAGAAACCGGTTCAATGAAAATTGCTTAGTTCTCTTTCTTAAAATAAGCCCAAAATAAAGCCTGTGAATCACGGGCTTTATTTATTGTACTAGATAAATATTTTAGTTCTGAATCAGACGTGGGTTATTAAAGACTTTATCCAAGATATGCCGATGAATGAAACGCAGTTTATCTTTCACAGCTTCAGTCAGCTTAAAGGGGTAAGCATCTTCCAGACCCATACTGCGGTTTAAGGCATTCAAATTAAAAGTCAGGGTGACCCAGTTTTCCAGGATATGTTCAAAATCCTGTCCACCAATCGGGCATTCTTTAAAGTCCATACTGGCTAGATTTCGGCCATTACCTTCCACGCGTAGACCGGCATAAAATGCAGTTTCCAGTGTTTCCATGATATGCAGATAATGTGACCAGGTTTCAGCCCAGTCTTCCCAGGGATGGGCTGTGGCATAGGGACTAATATATTTTTCATGCCAGTTGATAGGCGCACCTTGATTATAGTGCCTCTCTAGTGCTTCACTATAATTTTGCCGCTCATCTCCAAAATAATGGCGAAGTTCATCGAGTAATTCCGGATGTAGATGCTGGATGACATTAAAATAAAAATGCCCACTTTCATGACGAAAATGCCCTAATAATGTCCTGTAATTTTCACCCATATTGACCCGGGTTGTTTCCCGATAAACCACATCGGCCTCGAAGGCATTTAAGGTAATCACCCCATTGGCATGGCCGGTAAGTACTGGCTTGTCTTTTTCAGGAAGAAGAAAATCAAAACGCAAACCTAATGGATCATCATCCGAATGTTTTGGACGAGGCATAATGTTCATACGTTGGGTCAGATATAGAAACCGGCGTTTGGCTTCCTCAAGCCGATACCAGTAAATCATGTTTTCGGCATTTTCCAGATTTGGAATTACATGAGTCAGCTGGCAGGATTCGCAAAAATCTTCCTCGTCATCTACGGGGATCATCCAGTTACATACCTGATGATGGGTATAGTTATAACAAGGTTTATAACGGGAATATTGATACTTCTCGGCAACGGGAACCCACTCCTGAGCATTCAGCTTTTTAAATGTCGTCATTTCTTTTTCGGATGCGATATAGCCGATAGGAGAAAGGCAGTGATCACATACGAATTTGGCGAAAAAGATCTGCTGTTCGCAAACTGGACATTCAAAATACTTCATCGATACTCCCTGCAAAATGAATGAATTACAATGAATTACTGAAACTCTATAATTTATATTCAGATTGCATTGCGGAATTTTATCCTGTTTAAAAATTCATCATAAAAATTTCTTAAAAAACACTATGTTGATTAATTGTAAAATGCGTGTGATCAATTATTCATTAAATTATAGTTTAGTGACTGTTTATAGACGAAAAGCTGACAGAAATAAAAAAACCGATGAACTGACTTATGTATTTTTTTCTTAAATAAAAACGAGAGTATCAATTTAAAAAAACTGAATAATGCAAACTATAAAAAAATTAGAGATCAAAAATTATTGAAAAAAATTGATTGAATAGCGTTTTTCATAAGACCTAATTGGTATATATTTTCCTCAATGTTAAAACATACATCGTGCAGAAAAATAAATTATTTTTCATTTTATAGTTCTGCTTTTGGGGTATTAAAATATGATGAAGATAAGAAAAGCCACTGTTCAGGACACACTAGCAATTGCGAACGTCATTGCCCCATTTGTTGATGTCTTGATTTCTAGTGAAGAGGGACGCAAGCGTTTTCAACCTGAAATTCTTCAGACCATTTTTGATCGAGCTGATATTCATTATTTTGTTGGAGAAATTAATCAAAAAATTGTGGGCGTGGTGGCCTATATGGAACCTGCACACTTCATGCACTTTTTTCTGGATCCAGCTTATCAGGGGCAGGGATATGGACGACAAATGTGGAATTTTTTAGAAGAACAAATCTGTAATCAAGGGCATCAAAGGATCACAGTCAAATCCAGTTTATATGGCTTCAATATTTATAAAAAATTTGGTTTTGTAGAAACAGGTGAACTTACTCATGAACATGGCATTCGCTTTATTCCAATGGAAAAAGTTTATTCTGATGAAACATCTTCAGTCTCTTAAAATAGAAGAGCCGTTTATTATAAGTTAATCAAAGATCAGGAGTTATTTTCTTATTTATTAGCATAGTTGGAATCTGAGAAATCAATTTTATCCCTGTCAAATTGATAAATTTTAATTATTTTTAAATTAGAAAATTAAACTTTTAGCTATTAGCCATTATCTCTTTTTTAATTAGTCATAGATTGTACTAAGGCATAGAATTAATTCACTTTTACGGTACTAATGATCAGGGTATGGCAATCAGCTGGATTTTCTTTACTTTAATGGCTGCATTTATGCAGGCTTGGCGAAATGCCTTTCAAAAACAGCTCAGTACCACTGTCGATATTTGGGGCGTGACACTGGCACGTTTCCTGTTTGGCTTTCCGTTGGCCGGGCTTTACATTGCAGCTTTATACCACTTCAAACCGGTAGAAAGTGTGGTGCATTTTACCCCGAAGTACTGGATCTATATCCTGATTGCGGGTATCAGCCAGATTCTGGCAACCGCCTTGATGGTGCAGCTGTTTAAACAGAAAAATTATGCGATTGGCGTTGGACTGGCAAAAAGTGAAGCGATTCTGGCAGCCATTATCGGAGTGATTTTTCTATCAGATCATCTTTCTGTACTGGCATGGATCGGGGTGCTGATCGGTGGTTATGCTGTGTTTTTGCTTAGTAAAGGCAATCAGCTGACCGGCTTATCCACCAAGACTTTAGCCATCGGAATCGGCAGCGGTTTGAGCTTTGCTATTACTTCACTCTTGGTACGTGAAGCCAGTCTGGAACTACCGATGTTGCCAACCGTGCATCGTGCTTCATGGGTACTGATTTCAGTGATTGGTTTCCAGTGCATCAGTATGCTGATTTACCTCAGTCTGTTTAGCCGAAAAACCTTAGTTGCCATGTGGCAACGTTTGGGGCTTACTTTTAAAGTCAGTTTTTGTAGCTTTATGGCCTCCCTTGGCTGGTTTACCGCCATGAGTATGATGAGCGTGCCAATCGTGAAAACCTTGGGACAAATCGAAATCCTATTCAGTCTGCTAATCTCCGCTTATTTCTTTAAAGAAAAACTGGCGCGTGCCGAACATTGGGGCTTGGGGCTGGTGGTGATTGCAGCGATGCTAGTGATCTGGGCTTAACAAATACTCGAATAAAAGAAAGCCACGAATTATCGTGGCTTTTTTATAAGAATGAATTAAGCAGCAAGAAAAGTTTGTACTGCCTGATTAAAGGCTTCCGGTTGTTCAATATTGGAAATATGCGAAGCATTGATTTCAAACAACTGGCTATTCGCAATACGTTGCTGCATAAACTGTCCATCTGCAACAGTCGTCACCGGATCCTGCTGACCCGCAATAATCAGCACAGGGATTTGAATGCTACTAAGTTGTTCGCGGACATCCGCCTTAGCCAGAGCTTCACAGCAGTTTGCATAGCCTTCTGGGCTGCCAGCTCCGAGGTCGTTTGAAAGTTCTGCAACGACTGCCGGGTTGCTCTGGATAAAGGGATCGGTAAACCAGCGTGATGCCGCAGTTGCAGCAATCGGAGCAAGACCTTGCTCACGGACAAGCGCAGCACGGTCTTGCCATGCCTGTTCCTGGCCAATTTTGGCTGCAGTATTGCAGACAATCACCTGGCTAAAACGTTCTGGCTTATGAATCGCTAACCATTGACCGGTTAAGCCACCCATAGAAATACCACAGAATGCTGCTTTTGCAATGTTCAAATGATCCAGAAGATTCACTATATCCTGACCCAACTGCTCCAGGCTATACGGGCCTTGCGGTGCTTCCGAACCACCATGACCACGGGTGTCATAGCAGATTACGTAATAATCTTGCTGGAAATGCGCAATCTGTGGCTGCCACATGCTGTATTTGGTGCCCAGTGAATTGGAAAATACCAATGCAGGTTTGCTAGCATCCCCAAAAGTCTGGTAATTAATCTGGGCATCATTTGATGTAAATATTGGCATTTGTTATTCCTTTTATTTCCTTCTAAAAGTTCCTCCCTGAACAAGGCATAAGCACTGCTTAAGCCTTGTGCAAGAAAGGGAGGTTAGGAGGGATTTTTTAAACACGTTCAATAATCAGCGCGATACCTTGGCCTACGCCAATGCACATAGAGCAGAGGGCATATTTCCCGCCAGTCCGTTCAAGCTGGTTCAAGGCCGTGGTCACCAGACGGGCACCGGAAGCACCAAGTGGATGACCAAGGGCAATCGCACCACCATTCGGGTTTACATGTGCGGCATCATCCGGAAGACCTAAGTCACGGGTTACCGCCAGTGCCTGTGCGGCAAAGGCTTCATTCAGCTCAATCACATCCATTTGCTCAAGAGTTAAACCCGTTTGAACAAGCAATTTTTTAATGGCAGGTGTCGGACCAAAGCCCATAATGCGTGGCTCTACACCGACAACCGTTGAACCAATAATTTTGGCACGTGGTTTTAAACTATAGTGTTGAACGGCTTCATCGGATGCAATCAGGAGTGCCGCTGCACCATCGTTAATGCCAGAAGCATTGCCTGCCGTCACCGTACCATCTGCTTTGACGACTGGTTTTAACTTAGTTAATCCTTCCAGTGTTGTAGAAGCACGAGGATGTTCATCAGTATCTACCACAACTGGTTCGCCTTTACGCTGAGGAATGACCACGGGCACGATTTCATTTTTAAAGAAACCTTTGGCTTGTGCTGCTGCTGTACGTTGCTGGCTGGTCAGGGCAAACTTGTCTTGATCTTCACGATTAATATTGAACTGTTCTGCCACGTTTTCAGCAGTTTCCGGCATGGTTTCCACGCCATACAGTTCTTTCAGTTTCGGGTTGATAAAACGCCAGCCCATGGTGGTGTCTTCAATTTTCTGGCTACGGCCATAAGCGGTTTCTGCTTTACCCATGACAAAAGGGGCGCGTGACATGGATTCCACACCACCAGCCACAATCAGATTCGCTTCACCGGCTTTAATGGCACGTGCCGCAATCGCTATTGCATCCAGGGAGGATCCGCAAAGACGGTTAATGGTAGTGGCTGGCACTTGATAAGGTACACTTGCAAGCAGTGCTGACATACGACCCACGTTGCGGTTGTCTTCACCGGCCTGGTTGGCACAGCCGTAGATAATGTCATCAACTTTTTCCCAGTTGATACTTGGGTTGCGTTCCATCAAGGCTTTAATCGGGATCGCGCCAAGATCATCAGCACGAACAGGTGCCAGCCCACCAGCATAGCGACCGAATGGGGTACGAATGGCATCAATGATATATGCATTTTTCATTTATTAAATTCCTTGTTCCTTTAAATCCCCCTAAATCCCCCTTTATCAAAGGGGGACTTTTCCTCCCTTTCTTATGCTGAATTTTAAAAGCTGTGCTTTAAAACTCACTCAGGGAGGTTAGGAGGGATTATTAACCCTGTGTCGCATCAATCAGTGGTGCACCCGTCATGGACTGCAATTCTTCAAATGACAGACCTTCGACTTTTTCAATGACTTTCATGCCTTCAGGAGTGACATCAATTACACACAGGTCAGTATAGATGCGGTCCACACATTTCAGGCCAGTCGCAGGATAAGTCAGTTCAGCCACAATCTTAGGTTCGCCTTTTTTAGTGACGTGATCAGTAGTGATAAAGACTTTCTTGGCGCCGACGGCCAGATCCATCGCGCCACCGACAGCAGGAATTGCATCTGGTGCACCGGTATGCCAGTTGGCCAGGTCACCATTTTCAGCGACTTGGAAAGCACCCAAAACTGCGATATCTAAGTGTCCGCCGCGCATCATCGCAAAAGAATCCCCATGATGGAAAAAAGCACCGCCAGTCAGCATGGTCACAAATTCTTTACCGGCATTGATCAGTTCAGGGTCTTCTTCACCTTTGGCAGGTGGCGGGCCAAAAGCTAGCAAGCCATTTTCAGAATGCAGGAAAACATCCTTGTCTGTAGGCAGATAGCTGGCAATCTTGGTCGGCAGGCCAATACCAAGGTTGACATAGGTACCATCAGGAATGTCTTGTGCCACACGTTCAGCGATCTGGTCACGGGTCAGTTTGCTATAGCTCATTATTTATCTCCGATGCCAATTATTGTGCAGGTTTAACTTGAACAACGTGTTGAACAAAAATTCCCGGGGTGATGATGTGTTCCGGATCCAGTGTACCCAGTTCAACCACTTCAGAAACTTGAGCAATCGTCACATCCGCAGCCATCGCCATAATCGGGCCGAAGTTACGTGCGGATTTACGGTAAACCAGATTGCCCCAGCGATCGCCTTTATGCGCCTTGATCAGGGCAAAGTCTGCTTTAATTGGATTTTCTAAAACGTACTCTTTGCCTTCATAATTCAGGGTTGGCTTGCCTTCCGCCAGCAAGGTACCAAAACCGGTAGGCGTGTAGATTGGCCCTAGCCCCATACCTGCAGCCTGAATCCGGCAGGCCAGGTTTCCTTGCGGCACCAGTTCCAGCTCGATTTTTCCGGCACGGTACAGCTCGTCAAAGACCCATGAGTCTGACTGGCGCGGGAAAGAGCAGATGATTTTACGTACTGCGCCAGTCTTTAGCAGTTTTGCCAGACCATAGTCGCCATTACCAGCATTATTATTGACAATAATAAGATCCTTGATTCCCAATTCGATCAGACCATCAATCAGTTCAGCAGGCTGACCCGCTGTCCCAAATCCGCCGATCATAATGGTAGAACCATCCTTGATCTGGGAAAGTGCTTCTTTCAATGATAATGAACTTTTATCTATCATAATCTGGTCCTTACATACCCTAAACTAATGGATGTCTTTAAATTCGTTTTGAATCTGATGTTGCAACCGGAACAGCATTACGGTCTTTCTGTGACAGCAGAAAATGTGCTACCAGGCCAATACAAATCCCCCAAAAGACTGAACTCAGCCCCAAGAAATGCATGCCGGAAGCAGTTGCTAAAAAGGTGATCAGTGCGGCATCACGTTGCGACTCTTTGCCCATCGCCATAGAGATGTTAGTGGCAATTGCTCCGAGTAAGGCCAGTCCTGCCAAAGCTGCAATTAATTCCTTCGGCATCAGGCTAAACAGCATGACAATGCTGCCGGCAAACAGGCCGCCTAAAATATAAAAAAGCCCGTTCGCCACACCCGCGATATAACGCTTTTCTTTCAGCTCGTGCGCGTCTTTGCTTAAACACAATGCGGCCGTAATAGAGGCCAATACAATAGTAATCCCCCCCACACAGGCTACTGCGAGCGAGGCAATACTGGTTGCACTGATAATTGGCTTGGCAGGCATGTCATATCCACTGATCTTGATAATGGCCATTCCTGGTAAGAACTGGCCCGACAGACTGACCAGAATAAGCGGGAGGGCCAGATTCAGGGTGGAACTCCAAGTCCATTCCGGTGCAATAAATTGCGGAATTGCCAGACTGAAATCTGCCGTGACCGGATTAATCTTGCCCAGCAGCATGCTTAAAATCACACCGGCAACCAGCACCCAGACCATGGCATAACGTGGACTGAAACGCTTGGCCAGCAAAAACACCGCCAGCATGCCAAAGACGATATAGGGCATGGTATCGGTCGCGGTGAACAGTCCTAAACCAAACTGCAGTAAAATTCCGGCCATCATTCCGGCAGCGACTTCCTGGGGAATCCAGGACAGCAATTTGTCGAAATAACCGGTAATCCCAATGAGAAAAATCACCACAGCAGAGGTGATATAGGCCGCAACCGCTTCATTGAGCGAAATATCGGGAAACAGCGTGACCAATAGTGCCGTTCCGGGCGCAGACCAGGCGGTGACAACAGGTATTTTGTATTTAATCGATAAAAAGATACCTGCGAGCGCCGCACCAATAGAAATTCCCCAAATCCATGAAATCATCATGTCTGGGGAAACCTGGGCTTGCTGCGCTGCCTGGAAAAAAATGATCAGTGGTCCTGAATAGGAAATCAGCACTGCTAGAAATCCTGCAACAGTCGCTGAAATTGACCAGTCATTTTTTAATGTCTGAAACAGGGTGTTCATTGGTAATGTGCCTCCTTGCGTCGAACCATGAGCCTGTCAAAAATCGTGATGATCAGGACTAGCCTTGATCTCCACCACCGACCGGTACTACGGTACCTGTCATATAAGATGATTCATCTGAAGCCAGGAACAGAATGGCATTGACCTGTTCCTGGATCGTGCCATAGCGTTTCATATGGCTGCGATCCTTGGTCTGGTCGACCACATCCTGCATCCATTGTTCTTCCTGTTCGCTCAGCGGTTTGGCATTGCGTGGAATCTTGCGTGGCGGTGCTTCGGTACCACCTGTTGCCACAGCATTCACGCGGATACCATCTTTGGCATAGGCAAAGGCTAGGGAAGCGGTCAGCGCATTCACGCCACCTTTGGATGCTGAATACGGCGCACGATGAATCCCACAGGTTGCAATCGAAGACACATTCACGATGGTGCCTTGTTGCTGCTTGATCATTTGCGGTAGTACTGCACGGCAGCACCACATTGTTGGGAAAAGAGAGCGGTTCACTTCCTTGATGATTTCTTCTTCAGAGAATTCTTCAAAAGGTTTCATCCAGATGGCACCACCCACGTTATTGATCAGTACATCGACACGACCATAGGTATCTAAGGCTTTTTCAACGACAGATTGAGCACCCGCATAAGTTTCCAGATTTGCCTTGACGAAGATGGCATCACCGCCAGCCGCTTCGATTTCTGCCAGGGTTTCCTGCACATAGTCCGAAATATCGGCCAATACTACTTGTGCGCATTCAGCAGCAGCCTGGATGGCTACACCGCGACCGATGCCTTGCGCAGCACCAGTCACGATTACGACTTTATCTTCAAATCTTGGGTTACGGTTCATGAGATTCTCCGGCTTCTAAACTTAGTTGGCAGAGAATTTTTCAAACAAGAAGCTGGCAGGTTTGACACCTTCAGCATCCAGCCAGCCGCGAACCGCTTCAACCATTGGCACTGGACCACATAGGTAGATATCGACATCTCCAGCGTTCAGCCATTCGTTTTCGATATGATCGGTTACATAGCCTTTACGCTCATGTGCAGATTCTGGATTTGCGACCACTGTACGATATTCGAACCATGGGAATTTATCCTGTAGTTCATTCAGCTTTTCAATTGCGACCAGGTCGAAGTCATTGGTCACACCAAAGACCAGACGTACTGGATATTCAGAACCTTTTTCTTCCAGTACCTGTAACATTGACATAAATGGCGCGATGCCTGTACCACCTGCCAGCATCAATACCGGACGGGTCACATTACGCAGATAGAAGCTGCCGAATGGACCGGTAAAGGTCATTTTGTCACCCGCTTTTGCATCAGCGCTGAGGAAACTCGACATTTTGCCGTTCGGGACATTACGAACTACAAAACCAGTTAAACGGTTGCCCGGCTTGGAACTGAATGAGTAAGAACGGGTTTCAGTGGTGCCAGGAATGCCGACATTGACATATTGTCCGGCCAGAAAATGGATATCTGGTTGACCATCATCGAGTTGAATATCAAAGGTAATGGTGGAATCAGACAGGTTTTCTACACGGGCCAACGTACCTTGAAATGCATGAATCTCGGTTTTACAGACATCAGAGGAGGCCTGAATTTGGAACACGGCATCCGAAGTCGGTTTACATTGGCAAGCCAGAATAAAACCTTCTGCGGCTTCTTCTGGTGTCAGTGCATCTTCAATGTACATTTCTTCAGGCATGTCATACGCACCTGATTCACAAAAAGCGCGGCACGTTCCACATGCACCGTCACGGCAATCTAGAGGGATATTGATCTTTTGACGGTAAGCTGCATCGGACAGGGTTTCGCCTTGGGCAACACTAATAAAACGTGTAACGCCATCTTCAAATTGGAGTGCAACATTGTGGTTTGACATGGCTGAATATCCTATATAAATCTTTGAAACTAGACCTTTCAGCCATATTTCCCTGGCTGAAAGGTTTTTTGACCTTGCTGTCGAAACAGTCTTAGAGGTGATAAATGTCGATAACCTGGTTGATGTAATCGTTTTTCAGCACCACGTATTTGCTTAAAATCTGTGGTTTTTCGCCTGAAAAATTGATTACATAACGAGACATACCAAAGTAGCTGTAACTGGTTTTGTAGCGGAAACTCAGGGTATTCCAGTTAAAGCGCACAGTGACCTTGTCGCCGTCACGTTCCACAATTTCAATATTGCAGATGTTGTGACTAGTACGGGTATCCGGCATGGTGGCAGATGAACGCTCCGTCTTGATGCGGAACACACGGTCCTCAAGACCCTGACGGTCAGGGTAGTAGATCAGTGAGATTTCAGACTGTGGGTCTTCAGTCAGACGGTCATCATCATCCCAAGCTGGCATCCAGAAAGAAGCAGTAGGAGCGTAGCACTGTAACCAGTCATCCCATTGCTCATCATCTAAAAAGCGGGCTTCCTGATACAGGAACTGTGCAATGTTTTCTAAAGTGATGTCGCTCATGCGGTTTCTCCTTCAGTGTTTGCAGCAATTTCTTTTTCAGTCGCAATGCCTTTTTTGATCAGTTCTAACCAGTACTGGTGTTGTGCCAGATATAAGCCTTCATCTTCAGTTTTAATGCCGGACAGTTTTGGTTTCAGACCAATTTCATTGGCTGCATCATCCGGCCCTTGAATCCAGTGCTTAGAACCACGGCACATGTCGTTCCATTCCAGTGCGATCCCGGCATAACCAGCCTGACAGGCACGGAATTCTTCCAGATCGTCCGGAGTTGCCATACCAGAAGCATTAAAGAAGTCTTCATACTGACGGATACGGCGAGTGCGTGCTTCCGGCTCTTCACCGACAGGACCGATACAGTAAATGGTCACTTCAGTCTTATCGACAGAGATCGGACGCAGGACACGAATTTGTGAGCCGAACTGATCCATAAAGTAAACGTTTGGATAGATACACAGGTTACGTGAACGCTCAATCATCCATTTCGCCATGGCTTCGCCATAACGCTCGGTATATTCATCTTTCTTGGCAAAGTTTGGACGGTCTTCCGGGTTGGCCCATTGTGTCCAAAGCAGCATGTGACCATGTTCAAAGCCGTAAGAACCACCGCCTTGTTTGCCCCATGAACCTGCGCTCATGGCACGAATATTATCGCCAGCTTCTTTTTCCTTACGTTGCTGAGTCGTTGCAGCATAGTTCCAGTGCACGGCAGAGACGTGATAACCATCGGCACCGTTTTCTGCAGTCAGCTTCCAGTTACCTTCATAGGTATAAGTCGATGAACCGCGTAAAACTTCCAGACCTTGCTCAGACTGACCCACGATCATGTCGATGATCTTCGTGGCTTCACCCAGGTATTCTTCCAGAGAAGGAACATCCGGATTCAGGCTGCCAAACAAGAAGCCTTTGTAATTTTCAAAACGGGCTACTTTTTTCAGGTCATGAGAACCGTCCTGGTTAAAGCAATCTGAATAGCCTGCATCAGCCGGGTCTTTCACTTTTAACAGCTTGCCTGAGTTATTGAATGTCCAGCCATGGAATGGGCAGGTATAGGTTGCTTTATTGCCACGCTTATAACGGCACAGTTGTGCACCGCGGTGAGAGCAGGCATTGATCATGGCATTTAGTTCGCCATTACGATTACGTGCAATGATGATTGGCTGACGGCCAATATGGGTTGTGTAGTAATCATTGTTGTGGGGAATCTGGCTCTCATGGGCCAGATAAACCCAGTTTCCTTCAAAGATATATTTCATTTCCAGATCAAACAGGGCTTGATCAGTAAATACGGAACGGTGCAGTTTAAATTCACCAGATTCAAAATCATCGACCAGTAATTCATCAATACGGTCTAAATGGCTGGTGTTAATTACAGGAATACGAGGCATGTCCAGTCTCCGACTTTCCAAGGAGGGGAAGTCATCGGGATGTTGCTCAGACTGACATCCCGATTCCATTTTGAATTAAGCGCTTGCGCGACGACGTTCTACTTCAGTGCTTGGTGCAGCAGCCTGGTCTTTCACCAGTTCGATATTGAACTGGATATGTTTGAATGGACCATTTAAACCACGGCGTGCGATTTCAGCTTCATCGGTCACATCAACAGCAGTTGCGACCAGACCATCACGTGTGGCGAATGCAAAGTCATCCCACAGGTATTGATCGCCTTCGATGTTGAACTGTGTGGTTAACTTCCGATAACCCGGCGCAGATACGAAGTAATGCACATGAGATGGGCGGTTACCGTGACGACCTAATTTGTCCAGTACGAACTGGGTGGTACCTTCAGGCGGGCAACCATAACCGACCGGCATGGTGGTCAGCGCAATATATTTACCGTCTTGATCGGTAAAGATAGAACGGCGCAGGTTAAAGTCCGATTGTGACTTGTCAAAGAAAGAGTAGTTGCCCAGGCTGTTGGCATGCCAGACTTCAACTTTTGCACCTTCAATGATGTTGCCGTCAGTATCGGTCACTGTGCCTTCAATAATCAGGGTTGGAATTTTGCCTTCTTCAGAACCGTCATCCATACGCGCAAAACCAACGGACTCAGGTGCACCTGCAACATAGAGCGGGCCTTCGATGGTACGTGGTGTACCACCAGTAATGCCGGCTTTGGCATCTGCTTCATCCGCGCGTAAGTCTAAGTAATGTTCCAGACCCAGACCTGCAGCCAGTAAGCCTAATTCATTAGCTTGACCTGCATCAGTAAAGTATTCCAGACCTTTCCAGAGTTCAGTCTGAGAAATATCAAGATCTTCGATCGCTTGGAAAAGATCACCTAATAAACGTACAACAACTTGTTGTACACGCTCATCTACTGGTCCTGTCGCTGTGTCGACATTCATTTTTTTAACCAGTGCATCAATTTCTTGGCGGTTCATACTATTGCTCCTAAAGTATGTCTTTCATATTTTAGTGGCGCATGTTTTAGCATTCGTTTGGCTGGCTAAATCTTGCTGGCCACAAGTCCTTTTGGATTACCCTCAGGTGTATGGATGGGAAGAAAAATCTTTCATTTCCATTCCCGAATTTATTCATTACTTGTCATCATCTCGAATCGACGAGGGATGGCGGTTCAATGCCATGACTTCGATGTTCATATACGGGTAGAGCGGCAAGCCTTGTAGCAGGTTGTGCAACTCTTCATTGCTTTCAACATCAAAAATACTGATGTTTGAATACTGCCCGGTGATACGCCAGATATGACGCCACTTACCCTGGCGTTGCAGATCCTGTGAATAAGCTTTTTCAACTGCCTTAATTTCATTGGCCTGTTCAACCGGCATATCTTTTGGAATATTGACGTCCATTCGTACTTGGAAAAGCATGGGGTTCTCCTGGAATTATTGACGACGCAAGTTGTCAATTTTGTTTTCATCCAACTCAATACCCAGACCTGATCCTTTCGGAATCTCAAGTTCAAAGTTTTGATACTGGAGTGGGGTTTTTAAAATATCTTCAGTCAGTAGCAGGGGGCCAAACAGTTCGGTGCCATAAGCGAGACTTTCAAAAGTCGAGAATGCATGGGCAGAGGCGATCGTGCCCACCGGGCCTTCCAGCATGGTGCCGCCATACAGATCGATACCTGCCAGCTGTGCCACTTTTGCAACTTCACAACCTTCAATCAGGCCACCAGATTGCGCCACTTTGACTGCAAAAACTGATGAGCCATGCTGACGTGCGATCTGATAGGCAGACTGCGGACCCATCAAGGATTCATCCGCCATGATGGCGATATCAAAACGCTGGGTCAGACGTCGCATTGCATCCAGATTATCAATGGCACATGGCTGTTCAATCAGGTCAATGCCGCCGTCCTGGAGTAACTGAATGCCTTTAATCGCGTCTAGCTCTGTCCAGGCACGGTTCACATCAACACGGATCGAAATGTCTTTGCCTAATGCCTGTTTAATGGCAAGCACGTGTTCAACATCCTGTTCCACTGGACGAGAACCAATTTTCAGTTTGAAAATATTGTGGCGTTTGGCCGCAATCATTTTCTGGGCTTCAGCAATGTCTTTCTCGGTATTGCCAGATGCCAGGACCCACAGCACTGGTACGCTGTCACGTAAACGTCCACCTAGAATTTCACTCAGTGGCTGGTTCAAACGTTGTGCCTGAATATCCAGTAGCGCAGTTTGAATGGCACACTTGGCAAAACGGTTACCATTAATATTCTTTTTGATGGCTTGTAATGTCTGTGCAACATTCAAACCTGATAATGTTTTCAGAAGCGGTGCAAAGTAAGTCTCAATATTCACTTTGACACTTTCTGGGCTTTCTTCACCGTAGCCTAAACCGCCAATAGTGGTGGCTTCGCCCCAACCCACATAGCCGTCTTCGGTGGTGATTTTGACCAGGACCAGTGTCTGGGTTTGCATGGTTGCGACAGCCATCTTGTGAGGACGGATCGTCGGTATTTGAACCAGCAAGGTTTCAACTGACTTATACATAATTACGCTTCACATTCTTGCTTTAATGTTTTGACTTGATATACCTTAAAAGAATAATTTTGATTGGTCTAAGATCGATTTAGCATTTTTTTATACTTTAAAGGTATGCAATAATATGGAACTCAGGCATTTGCGTTACTTCGTCGCAGTCGTCGAAGAACAAAGTTTTACCAAGGCGGCAGAAAAACTGTTTATTGCTCAACCACCTTTAAGCAGACAGATACAAAATCTGGAACAGGAACTGGATATTCAGCTCTTTGAAAGAGGTAGCCGACCGCTTAAGACCACAGAAGCAGGTCAATTCTTCTATCAACATGCGGTTAAACTTTTGTCTAATGCGGAAGAAATCAAATCGATGACCAAGCGGATTGGTATCGCGGATCGCACCATTAGCATTGGTTTTGTTGGCTCGTTATTGTTCGGTTTGCTATCGCGTATTGTGTTTCTATTTAAGCAGCAACATCCCCAGCTCAAAATTGAGATGGTTGAAATGAATACTTCAGAGCAGATTCAGGCACTTAAAGAAGGGCGGATTGATGTAGGTTTTGGACGTTTAAGAATTTCAGATCCGGCAGTGAAACGGGTGTTACTGCGTGAAGAAAGGCTGATGGTCGCAGCACATTCCAGCCATTTTCTTTCCCATCGAGATGGCGTGAACCTGACTGAACTGGTGGATCAGCCACTCTTTTTATACCCGAATAATGGTAAGGCTAATTTTTCTACCCAGGTGCGCGGTATATTTTCCGAGTATGGGCTGGAACCGAAAAATATCCGTGCAGTCAGTGAATTGCAACTGGCGCTTGGTTTTGTGGCTGCCGGAGAGGGCGTCTGTATTGTGCCGGAAAGTGCCCAGAATATTCGTCTGGCACATTTAAACTTTATCCCTTTATTAGATGAATTTGCGGTCAGTCCGGTTTTTATGGCTATTCGTAATATGGATGAAAGTGAATATATTCGATATCTGTTTGATGCGGTCTATCAGGTCTATGATCTTGAAGCGATTAAATATGATCGTGCTGTATTTTAATTCAGATCAATACCTGTCTGGATCTTATAGGGAATAAAGCGAATCCATATTTTAATATTGAATGAAGGTTTCATTTTTTGGATGAATATCATTAAGGCATAGTAAATAAAGCCTTTTCTTTAAGGCAGACTTTATAGGTATAGAAGCATGCCTATTCAGTTTTGGACATTTATGCACATCTTCTGCATTGTGAATCTCATAAATTGAACTTCACAATTAGGAGGTGGAGATGTCTACAAATAAAGTGAATATAAATACGCTGATTGATGAAGCAAAGTTCACGCCATTTCATTGGGGCGTCCTGATCTGGTGTTTGCTGATCATTATTTTTGACGGTTATGACCTGGTAATTTACGGCGTGGCTTTACCGCTACTGATGCAGGAATGGGCACTCAGTGCAGTACAGGCAGGCATGTTAGCCAGCACCGCCTTGTTCGGTATGATGTTTGGAGCGATGAGTTTCGGCACTTTGTCCGATAAACTGGGACGTAAAAAAACCATCATGATCTGTGTCGCGATCTTTAGTGGTTTTACGTTTATCGGTGCCTTTGCAACATCACCTGTCGAATTCGGAATTTTACGTTTTCTTGCCGGACTCGGAATTGGTGGCGTGATGCCAAACGTCGTTGCCCTGATGACGGAATACGCACCAAAAAGGATTCGCAGTACATTAGTTGCCTTGATGTTTAGTGGCTATGCCATCGGAGGCATGACATCTGCTTTGCTTGGCGCATGGCTGGTACCACAGTTCGGCTGGAAAATCATGTTCTTGCTTGCGGGTACTCCTTTACTGTTCCTGCCGATACTCTGGAAATATTTACCAGAATCCCTGATGTATCTGACCAATAAGCAGCAAACGGCTGAAGCGCAAAATATTATCCAGAAAATCTCGCCAACCCAGGTAATTGGATCTGACACCCAGTTCGTCCTGAATGAAGTACAAAAAGGCGATGAAGCACCTTTAAAAGCATTATTTCAGCAAGGCCGCACATTTAGTACCTTTATGTTCTGGCTGGCATTTTTCATGTGTTTATTAATGGTCTACGCACTGGGTAGCTGGTTACCAAAACTGATGATCCAAGCCGGTTATTCTCTGGGTGCCAGCATGATCTTCCTGTTTGCCCTGAATATTGGCGGCATGATCGGGGCTGTTGGTGGGGGGTATCTGGCAGACCGTTTCCATATTAAAAAAGTGCTGACGATCATGTTCCTTTGCGGAGCAGCTTCTTTAATCCTGCTCGGTTATAACAGTCCGCAATTCGTGCTTTATAGCTTGATTGCTGTGGCCGGTGCAGCAACCATTGGTTCTCAAATCCTGCTCTACACCTTCGTGGCGCAATATTATCCATCAACGGTGCGTTCCACTGGCATGGGTTGGGCTTCCGGAATTGGACGTATCGGTGCGATCGTTGGACCGGTATTGACAGGTGCTTTACTCACCATGAATTTACCGCATCAAATGAACTTCTTTGCAATTGCGATTCCCGGTTTGATTGCTGCGCTGGCAATTTTCCTGGTGAACTTAAAGATGTCTGTAGAAGGTCAAGCCCTTGCTACACCTGAGATTCGCACTGATTCTCTCGCTGAAAAAGCAAGTTAATGGATTAAATATCAATTAATAAAGAAAACACTTCTAATGATAGAGATCGCCATCGTAAGCGGTGGTGATCTGTTGCTAGAATCGAGACGCATAATAAAAAAGTGAGTTTAGGATGAACACGAAACAATTATTTAATAATCAAACAATCACATTAAAACGCACGGTTCTGATGAGCATGATGGCAATGAGTTTAGGGGGTATCAGCTTGGCTACCCAGGCACAAACTCCAGCTCAGTCCAATCAGCAGGAAATTGAGCAGTTGCGTCAGGAGGTTCAAGCTCTACGCGCCTTGATTGAACAGCAGCAGACTCAGACAGCTGCTGTGACTGCACCTGTAGCGACAACGCCGGCACCTGCAAATACAGCAGTAGCCCCTGCGAGCAAACCTGTGATGAAAATTGCCAGTGGGGCCGAGTTTAATCTATACGGTAATATCCGTGCTGATGCCTCTTATCAGGCTGAGGGCGGTGCAGCGACACGTATGTATAACCAGATTAATGCAGTACCTCTTGAAGGCACAGGTGAACGCAGTGATGAGTTTAAATCCACGCTTTCAGCCACCCGTTTAGGGATGGATTTTAAAGCGCCCGTGGGTGCTGGGGATAATGCCTTAAGCGGTAAGGTTGAGGTCGATTTCCTGGGTGGAGCTGGTTTTGACAACCTGCGTATTCGCCATGCCTATATCAGCTATGCTGACTGGTTAATTGGTCAAACCTGGTCAAACTTTGCAACTCCGGACTATATTCCAGAAACTGTAGATGCACTGGTTTATGCTGGCGGTTCAATTAAACGGACTCCACAAGTTCGTCATACCAGCACCTTCAGCCCGGCTACCAATCTGGTACTGGCGGTAGAAGATCCAAAAGATGGTTCTATTAAGCAGCGTCTACCTGCTTTAACAGCACGGTTAAATCACAAATTTGCAGATAATCTTACCGTTAGTGCGCGTGCGATGGGCCATGAAAAACGTGTGAATGAAGATGAAAAAACTGCATGGGGTGTGGGTTTAGGTGCGAAATATGAGTTTGTTTCAGGCACCAGTCTTAAGGCAGATTATTATCATGTCAAAGGTGATAGCAGCTTTGTCTCTTACGCTAATCCTGGCGTAGTTCGAGCTCCTAATGGTGATCTTCTACAGAGTGAATTTGACTCGATTACAGTCGGTCTAACGCAGCAGTTTAATGATAAATTGCGTGGTACCGTAGGGTATGGTTATATGAATTTCGACCAAGATAATGGCTATCTTGCTGCTCCTGGTCTGACTCTAACAGCAGTGAACAAAGACCTTTGGCAGGCTTGGGCCAATGTGTTCTATAACCCTACAAAACCGCTGAGTTTTGGCCTGGAATATGTTTATGGTGAACGTGAAGCATTGGGTGCTGCACCAAATGGCAGTACAAAAGGTGAAGATAACCGAGTGAATGCCGTTGCAATTTACAGTTTCTAAGCTCTAGCGATTTACATAAGAAACTTAAAGCGTGGATGAATTAATCCACGCTTTTTGCATGATTCAGGATCACCTCTGCCAGCACATTGACAGCATTTTCTATCTCAGAGGTCCAGTCAAATGAACAGTTCAGGCGAATATAATTCTGGCTGGTATGTTCCGGTTTAAACAGCAAAGCGGGTGCAATAGCAATATTGTGCTGAATCAGCTGTTCATATAAAACCTGTCCATCCAGCTGTTCGGGCAATTTGATCCAGAGAAAATAGCCACTGGAATAATAATAAATTTCACAGACTGAATCTAAACGCGCTTTGAGTTCCTGATAAAACTTTTGCTTATACTTTTCCAGCTGCTGTCTTAAATGGCGCAAATGCTTTTCATAATGATGATGGGACAGAAAATCGACCAGTGCATTTTGTAATAGCGGACTAACAGTCAAAGTACTCATGAGCTGTAAATGCTGGATTGCATCAGAAAATGGGCCAGCGAAAACCCAGCCGACCCGCGCACCCATGCCCAAGGTTTTGGAAAATGAAGAGCAGTGCAATACCCGTTGATGCTGATCAAAATATTTCACGGAAACCGGTTTATGAGCGCCGTAATTGAGTTCCTGATAGACATCATCTTCAATCAGATATACCTGATATTCATTCAACAGTTCCGCAATTCTTTGCTTGATCTCTGAATTTACCGTAAAGCCAATCGGATTATGTGCATTCAGCATCAGCCAGCAAACTTTGATCGGGTACTGTTTAAGTGCTTGTTCAAATGATTCCAGGTCAAAACCAAACTGCGGATGTTCAGGGATTGTAATCACCTGCAAGCCTAAACGTTCAGCCGCCTGCCAGGCACCATAAAAAATGGTTTGCTGGAGCAGGATAAAATCACCCGGTTGAGTCAAAGCCTGTAAAGACAGATTGAGGGCTTCCAAGGCACCAGAAGTAATGACAATGTCATCCGAAGTACAGTTTATACCTTGTAACTGATAGCGATTGGCAATCAGTTGGCGTAATTCCTGATTACCCGGTGGCATATGATTTTGATGGCTATAACTGCTTTTTCTTTTGCTATGCTGCGCCAAAATCTGCATAAACCGGCTGTTATATAACAGTTCAGCATTTGGAAAAGCTGAACCAAAAGGTGCAATATTTGGAGTTTGCAGTGACTTTAAATAATTAAATACCACAGAGTTAATTTTAACTTTGGAGTTTAAGCCAATCTGTACCGCGGGTTCTTTGCTGTTATAGGTTTGAGGTCGCTCCGCAATATAGTAGCCAGATTTATCTTTGGCATAGACCAATCCTTGCGATTCAAGCACCTGATAGGCATTAAGCACCGTCATCAGGCTATAGCCGGACAGTTCAGTTTGTTCCCGTAATGAAGGTAATTTGTCATGCGCCTTCCATGCGCCATTTTCAATCATCTGGCGAATATTTTGGGCTAGCTTTTCAGATTTGAACATAAGAAAATAAAATCTAAACTGTACTAATATAATCAGAATTATATTATGAATAAGTTATTAAAATATAACAAATCAAAAAAATAAGTGGCTAACTGTTATATTTTTTTAAATGAATATTGTATCTATACAGTTGATTTAGGTCTGCTGATAATAAAACTCATAACGCCAGACCAACCTATGGGTGATCATATGAATTCAGAAGACAACAAAGCACCAAAATATGCGGATAGCAGTATTTCTGATGCAGCATTCAAGAAGATGATTCTCTGGTTTGCACTTTATACTGGTTTATTCTGCCTCGGCGTTATCTTTGTAGTAAATGCAGACAAAATTATGATGAGCGGCTTTTAAAATTCTCTTCTCCCTGAACACTATCATCGCCCCAATCTAAATTGGGGCTTTTTTATGCCACACATTACCAGTTTTATTTTCTACTTTTTCTGCATCCACTCTATGACTTTGTCACAATTTGACACTCACAAAGTCAGATTTCCTTGCTAGATTCAGACTGTTTGATGATAAAAATGAATACAGGCTTTTCGCCAGCGCATCATACAGAAATAACAACGATATAGCAGATGGACAAACAACAAGGATAAAGGAGTGAAGCATGCTCGGAAATATGATGTTCCAGCCCTTACTGATCAGCAGCATGATTGAACATGCCGGTCGTTATCATGCCGATACCGAGATCATTTCTAAAAATACCGATACCAGCATTAAAAAGACCAATTGGGGAGAAATCCGGGAAAACTCGAAACGTTTTGCCAATGTATTACAGCAATTCGGTCTGACACTCGGCGACCGGGTTGCAACCATTGCCTGGAATAATCATCGACATCTAGAATCTTGGTATGCCATTTCGGGAAGTGGACTGATTTGCCATACCATTAACCCGCGGTTATTTCCGGAACAGCTGGTATTTATTATCAATGATGCTGCCGATCGAATACTGCTGTTTGATAAAACCTTTGCACCTTTAATTAAAGCCGTCAAACCGTTATTAAAAACTGTAGAACAGTATATTTGTCTGGATGCTGAAGATTCGTCGATTTGTGAAGCCATTCCGGAAGTTCAGTTTTATGATGATTTGCTTGCCCAGCAATCTGCAGAATTTGACTGGCCTGAACTGGATGAAAATACAGCGAGTTCACTGTGTTATACCTCCGGTACGACTGGAAATCCGAAAGGGGTTTTATATAGCCATCGCTCAACAGTGTTGCATAGTTATGCCATCATCATGCCGGATTCCCTGAATGTAGCAGCGCGTGACATCATGCTGCCGGTGGTGCCAATGTTCCATGTCAATGCCTGGGGAACCCCATATGCCGCTGCCATGGTCGGTTGTACTTTGGTGTTGCCGGGGCCGGGCCTGGATGGAGCCAGTCTGGTCAATCTGATTGATACGTATAAAGTATCTGTGGCTTTAGGTGTTCCAACGATCTGGCAAGGCCTGATTGCGGCTGCCCAGCAAAGTGGTTCAAAATTGGAAAGCCTGAAACGGAATGTGGTCGGTGGTTCTGCCTGTCCACCGGCTATGCTGAAAACCTTTAAAGAGCAGTTTAACTGCGAAACCATTCATGCTTGGGGGATGACTGAAACCAGTCCACTTGGTAGTGCCAATCAGCTAAAAACCAAACATCTTGATCTAGCGGATGAAGAAAAAATGCAGATTCGCTTGTCTCAAGGTCGTCCACCGTTTGGCGTTGATTTACGTTTAACCGATGAAGAAAAAGGAACCCAGGAAATTGCCCGCGATGGTGAAACCATAGGCAATCTGCAGATTAAAGGGCACTGGATCATTGATCATTACTTTGGCAAGGAAGAATCTGCGCTCACAGCAGATGGCTGGTTTGATACCGGAGATATTGCTACCTTAAATGAAGATGGCTTTATGAAGCTGTGTGACCGTTCCAAAGATCTGATCAAGTCAGGCGGTGAATGGATCTCTTCAGTCGATCTTGAAAATATGGCGATGGGACATCCTGAAATTGCCATGGCTGCCGTGATTGCGGCACAGCATCCTAAATGGGATGAGCGTCCCGTTCTGATTGCGATTAAAAAGCCAGAGAGTCATGTGAGTGAAGCTGAAATGCTGGATTACTATGCGGACAAAGTCGCTAAATGGCAGATCCCGGATCGCGTGATCTTTGTAGATTCTATTCCGTTAAGTGGAACCGGCAAGATGCTGAAAAAAGACCTGCGTGAACTTTATGGTTCTATCTTGCTGGAACAGGTCGTAGGTTAAGCTATTTTTTTAAAAGGTAAATTTTTGCCTTTTTAACTCACCCAATATTTAAAACAGAAACTGATCTCTTATATAGAGGTCAGTTTTTTATATGTTTTTGCTAAAAATATACAGACCAAAAAAGCAATTTATTCAGTTCATACAGTTTTACAGCACTTTCTGGTTAGGATTGTCTTACAAAAAGTCTAACTATGGTTTCTAAGCACATAATTTGACCTACATTGACATGGTGCGAGCTTCAGAATTCTTTATTCTGGACTACATAATAAATAGACAGTTGTACATTAATACTGTCTGCGGAATAGAGGGGATAAAAATGACAAGTATGACAACCTACAAGCCGCATTGGATTCGTGAAGATTTCATTGATTTTGTTGGTGAAAAAATCCATCCAACCTGGGCACTCAAAAAAGTCAAAGCATCGGTCGTGAATATTCAGGCGGTTAGCCCAGACTTTTTCAAAATCCAGTTACGTCCAAATTATAACTTTAACCACGGGTCATTTCAGGCCGGTCAAAATATCGCGGTGACTCTGCGTCTGGATGGAGTACGTCATCAACGTCATTATTCTATCGTGACCATTTTAAAAAATGGCGATGTGATTATTGCAGTCAAGCAGCAAGGTAAAGTGTCACGTGCCTTAACTTTATTGCAACTGGGTGCAGTGGTCGAGCTGTCTCAGCCACAGGGCGAATTTACCTTATTAAACTCTCCTAAACCGATTCTGTTTCTAGCATCAGGCAGTGGCATTACCGCCATTTATTCCTTATTGCAAAAAGCAGTCGTGCAGTTTCAGCACCCAATTGATCTGATTTATTTTACCCGTGATGATGCATTTCATGCCGAGATCAAAACCTTAGCGTTAATGCATCCTCATCTGAAATATCATCATTTTAATACAGTCGAGCATAAGCAGCATCTGAGCCAGCAATTGCTAAACAAGCTGGTACCAGACTTTGAACAGCGTGAAATCTATGCCTGTGGTTCAGCGGGAATGATGAAAACTGCACTCAAGATTGCCGATAAACTGGCGGTGAAATCTAGCTTCCATTCTGAATATTTCCAGATTGCGATGGATGAAAAAGTGAAAGCACAGCCTGTACAGTTTTTAAGATCGCAGCAGGAATTCCAGGCAGAATCTAATCTGCTGGAAAGTGCAGAGCAGGCGGGTCTTCGTCCAGCGCATGGTTGCCGTATGGGCATTTGTAATACTTGCTCATGTACCAAAGTCAGCGGTTCAGTTAAAAACATGCTGACGGGTGAGATCGACCACGGCAGCAATACTCCAATCAAACTTTGTATTTCACAGGCCGTCAGTCCTGTGGTGATTAATTTATAAGCTATTTCAACCATTACTAAACGAATAAGAAGGTGCTCCCATGAATATGCAAATTGATTTTAAAAAACACAGTAAATCTCAATTTCTAAGCCCGGAACAGGTTGAAGAGTTCGGTGCCAAGGTTGATGCTATCCGCCGTGAAGTAATGGAAGATTTGGGCGAGAAAGACGCAGAATATATTTATAAAATCCGTAATTTTGTACGTTATAGCGAGATTGCTTCCCGTGGCATGCTGATGTTTGCAGGCTGGTTGCCGCCGGTCTGGTTAGCGGGAACAGGCTTATTGGGTATCTCGAAAATCGTGGAAAATATGGAACTTGGCCATAACGTGATGCACGGCCAGTTCGACTGGATGAATGATCCGAGTCTGAATGGTTCGACTTATGATTGGGATACTATTTCCACTGGGGATGACTGGAAATACACGCATAATTATATTCACCACACGTATACCAATATTGTCGGTATGGATCACGATGTCGGTTATGGTCTGATCCGTGTCAGTGAATCTCAGCCGTGGGAACTACGTTTTATCTGGAATATTCCTTTAACCATTCAGTTGATGGTGTTCTTTGAATGGTATGTGGGTGTACAGCGTTTGCATCTGGAAGATGTCATTGCCTATAAAACTAAAACCTGGAAACAGGTCTGGGAAGAAGCAGCGCCTTTACGCAAAAAAATGCGCCGTCAGGTCCTAAAAGATTATGTATTTTTCCCACTGATTGCCGGTCCAAATGCGATTCCAGTATTTACCGGGAATGCGGTTGCCAATGTGATTCGTAGCCTATGGGCGTCCGCGGTGATCTTCAATGGACATTTCACTGAAGATGCAGAAACTTTTGAAATGGACAATACCGACAATGAAACCCGTGCGGAATGGTATCTGCGTCAGATCCGTGGTTCGAGCAACTTCAGTGGCGCGAACTGGTTGCATATTCTGAGTGGTAATTTAAGCCATCAGATTGAGCATCATCTGTTCCCAGATATGCCAGCAAACCGTTATGCCGAAGTAGCACCAAAAATCAAAGCCTTATGTGCTGAGTACGGGATTCACTATAACGAAGCCAGCTTTATGAAACAGTTCTCGACTGTATGGGTCAGACTGGCGAAATGCTCACTGCCAAATGAATGGAATCAGCAAATTGCAGAAAAAACTCACGCAGTTAAATCGGTGTTTCGTTACTTTAAATCCAAACTTGTAAATTAATTTTTTAAGGTTTCTCTATTATCCAGTTTGGTACTCCTCAATAGATTTGGATGGTCTATTGAGGATTTTTTTATCTGTTAAAAAGTGGTCAGTTCACACGAATTTATGAATGAAATATGAAGATGATTTTCAAAAAATGACGAAGGCGGGACAGATTTACTACCGCTGAAACGCTTCGCCTACAAGCTAAGCGTTTACCTCAAGGAGGTTCTTTTTATAATGGCCGCGTTCTATCATTCAAGGTCTCAGTTTTGAAATATCTTAAATATTTTTCAGGCATCTCACTTTTATTGCTGTTAACCGCGTGTAATACCCCGGAAACTCCAGCACCAGATTATCAGGGGAACTGGAAAAATACACTGGAAAATCCAAAATTGGAAAATATCCTGGTGATTTCCAAAAATGGTGAAAACTATTTCATTACCAATACTATTAAAGACAAAGAAAGCGGCAAAACTGACAAGAAAAATCCGATGCCAGCTTCAGTCGCTGATAATGGTCTGCTTCAGATTAATTCAGGTACAGGTGTCGTTGATTTCGCAATTGACGAAAAAACTGGCAATCTGGTCGGTTCAGGCTCCGTCTATAAAAAAGCCAAATAATGCTCTAATCTAATCAATTCAGAGATAACACGAAAAATGCCATGATCAGGGAGGATTCATGGCATTTTTTTAGTTCACCAATTTTATGAGACCAGCAAAATCTTCTACAAAATAATCTGCCTTGGCTTTGATCAGATCTATTTCATGCGCAGAATACTGGTCGTAAATTGCAACGACATCAATTCCCGCATTGTTGGCAGCTTCCACCCCAATTAAAGAGTCTTCAACAATCAGGCAATCTTTAGCCTCAATTTCAAAATGCTGGAGCGCATTTAAATACACTTCTGGATGCGGTTTGATATTCTCAACATTTTCACGAGTCAAAATAATTGCAAAATCATCATCAAAACTGATTTTCTGATTAATCTTCTGGTTATTGTCCTGATAACGCTGCACATTGAATAAACTAGTGGTAGTCGTGAGTGCCAATTGTATCCCTTGCTGTTTTAAGGCTTGAATCAGCAGCTCAGCTTGCGGTTTGAGTTCTATCACATGATCCAGAAAATGCCGTGAAATATGATAACGGCGATTTTTAACCTCTTCTTTACTTGGCTTGAAACCATATAGCTCTTTTAAATAGCCACAATATTCCAGATAAGGATCGGGCATATGTCTAAAGGCTTTCAGTTGCAGGTCACGCTGTTGCTGAATCTGATCCAGACCGATTTCGATCCCCGACAATTCCTGAATCAGGGCAGCATCGACCTGGTTCCAGATTCCCACTGAATCAATCAAGGTTCCATCCAGGTCAAAACATACCAGCTTTTTATCTTTAAACATGTCACACCCATTTTTCTTTCGCCGCCATTATCCCGTTTTTAGAAAGAGATAAAAAGTCCAGTTTGGGTGCACATCCAGTCTGTATTTATCAGTGAATTACTAAAATGAACTTATTTTGAGCATTTTAAGTATTACTAATAATAAAAATCGTAATACTAAATTGGCACGTCATTTGCATTTATCTACGCATCATAAAGTGATCTAGGGTTCCGGCAGTCATTTTCAAACAGTACTGCGCCTGAGACCGAGAGTTCACGGCTTGTTTTGTATAAAAACACAGCTACACGGAGGGATAAAAGCCCGGGAGGTTGGAACAAAAACCTTAGAGAGGTCATGCACATGGGCGACTATCACAATAATCAAACACTCTGGACTGAAATCCTGCCGGGAGGGCATCACTGGTCCGGACGCATTCAGAAAGGTGCGGTTCTGCAATTCAAGGCACTCGGTGCCAATGCCAATGTATCCCTGTTCTGTGTCAATGCCGAAGACAAACTGGAACGTTACAACATGCCTGACAGCCTGAAAGGCCAGCATACCGCGTATTTGACTGCGGGTAATGTGCTGTATTCCGATCTAGGCCGTGTCATGGCTTCGATTGTTAAAGATGAAGCTGGCTGGAACGATACTTTCTGCGGGCCATCTCGTCCTGAACAGATTGAAAAACAGTTTGGCATCCGTACCTTCCAGGATGCCCGAAATGACATGTATCAAAGCGGTTTAGACGGATTACTCATTGAACTCTCCAAATTCTCTTTGGGACAGACTGACCTGAGTGCAACCGTGAATTTATTCTCCAAAGTCACTCCAGATGACGCCGGCGCATTGTCTTATGTATCTTCAGACAATACCGATCAAATCATTGAAATGCGCTTTGAAATGGACTGTCTGGTGTTCCTGTCGTCTGCACCACATGGTCTGGATAACAGTGCGGAATATCAACCAGCTGACATCCAGTTATCTTTGTTTAAAGCCAATAGCTTAGGCGAAACCGATATCTGCCGTGACTCCTGTCCACAGAATCAGCGTGCATTCCAGAACAATGCCCGTTACTACGCACTTTCAAACATTTAAGGCAGGAGAATGATCATGACAGTTCTACAACAATTTGAAAAAACCGTTCTTAGCGAAATCTGTCCTGCCGGTGAAGCATGGATGTGCGAAGTCAAAAAAGGCCAGTATTTCCGTATCATCGATCTGGAAGGCAATCAGGCAGTTGATACCTTGTTTATCTCTGCGGAAAATCCGGAAGAGCGTTATAGCGCAACCGATACACTGGCAATAAACCAGCAGATTTATCTGGAAAAAGGCACCACTTTATACAGTAACTTTGGCCGTGCGATTGCCGTGATCCATGATGACAACTGCGGCCGTCACGACACTTTAGGCGGTGCATGTTCCTGTGAAAGTAATACCGTCCGTTATGCCCATGACACATACCCAATGCACAGCTGCCGTAACAACTTTATGTATGCGCTGGCGAAGCATCCGGTGGCGAAAAAGCATGGCTTAAACGTGCGCCACATTGGTCCCAACATCAACTTCTTTATGAATGTGCCTGTGACTTCAGACGGACATCTAAAATTTGATGATGGAATTTCAGCACCTGGCAAGTATGTGGAAATCAAGGCAGAAATGGACCTGATCGTACTGATCTCGAACTGTCCGCAACTGAACAACCCATGTAATGCCTACAACCCGACACAAATCCAGCTGGTTGTGCGTGAAGGCGAGGAGGCTTAAGTTATGTTTAATAAAGTTTTGATTGCCAACCGTGGTGCAATTGCATGTCGTGTGATTCGTACATTAAAAAAACTCGGTATTCAATCGGTTGCAGTGTACTCAGAAGCCGATCGTGATTCACTGCATGTGACTTTAGCGGATGAAGCGGTGTATATCGGTGAAGCACCAGCCAGCCAAAGCTATTTAAATGTTGATAAAATTTTAGAAGTTGCCAAACAAACTGGCGCACAAGCGATTCATCCGGGTTATGGCTTCCTGTCTGAAAATGCAGAATTCTGCGATCTGTGTGAAGCACAAGGCATTGCTTTCATTGGGCCAAACTCGGCACAAATGCGTGCTTTTGGTTTAAAGCATACAGCGCGTGAGCTGGCAATTCAGGCTAACGTACCATTACTGCCAGGTAGCCAGTTACTGGCAGATGAAGCAGAAGCCCTGGCCGAAGCTGAACGTATCGGCTATCCAGTCATGTTGAAAAGTACTGCGGGTGGTGGCGGGATCGGCATGCGTCTGGTCTGGAACGAAGCTGAGCTGAAAGATGCCTATGCAACAGTTTCATATTTAGCACAAGCCAACTTCAAAGATGCCGGTCTGTACCTGGAAAAATTTGTACAAAATGCCCGTCACATTGAAGTGCAGATTTTTGGTGATGGCCAAGGCAAGGTCATTGCTCTCGGTGAACGGGATTGTTCGGTACAACGTCGTAACCAGAAAGTGATTGAGGAAACCCCAGCACCACACATTTCAGATGAACAACGTGCTTATATCCAGAATGTCGCGATTCAGCTGATGGAGTCAGTGAATTACCGTTCTGCCGGTACGGTTGAATTCGTGATGGATACCGACACCCAGGAATTCTACTTTCTTGAAGTGAATACCCGTCTTCAAGTCGAACACGGTGTGACGGAGCAAGTCTTTGGTGTGGACCTGGTAGAATGGATGGTGACACTTGCCAGCGGTGACTGGGCTGCACCAACCGGGCAACTGGAATCCAAAGGTCATTCGATTCAGGTGCGCCTGTATGCCGAAGACCCGATCAAGAACTTCCAGCCAAGTGCCGGTCTGCTGACCTATGTCGAGTTTGATGAAAACGCACGTAATGAAACCTGGGTAGAAACGGGTTCGAATGTATCGTCTTTCTATGACCCGATGATTGCCAAAGTCATTGTCACAGCAGATGACCGGGAAGCCGCGATTCAGGCGATGACGGATACACTGGCGAAAACTCAAGTGGCGGGCATCGAAACCAACCTGGAATATCTGCAAAACATCATCGACTGTGAGGTGTTTAAGGCGGGAACACAAACCACACGTTTCCTGAATACCTTTGAATGGAAAACCCAGAAGATTGAAGTGCTGCAAGCAGGCATCCAAACTGCTGTGCAGGATGTCACTGGTCGTCTCGGTTACTGGGATGTGGGGGTGCCACCATCTGGTGCGATTGATCCATTATCGCTCAATGTCGCCAACCAGCTTTTAGGCAATGCGCCAAATACCGCCGGTCTGGAATGTACCCTGCAAGGTCCAACACTGAAATTCCACTGCGACAGCCAGATCGTACTGGCGGGTGGGGATATGCCATCAACACTGGATGGTGTGGCTGTGCCAATGTGGCAAACCGTGAATGTGCGTAAAGGTCAGGTGCTGAAATGTGGCAAGATCGCTACCGGTTGCCGGACGTATATCGGCATCAAAGGTGGTCTGAATGTACCTGAATACTTGGGTTCACAAGCGACCTTTACCCTCGGTCAGTTTGGCGGTCATGCCGGTCGTAACTTACTAATCGGCGATATGCTTCCAATCACCGCATTTACAAGCAATGAAGTCAAAGCGCTGGCACCTGAGCAAATTCCAGCATTCAGCCATGAATGGGAAATTGCGGTGATGTATGGCCCGCATGGTGCGCCAGATTTCTTCACCAAAAAGGACATTGATACCTTCTTTGCCAATAATTTTGAGATTCACTTTAACTCTAGCCGTACCGGTATCCGCCTGATTGGTCCAAAGCCGGAATGGGCACGTGAAGATGGTGGTGAAGCCGGTCTGCATCCATCCAATATTCATGACAACGCGTATGCGATTGGTGCGATCGACTTTACAGGCGATATGCCAATTATTCTCGGTCCAGATGGCCCAAGTTTGGGGGGGTTTGTTTGTCCAGCGGTGGTGATCAATTCTGAGCTGTGGAAACTGGGTCAGCTCAAAGCCGGTGACAAAGTGAAATTTGTTCCAGTCAGCTATCACCAAGCCAAACTGTTGAATGAGAAATATCACGCACAACTAGAAGCGCTGGATACTCAGGAAGTTTCATTTAATGAATCCTTCTATCCTGAACTGGCTACGCTGAAAAATGCCGTACTGGATACCTTAAAAGGTGAAAATGGTGCGCCGGATGTGGTGTATCGTCCAGCGGGTAACAACTACATGCTGGTGGAATATGGCGAGCTGGTACTGGATCTGAACCTGCGTTTCCGTATCCATGCCTTGATGCAATGGGTTCAAAAACAGAATATTCCGGGCATTATCGACCTGACGCCAGGCATCCGTTCGCTGCAAATCCATTTCGATTCAATCAAGCTGGATCAGCTCGACCTGTTGCGTCTGTTGCAAGTCGCTGAAACTGAACTGCCTGATGTGACTGAAATGGAAGTGCCATCACGTACCGTGTATTTGCCATTGGCATGGGAAGATTCTCAAACCCAACTGGCGACCGAACGTTATATGCAAACCGTACGTCCAGATGCACCATGGTGTCCAGACAATATCGAGTTTATCCGCCGTATTAATGGCCTGAAAGATAAACAAGCTGTGAAAGATGTGGTCTATGATGCAAGTTATTTGGTGATGGGCTTAGGCGATGTGTATTTGGGTGCACCTGTCGCAACCCCGCTTGATCCACGTCAGCGTCTGGTGACCACTAAATATAACCCGGCGCGTACCTGGACCCCTGAAAATGCCGTGGGGATCGGTGGTGCTTATATGTGCGTGTATGGTATGGAAGGCCCTGGTGGTTATCAGTTCGTCGGTCGTACTACGCAAATGTGGTCGCGTTACCGTAAAAATGCGGACTTCGAGCAAGGCAAACCATGGTTACTGCGCTTCTTTGATCAGATCAAGTTCTATGAAGTGTCTGAAGAAGAACTCATGCAAATGCGTGAGGACTTTAAGGCAGGCCGTCTGAAACTGCGTATTGAAGAAGGTGTGTTGAACCTGAAAGAGTACAACCAGTTCCTGACTGACAATGCCGACACCATTAGCGAGTTTAAGGCAACGCAACAAGCGAACTTTGAAGCGGAACGCCGTCGCTGGCATGAAGCTGGACTGGCAGAATACGTGTCTGAAAGTCTGGATGCAGTCGATGATGGTGAAACTGTGACTATTCCGGAAGGTGGTTGTGCGGTGGAATCACATATGCCGGGTTCAATCTGGAAAATTGAATGTCAGTCTGGTGATATCGTGGAAGAAGGTGCCACCTTGGCCGTAATTGAAGCAATGAAGATTGAGATTCCGATTATTGCCCCTGAACGTATGCGTGTAGATACGATTACGATTGAGAAAGGGCAAACGGTGAAAACAGGGCAGGTGTTGTTTACGTTAGCACCAGTGGCTTAAAGAATTTCCCTAATCCTCCTTTGAAAAAGGAGGGAACTTTTAAAGACCGTCCATAAGGGCGGTTTTTTATTTGCAGTATAGAGTGGACATTAGTAATATATAGCTTATAGTCTATATTTGGGTTGTGGTATGTGGACGGTACTGACCACAGATGTATTTAATGAATGGCTTGAACAACAGGACGAATCGACACAAGAAAAAGTCTTAGCAGCTTTGGTGGTATTACAGAGTCAAGGGCCAAGTCTTGGGCGACCTTTGGTAGACACAATATATAACTCTAAATATACCAATATGAAAGAGCTACGTGTTCAACATAGAGGAAAACCAATCCGGGCATTTTTTGCTTTTGATCCGTTAAGACAGGCAATCGTACTCTGCATTGGTGATAAAAGTGGCAATAAGCGTTTCTATACAGAGATGCTGGCAATTGCAGATGAACAGTATTCACTGCATTTGAAATCTTTAGGAGTAAACTGATATGGCTAAAACTTTGCAAGAATTATTGGCGAAACGTTCTCCTGAGAGTCAGGCTCGTATTCAGGAAATGGCAGAAGAGCTGCTGCTTGAGCAACATCTTCATATGATTCGCGAAGAGTTGGAAATTTCTCAAAAAGAACTGGCTGAAACTTTAGGGATTAAACAACCTTCACTATCTGCAATTGAGAATCGTGGCAACGATCTCAAGATTTCGACAATGAAAAAATATGTTGAAGCAATGGGTGGAAAGCTGCGTATTGATGTAGAGCTGCCTACAGGGAAACATATTGGGTTTAATGTTTAATCAGCTCATACTGTGAAAACAGGACAGGTGTTATTTATTTTGGCACCAGTGGCTTAAAAATCCTCCCTAACCCTCCTTTTCCAAAGGAGGGAATTTCCCCCTCTTTATTAAAGAGGGGTTAGGGGAGATTAAAATTTATTTATTACATCTTTCAATATGCTTAAAAATTTTTTCACATAATTCTTTAGCTTTAGGTGTAAGCTTCCAATCAGGATTTTCATCAAAATCTTTGATAATTTCACGGCAAAATTTTAGTTTATCTTTAATAGTCCCGACACCAGGACCATCAGCAAAAGCAGTTTTGGTTGTATTTGATGTTGGTTTCTTAATTTTTTCATCTATTAAGCGACCAATACCGTATTGAGCATTATCAAAATAATCATCTTGATTAATATTATCAATTAAGGAAATATCATAGCTCTGTCGTACATTTTTTAGGCGTGGAAATTTTGCTTTCGCAACTCGAATAATTGCATTTTTAGGTAGAGTATTCTCTGTTTCTTTACATTCCAAAATAATTAAATTATCTCTATTCAATTCTTTTCTTAAAAATTTTATTTTTTCAGAATTTTTTTGTATGTCTCCATCAGCAATCAATAGCATGTCACTTGCGACGGAAGTTGCACTTTGACCTCGATCTTGCTGAAGGAATTCAATTCTTTCTTCTCTTGTTTTAGGGTAATCATCATCAAATGACCAGTGAGATAAATTACTTCCGGAATATTCCACGAATGTATAATGATAATTAGGCATAAAACGACGATACTTTTTATAAAGATCAGGATTTGATTCTTTTAACTCCGACAAATACTGTTCCATATATTTAGTGATATAGAGTCTATCGGTAATTCCTTCTACCCAAATCGTGCAATTAGCTAGATATACAGATGAAGGGCGAACACCTAGAGAAGCAAGTAAATCGCGATCACGGTCGCATCGATAAATTTTAAACTCGAATTCTTTAGGATTATCTTGTCTAGCTTGTTTTACAAATTTTTGAATCATAACTTGGTCAGATTCATCTGCCATATCAAGTAAATGATTTGAATGTGTAGTAAAGAAATAATAGTGTGAAGTTTCATTTAAGTAGAAATTCATCAGTTGTCGAACCATACCTGCATGCATATGCAATTCTGGTTCTTCTATAAAGAATGCATGGATTTCTGTATTACCATTTTTGTCTTTGCTTTTGATATAGGCTTCATAAGTCAGAATAATTGCTTGTTGAAGACCATCACCTAGTTTATAAATTGGGAATTGATCATCCTCACCAATTTTAATATGTACAACATCATTCTCATGACCATTATCATCTTTACCAATATATGGAATTAGAGTGACGGTTTCATTATCAAAAAAATACTGACTTAATTTTTCTTCATATTGTTTTATCAGTTCACGTTGTTGTGGTTTACCTAATAAATGGACTTTTAGTTCATAGTAAAGGCGTTCACCTGTAATGATGTTGTCTTGATTAAATTTATTATGATCTTGGAAATAATCTTTCTGAGCTCGCTCAATATATGGATATTTATTCTCTTTGTCAGTGACAGGACGCATTCCTCGAAGTATAGGGATGTAAAATTTTTTGTTTATGAAAATAGGATTTAAGTTTAATTCTATTTCTTTATTAAACATTGATGTAGCAATAGATTTATTGTTGTTTGAGTAAAGACTTGATAGCTGTCCAATTCTTGATAAGTAATCAAGTGCTTGTGGAAAGTTAGAATTTGCAGAACCTATTTTTGATGGCTTAATGTCCTCTGTTGTTTTCAAAAAATGGTTATAGTAGGTATTATTATCACTATATTTTTTACTTATTTGTAATTGCTTTTTGAAAGCCAATAGCCTTCTAAATTGAAGAGAATTATATAGTTGCTGACCTTGAGTGGTTTGAAACAGATTACGAATGAAACGACTTTTACCAGAATTATTTTTTCCAATAAAAAAGTTAAGACGTTTGATTTCTATAACTTCATTATAGCCCGTTTCACTGTCGTTATCTGATGTATAGTTTTCTAAATTTTCAGCCCAATAATATAGTTTTTCTGTCATAAAAAAAGCCCCCGAATTATGGGGGGTAATTTATCAGTAATGGTACACTTTTAAAACATTTTCAAAGTCTTATAGACTTACTTTTACAGCTTCACCAACTCCACCCGACGATTCTTCGCTTTACCATCTTCATTCGAATTATCTGCAACAGGCTGAGTATTCCCGAAACCTTTGGCAGTTAAACGACTGCCTTCAATACCTGCTTTGGTCAGGGCAGTAACCACACTTTGCGCACGCTGATCAGACAGCTCTAAGTTATAAGCTGCATCACCGGTATTGTCGGTATGACCATAAATGCCCAGTTTTAAATCCGGGTTGTCATTTAATAAGGCAACCATCTGCTCAATTTGCGCTTGTGAGTCCGGCAAAATCTCGGCTTTATCGGTTGCAAAGTTAATCTGTACGCTGACTTTATCGTCCTGATCAAGACTTTGTTTTAGTGCACTTGAAGTCAGGGCTTTGGCAGTCACATTTAAAGATTTAGATTCAGCCACCATCAGCGAAATATAATTACCAGATTGGGTTAGCTGGAACCATGCAGTCTTATCTTCCTGACGAACCACATAAGTCTTGGTCGGGTAGTTAAAAATATCCCCCAGACCCGCATAATATTGCACCTGAAAATCCTTCGGAATTTTTTCGATGATGTCTTTTGGAATCTGGCTATTGGCAATTTCCACACCGCCCAAATCCTTGATCACACTCTCCAGATTACGCTGAATTTCTAAAAAATTGCCTTCTTTATATTCCGGTTTCGAGGTAATGCCTGAACTGAATAATTGTCCTTCGATCCATTCCAGTTGCTGTCCTGTCCAGAATGGAACACGCTCAAAATTGCGCTGCTCGGTATTTTGATAGATATAACCATCTGGCAGGGCAATATAAGGAAAGTCACCGAGTGTCGCTGTGCTGAGTGGTATTTTACTGATGTCAAAAGCTTGTGTCTGTGCCGTTTCGGCAGCTTGCGTGGTATCTTCCTGCTGGATTTCGGTTTTGGAGGTTTCTGCTTGCTCGGTTTTGCTACATGCCGCAAAAATAAAAGGCGTACAAAGAATGGCAGTACGAAGGAGAGTGGAAGTCTTCATTAAATTTCCTTATTGTTCGGGCATTTTTATGGAATTTATTGTATAGAAATTCACCTGTAGTGCAAATTTTAATCGAAACCTAAATCTGAGCGGCTTTAGTATTCATAATTAAAGCTAGAGAAGAGTAATTGGTGAAGATTCCATTATCAAAAACTGTACCATAAAACCCCATTTTGATATCGTTTTGGTGCAAGTTTGATCACTCTTGGCGCATAAATATTTTAGACACATTTTGTAGCATTTATTAAGTTTCAACTAACTGTTTTAAATCAATTTTTTAATAATAAAAAACTCTTTATATTTGGCATATTTTCTGCTTTTATTTATATACCGAATTAAAAGAGGAGAGCATATTACTTGAAGAACCAGACGCAATTCTCGATCAATCCATCATGTCTAAAAATAATTACAGTACATGATTAATTTAACGGCCTCTTGGTGAATTAATTCACTCATTTTGATTCCAAAAAAGCCCCATAACCGTTGATGGGGCTTTTTTTAAGCTGAATTTCAGTCTTTTCTGCTCGTAATTAGTAAATTTCCTCATCTAAAACTGGCACGCTTTCTGCATTTCCTTAAGTAATACGAAATTCACATTCAGTAATACCAAGGAGATGCGCATGAATAATCAAAGCAAAAAAGCCAAGCTGCATCCATTTGCCCAATTTTTAATTGAACTGCTCAGCGTTCGCGCCGGGCTTTATGTCAAACAGGATTCACTCAAGGAAAACAGACGTGTCTAAACCGAAATTGGCACGAATCAGTATCACCGTGCCGGAAACCACATTACAGGCCATGGATCAGAAAATTGTCGAGCAGCATTATGAAAGCCGCTCGCAGGCCATTGTCGACATGATTAACCGCCACCTGATTGATGAACTGGTTTCTCGTGATGAAGTCATGGTCGGTACGCTGACGCTGGTCTATGACGTCAGCCTGAAACCGTTACGTTCCCAATTGGTCGATTTGCAACAGCAATATCTGGAACAGGTGATCAGCTCGCTGCATATCCAGCTGGATGATCAGAAAGTCCTGCAAGTGATGCTGATGCAGGGTGTAAGCAGTGATTTAAAAGAAATTAGCGAACAATTTATTGCATTAAAAGGGGTGCTCAAAGGACACCTGGAACTGATGGATGCCGTGATGCCTCCCATTCCCCAAAATACCAATAAAGGAGTATTGTCATGAATACTTTATGGACAATTCAAGACTGGCAGAACGCCTACCAACAGCAGCAGATTCAGTTACAGGACCTGATCGATTATGTTGCATCATTTCAAAATGATGATCATGCCTGGATTTCAATTGCATCTGCAGAACAATTACAAGCACAAATTGATGCCTTAACAGGAAAATCACTAGCCGAATTGCCACTCTACGGCATTCCATTCGCAGTCAAAGACAATATTGATGTTGCCGGTTTTTATACCACCGCAGCCTGCAAAGAAGCTTCTTATCTGGCGACCAGCGATGCCACAGTCGTAGCTAAATTAAAAGCAGCAGGGGCTATTGTGGTGGGTAAAACCAACCTGGACCAGTTTGCAACTGGCTTAGTTGGTGTACGTTCACCCTACGGCGCAGTGAAAAACAGCTTTAATCCGGAATATATCAGCGGCGGTTCAAGCTCTGGTTCATCGGTCGCGGTGGCGAATGGTCAGGTGCCTTTTAGTTTAGGTACCGATACGGCGGGTTCAGGTCGTGTACCGGCAGGACATAACAATATTGTCGGCTTGAAACCCACCAAAGGCTGGTTCTCCACTACAGGTCTGGTACCCGCGTGCCGCACTATTGATGTAATTTCAATTTTTGCCCTGACTGTAGATGATGCATGGCAAGTCGCACAAATTATGCAAGGCTATGACGCAAGCGATGAATATTCCCGCCAGCATCCAGCCAATGTGCCAACCCAATTTTCCAAAGGCAAAATCGCGATTCCAGCACAACTGGAATTCTATGGCGATGCCGAAACTGATAAAGCCTTTGAATTGGCAATTGCTCGTGTAAAACAGCTTGGTTATGCAGTTGAAGCGATTGATTTCAGCATTTTCAACCAGTTGGCATCCGCACTTTATAACAAGGCTTGGGTGGCTGAACGGACCAATGCTGTTGAAAAACTGGTTTCTCGTGATGTAACGCATCCGGTGATTAACCAGATCATCAGTCAGGCAGATAACTTTAATGCCGTGGATATGATGCAGGCGGAATATGAAAGAGCGCAATTGGCTCGTCAGATCAATCTGGCGCTGGCGGATTTTGATGCCTTGATGGTGCCAACGGCGCCAACCATCTACAAGATTGCCGATGTAGAAGCTGATCCGTTGGTGAAAAACAGCCATATGGGCGCTTATACCAACTTCGTGAATTTTGCGGATTTATCGGCTTTGGCACTGCCTAATACAATTCGCGCTGATGGTTTGCCAAGTGGGGTGACCTTCATTGCACCCGCCTGGATGGATCAGGCCTTGGCAAACTTTGGCCAGACTTGGCAGCAGGCAACGGCTTTAACACTAGGAACATCTGAAAAAACTTATGAACCAATAGGCCAGATTCAGTCACAGCATGCAGTAAAACTGGCTGTTGTCGGTGCACATCTGACTGATATGCCGTTGAACTTCCAGCTCACCACACGTGGTGGCACGCTAGTGCAAAAAACCAAAACCGCAGCCAACTACAAACTGTTCGCACTGAAAAATACCACACCACCGAAACCGGGCTTGCAGTACTACAGCAAAGGTCAGGAGATCGAAGTGGAAGTTTGGGATATTTCATTCGCCAACTTTGGTCAGATCGTGGCAGAAGTTCCGGCACCGCTGGGCATTGGCAATGTACAGCTGGCAGATGGCAGCTGGGTTAAAGGTTTTATCTGCGAAGGCTATGCGCTGGAAGATGCAACTGAGATCAGTCATTTCGGCGGCTGGCGTGAATTTATCAAATCAAAACAACTTTCAAATACGCGTTTTAAATGTAATTGCATAGGGGAAATCGCACAATGATCAAAAAAGCTACTCTGGCAGCATCGGTTTGCGGTGCCATTTTATTCAGTGGTTGTGACAATACGGCGAAAGTTCCAGAATCCTCTGGTCAGGCCAAAGGCAATGTAAATACTCAGCCGATTCGTATCGGCTATAGCGACTGGCCAGGTTGGGTGGCTTGGCAAGTGGCGATTGAAAAAGGCTGGTTAAAAGAAGCAGGTGTGAATGCAGATTTTAAATGGTTTGACTATTCTGCTTCATTGTCTGCCTTTGCAGCAAATCAGCTGGATGCAGTCATGGTAACCAATGGTGATAATCTGGTGACTGGCTCTGGTGGTACCAAAGGCGTGATGATACTGGCAACGGATTATTCAGCCGGAAATGACGTGATCATTGCCAAGAATGGAATCAACTCGATTCAGGATTTACGCGGTAAAACTGTTGCCACTGAAAAAGGTCTGGTCGATCACTTGCTGCTATCGACTGCTCTGGATGATGCAAAGGTTAAACTGAATGAAGTGAAACTGGTCAATACCATGACCAATGAACTGCCACAGGTCTTTGCAACAGCGGATATTGATGCGATTGCGGTATGGCAGCCAGTCGCGAATCAGGCCTTATCTGCGGTTGCTGGTTCAAAAATTATTTTCAGCTCTAAAGATAAAGCTGGTCTGATTTACGACACCTTGACCGTGAATCCTGCGCATCTGGAAGCCAATAAAGAGCAATGGAAAAAGGTCATTCAAGTTTGGGATAAAACTGTTAAATATATCAATGACCCGGCAACACGTGCAGATGCTGTAGAAATCATGTCGAAACGTGTCGGTGTTGATGCTAAAGCCTATATGCAGTTTGTAGATGGTACCCATTTGCTGGATCTGGAAGCGAACAAAAAAGTCTTTACCAAAGGTGAGGGTTTCGATTCGATCTATGGTTCAAGCTATCACGTCAACAAGTTTAACGTCACTAATGGCATTTATAGCACTGAAATGAATGTGGATAGTGTGATTGTTCCAACGCTGGTACAAGAGCTGAAATAAGTCGAAATCCAAACAATAAAAAATCCCCAGTTTCGGGGATTTTTTATTGTTAGATGTGTAAATATCTTTTATAAATCGAAAAATGATCATTAATATTCAAATTTAATGGATATTGAAAGTTTCTTCTCCCTCTGGGATGAGAAGCATAGCTTTGCAAGAGGATGAGGGTATTTATTAGAGAGAACCTCTCCCTGAGGAGCATGCTCCGCAAGTCTCCTACAAGGAGAGGGAATTTACTTCTTAGTAATTAAAAAATGACTGATGAAAAACACTAATATTAAGAAATTAAAGTTCAATACTTTTGGAAAAGACATTAATAAAAATAATTCCCACAATCATGAATGACAGACCAATCAGTGCCGGAATATCCAGATGCTGCTTGAACACCAGCAGTCCCACTGTAGAAATCAGGATAATACCTGCACCGGACCAGATGGCATAAGCAATGCCCATTGGGATGGTTTTCATGGCCATGGAAAGAAAGAAAATGGCAATCGCATAGCCAACAAATGTGGTGATTGAAGGCCAGAGTACGCTAAAGCCATTGGAGGCCTTTAGTGCAGAAGTCGCGATGACTTCTGCAATAATAGCAACGGATAGATATAAAAAAGCCATATTCCTCCTTATAACACCCGTTCTGCATGATGCAGCAGGTGATTCTGTTCCGCGCTCATCCACTGTGCTGCTTCTGCAGTCGTGCTAGTCCTGTGCTGAAACTCATATTCAGGTTGGTAGATATCAATCTTAAAAATCAGGTCAATTGCACGACCATCCAGAACCACATGCTGGACCAGACGGGTTGCATCCAGAATTTCAAAATTGTCCAGATCAAAGGCGTTGCCTGTTTCACCGGTACGGGTGCTGTAGGTTTTACTTAAACCTTGGGTGCCAATAGAGACTTCAAAGCTTTGTAATAGATCAAATGAAGTAGTATCGGCTGACTTGATATCTAGTTCTGCAACTTGAGATTGCACCTCTGGCAAGCGGGTCAGGGCATAGGCTATATGATCATCACAGATGATCAGACCGCCATCCATTTGCAGCTTTGCACCTGATTGGACATCTACCGCAGATTCTAGACGTAGGCCTAAGAACAGACCTTTCTTCACTTGCTGACGCCAGTCTTCGACATAGACGTTGCTGGGTAAAAATTCCAGAATACAGTTCCCGATCGCATGTAGTTTGGCCGGTTCAGGCCACTGCACATGATTTTGATAATTGGCGTAGTCTTCAACTTCCCATGACAAGAGCTGCGTTGCATCATCCCATACCGTATTGCCAATCCAGCCCTGACGTTCTGTCACTGGTGTGTCATTCTGACTTTTCAGGCGTAGATCAATAGTAAAGCTGCGTGACTGGAACCAGTACACAATGGTGTTTTGATCGGTCAGGCCATTAAAGAAACTGATGCTTTTCCTGCGAAATGCCCCATATAAAAAGCTCGGAACTACTTCAGGTTGAGTAGTTGTTGGCGTTAATTTTTTTATGGCTTCTAATAGGTTCATGATGCTGCCTCCGATTTTTCATTTAAACCAAAGGAAGACAGTGGAACGGCATTTTTTAGAACCAGCTCACCATTGGCAATTCGCTGTTTTAAATACTGGAACGTTTGTGCGGTCTGATTAAACAGGTGTTCACCACCAATCAAAGGCTTATATTTGGAATCATCAGTTTTTACCACCGGTTCAATCACCGTGTCATAGTTACAGGCACAGAACAGCGGGAAGGAATAACGTTCTTCAGAGACTTTTTTTACGCGGTGTTTGGTTGCCAGGTATTTGCCATTGGACAGGATTTCCATCATGTCTCCAATGTTCATCACCAACGTATTTTCAATCAATGGAATATCAATCCATTCGCCAGCTTTGTTCAGCACCTGCAAACCTGGCGCAGTTGGTAATAGCAGGGTAAAGCATTCATAGTCGGTATGTGCTCCGATGCCTTCGGCATCTTTGATATCCGGATTGTACGGATAATGAATCAGGCGCAATTGACTTGGCGCATCATTAATTTTATCGGCAAAGAAATCTTCTTTGACACCAAGAGCCAGGGCAAAAGCAGAAAAAATTTGTTCGCTAATGGTGCGCAAGTGACCGTAATATTGGCTGACAATGGCTTTAAAATTTGGATAATCAGGCCATAAGGTTGGGCCAAGTAATGGGCAGTCTGTTCTAGAACCCTGATAGTCATAATTCACATCGTAGGCTTCTTTGAGGTCATAACTGTTGCCTGCGAACTGTTCTTCACCAATTGGCACATAACCGCTATGGTTACTGGATTTGCCAATATAGTGCTGCATTTTTGTGTCCAGATCCTGCTCAAAATAGGATTTAGCCAGTTCAACCAGTGACGTGGCATAATCAAAATTAAACTGATCTCCTTTAAGATAAAGGAATCCGACATCTTTACAGGCCTGGTCTAAAGCTGCCGCAACTTCAAGACGATCGGCCAGATGTGGACTTTGCATTTTAGAAATATCGACGAGTGGGAGTACGTATTGGTCTTGCATTGCAATCACCTTATTGTTGGTCGTCCAACACAGCGACTAAAACCTTTGGGTCGTCCCAAAGGCTCTTTTTTTAAATGGATTATTTGCTCGTGCTGACTTTGGTCAAGCGTGGAATTTCTGGAAGATCGGCTAGTGCAGGATCCAGCTCATCCTCCTGTGCATGTACTAGATGATTGACGTGCTCGCGAAGCTGTTTAAATTCCGGAGTCAGCATCAGATCCGGATGGCGTGGACGAGGAAGATTGACCTCAATAATTTCCTTGATTTCACCTGGATTGGCTTTCAGCGCCACAATCCGGTCTGCCAGCAAGATCGCTTCATCCATATCGTGGGTCACGAAAATGATGGTAATGTCGATGTTTTTCCACAAATCCATCAGATGACGCTGCATTTTTTGGCGCGTATGCGGGTCTAGTGCACCAAAAGGTTCATCCATCAGCAATACTTTAGGTTCATTGACCAAGGCGCGGGCAATCGCCACACGTTGTTTCATTCCGCCTGAAAGTTGATGCGGATACTGATCCTGATATTTTTCCAGACCAATGATATTGATCCATTCACGTGCCTGCGCTTCAGCAGAAGCATTACTTTGGCCTTTCATTTTCGGGCCAAACATAATGTTTTCTTTCACGGTCTTCCATGGGAACAGGGTATACCCCTGAAACACCATGCCGCGTTCTGGGCTTGGGCCAGTAATCGGCTTGCCATCCACCAGAATTTCACCGCTGGTATAAGGATCTAGCCCAGCTACCACACGGCTAAAAGTCGATTTACCGCAACCTGATGGACCAATCACACAGATAAACTCACGTTTATGAATTTTCAGGTCAATGCCATTTAAAATGGTGCGTTCAGTTTTGCCATGCTTGAAGGATTGAGTGAGCTGTTTGGCTTCCAGGATGACTGGACGGCTATAAATCTTGTCAAAATATTCGTGGGTATTAAATTCAGTGTTTTGCATCAGTTTGCTCCCGGTTTCCATTTAAATAAGCGTTGTCCCAATTTCATTAAAATCACGTCACAGAGCAGACCAATTACCCCAATGATCAGGATCGCTGCAAAGACATTGTCAAAATTCTGATAACGGGCCTGCTGGGTAATAAACCAGGTAATACCAGACGTACTACCGATCAATTCAGCCACGATCAGGTACGTCCATGCCCAGCCGAGCAGTACGCGTAAGTTACGATAAATTTCAGGAAGGGCCGCTGGAATGACCACATGAAACAGGCTTTTTAATTTATTGGTACCCAAAGTAAAACCGGCTTCAATCAGACTGCGATCTACCAGTCGTGTGGTATTGGCAATAATCAGGATTTGCTGGAACAGGGTTCCAATCACAATGATGGCTACTTTTGGTGCATCGTTGATGCCTAAAATAGCAACCGCAAGCGCACCAAAGGCTGGAGCTGGCAAATAGCGGAAAAACTCAACAAATGGCTCGGTCAGTTGGGAAATTTTGTTAGAGAAGCCACATAAAATACCGAGTGGAATACCAATCAGGGAAGATATTAAGAAGGCAGTAAACACTAACTTGATACTGTGCCACAGGCTTTCATGAAACCATGGAGCATTGGCTTGAGCAGGTTCTGTGGTAAATGCAGTGACCAATGCGATCGCCACTTCATGCGGGGCAGGCAGATAGATCGGATTGACCAGAATACCTTGGGGCGGCGCCAGACCTTGATCCACTGCGGATTGCGCAGCAGAGAAAAAGATATCCTTATCAATACGACTACCGACTTGTAAATAGCTAACGCTGCCTGAATCGGCAATCTGGACTTGTGGATGCCAGATAAATGGCAAATAACTGACTGCACACCAAATCAAGATCGGTATTAAAAAAGAGCCCAAGCCAAACAGTATTTTATTTCTTTGACTGAGTTCACGTGCAACGTAACTCATAGTGTTGCCCCTCAATATTACAATTTTTATAAAACGTAATACTGATCAAGCAAAATGGATGCCATGATAAGCAGAAACATTTAAAATGATAAAATAACCTGATATTTCAAAAGAAAAATTTAAACTGAGGGGCAAGATTAATAACTTACTTAAGTTAACAGTTTGATTACATCCAGAAACATAAATAATCTTATTTTAGTCTTTATTGATCAATTTATAGTCAGAACTATTTCATATCTTTACATCGGTTTATTTAATCTCTTATTTTCCTTAAGGTATTGTCCACTTCTTAACTCATTGAATTATAAAAGGGGAGCAATGCTAGAATTTAAAAATCAAATCGTACACGGCGCAATTTTCGATATGGATGGAACCATGTTTGATACTGAACGTTTGCGCTTTCAAACCTTGCAACAAGCTTCGCGTGAGCTGATCGGCGTCGAATTTTCTGAAAACTATTTAATGCAGTGTTTGGGCTTAAGTGCCCGTAGTGCCGAGCAGCTGGCCAAAGAGCGTTATGGACAAGATGTTCCTTATGCCGAGATCCGCCAGCGTGCTGATGTACTGGAACTAGAACATGTACGCAATTATGGTGTTCCAATTAAAAAAGGTTTATTACAAGTACTGGAACGCCTACGCAAGGCAGGCCTGAAAATGGCTGTGGCGACTTCGAGCCGACGTGCGATCGCAGAAGAATATCTGATCAATGCCAATGTCTATAAATTTTTTGATGTACTGGTGTGTGGCGATGAGATTAAACAGGGGAAACCTCATCCAGAAATTTTTATCAGTGCAGCCGAAAAAATCAATTTAAGTCCGGCTCAATGCCTGATGTTTGAAGATTCTGAAAATGGTCTACGATCTGCCTATGATGCAGGCGGTATGACGGTACTTTTTAAAGATATTAAAACGCCGAATAAATCGATGCTGGCACAAGCCCAGTATTATTATGAAACGATGGAAGATTTTCTGACAGATCTGAACCAGTTTGTTCCGGTTCTGGAAATGCCAGAACTTGAGACTGCATTTCCGCAAACGCTGAATCAGTTAACAGTTGGGATTCACGGCTTCGGTGCAATTGGTGGTGGTTATCTGGCTCAGGTGTTATCACACTGGGATGGTTATACGCGTCCACGCAAAATTATTGCCTCGACCCGTAATCCACTCTATCAGTCTGCCGTTAATGCGTTTGGCACCTATTGCATTCGTTATGGTCAGAACTCTTTTGACCAGCGTATTGAAAATATGAGCGTGATTGATGCATATGATCTGAAGCAAATGCAGAATATGTATATTGAATCCAGTCTGGTGGCAGTCTGTGTCCCTGAGGAAGCTCTGGTTTCTGAAGCAGAGGTGATTGCACAGGGTTTATATGCGCGATACTTGGCTTATGAGCAGCAGGAACAGCCGCTGACGCTGTTAATTATCCTGAATAAAATCGGGGCCAAACAGCTGGTGATGCAGCAGATTCTGAGCCGTCTGAAACAGATTACGGATGAACAGACAGCGCAGCACATTATGGATCAGCATTATTTCTGTGACACAGTGGTGAACCGTATGGTGTCCAAGCTGTCAGACCAGAAACTGTATCGTCAGCTGCGTATCAAATACAACATGTTCAAGCAGTATCAGCTGGATGAAGATCTGTCTGTAGTGGATCTGGATGATTCTACAGCCCTGAATGCAGAGCAGGAACATCAGGCGGGCTTATATATTGAAGACCTGCGCCGTAATTTTCAGCCAAGTCATATTCTACAGTCAATGGATCTGATTCTGTTTAATGCCGAAACGGATATGCCAATCTATGTGGAAAATAACAGTCCATTATTGGCTAAAATGCGCCAGATGATTCTGGTAGATGATATTGCCAATATCCAGCTGATTAAAAACCGCTTATGGAATGGTGTGCATGCGATGATGGCCTGGTATGCCAGCCTGCGCGGTCATCAGACCATTGGCGTGGCCATGTCAGATCATGCGGTCAGAAAATTCATGCAGCAGGCCTTAGCGCAGGTGAAGCATGGTCTCTGTTACCAGATTCCTAAGCATGCTTCAGATCTGGAACGTCTGGCACAAAGTTTTACTGAATCCTGTGCCTATGCTTATCAGGACCCATGTGCACGTGTAGGGCGTGAACCCTTAAGAAAGCTGAAACACAATGAACGGGTTATGGGTTCATTATCGACCTTGCTTAAATATAGTTTACCGTTTGATGTGGTTTTAAAAGGCGCAGTGTTAGGTTATATCTATGCTCTGGAACAGGGTGAATGCGAGCAGCAGGAACTGTTGATGCATTTACAAATCCAGTTAAGACATATGGCATTAGAGCCGCAACTATATGAGACCTTGTATGATGAAATGTCACAATTCATCAATCAGATGATTGCTGGAAAATTGTCCTTGCAAAAATTCATGCAACTGGATTTGCAGCAAGCGCTCAGCTAAATATCAGCAGTAAATAAAAAGACCCAGAACGATTCTGGGTCTTTTTTTATGGAAGTTTATAAATTTATAATTTATACAGTCGTGGATTCTTGCTGATAAATACAGGATTGTGCAATCTGTAGCTGATCATCTGCGGACAGATCAATATTTTCCCATTTTTCCATCTGCTCTAATAGCCAGATAAAATCGGTGAATTGAGGCTCAACACTTTCACCTGCAAGGTTACGAATAATATTCTGAATCTTATGGAAGTCATAAACGTGTCGAGAAGCTGAACATTCAAACTGGATAATCTGATAATCCATCAGCATGTCCCAGACTTCAGAAAGATCCGTAGCATGCTTTAAATCCATCTGGGCTTTATTTACAGCTGCGACTAAGGCCTCTACAGTCAGTGGATGCAACTCGCCCCATTCCTGAGTTATTGCTAGTACTTTATCTGCCACTTTAGGAATCACATTTTGGCTTGCTGCGACAATCAGGCTATAACCTTCAAGCTTGGCCTGAATATTCCAAGGTTCACCCACACAAAAACCATCAAAAATCTGTGCTGCAATCCCTTTGACCATCAAAGGGGGAGGTGAGGTCTTGAGCAATATATTTTTAGCATATTGCGCATCAGTTAAAGCCAGCCATTCTCTTAAACAGTAATGATGAATGGAGTATTTATAAACATGAGCCAGACCTACTTTATGTTGCTGCTTTAAGGCACTGACCAGCTTTTGTGACGTGATCTGTTCATTATCTTCAGGCTGAATGCCCAGTTCATAACACAAATCCTGTCTTAAGCTGATAAATGCCTGATTGATACTGAGGACTAATGGGGTCTGCAAAGCGACTTGTAACTGGTCTGCGCCCAAAGCAGCCGCGGGAAGCATGGCAGACAGGCAATGGGCAGCATCCAGAAAGCCATAGGCCAGACGGTCGCGTAAGCTGGACCAGGAGGCTTCACGGATCAGGTTTACCTTTAAACCCTGTTCAGTAAAATAACCTTGTCGCTCCGCCCAAAGAATGGCAACACAATCAAGCAGTGGAATATAGCCAATATTGAGTTCTGTTTTTTCTAATGTTGTCATTGAATGCTCCTTATTGGCCGGATAACAGTTTTTGTGCATCAAGTAAGCGCCTTGCCATATCGCCAATGGTAATCCGGTGACTCATGGCATTTTTGCGCAACAGGGCAAATGCTTCTTCTTCGCTCAGTCCATGCAGCTGGATCAGCAGGACTTTGGCTTTATCAATATCCCTGCGATCACTTAATTTTTCCTGAGTTTCCTTCAGGTCATGTAACAGTTTTTTATGTTTCTGGAATTGTTCAATCGATATTTCCAGAATATTTTCCAGTTTGGTTGGATCAATCCCGTCCACAATATATGCCGTGACTCCGGCATCAATGGCATTTCTGATGGTGTCCTTGTTGGAATTTTGGGTAAATAGAACCGTAGGTAATTCATACTGACTCACGCAGCTTTCGATAATATCGCGATGAGGATGATCCATATTTAACAGAATGACATCGGCATGCAGGCTTTTGATATCAACAATGTTGAGGTCATTCAGAATGACACAGGCCACCACATGAAAATCATGCGCAAGTAAAGAAGCCTGAATAAATTCAGCGCGTTCTGGATCATCATCAATCAGGGCAATTCGTAATTTAGACATGCAAGATTTTTAACTAGTACATCGGGGAATATCTATGAGGACTTATGCAAAAAACATACCATGCAATTTGGTGCAAAAAATCAGGAGATCAGGTTAAAAGTGTCATAAAAATAGTGTATAGAGTCTGATGAGACTAAATTACTCTGACTAAAATGAGGCGTAACCAAAATAATCGCACTAAAATAAGGAATTTTAAGACAATAAAGAATATAAAATTTATCGCTTAGATCAATTTTAATTTCATCAAGATGATCGGGAAAAATAAAAAAATCAAATATAGATAAAAATATTGGAATAATAATTGCTTATTTTTAATCCACTATAAAATAAAAAGGTGGAATAGACATGAAATTACAACTTATACCATCCCTGCTAGTAGTAATGAGCAGTCTTTTGATGGCGGGTAATGTGATGGCAGAAGATGGCGGTTTACGTTTTACCGAGAAAACTCTGGCCAAAGTGGCAGAAATGAAAACCAAGAAAAAATCAGCTGAAACCCAGCAAGCTGTACCATTACAAGCACAAGTAATCGAAAATGCCTCTAAATAAAATAATAGCCAGAATACATGAAGAAACTCTCCAGCAGGAGGGTTTCTTTTTTGGGCTGAAATCTATAAGCCATAGTTCAAAAAATAAGAATTCTATTTTCTAGTTATGACTAAGATTTTGGTCTAGAAACCTGTCTATTAAACTGATCTTGATGAATCAGAATATTGTTTATATCTTCAAAATTTTTAATTTAAATCACTTTTTGCCAACTCGAATTAGATGGTTACAAGAAAAAAATACATATCTATAAATTACAAATACTTAATAAATTAGATGTCAGAACTTGTATGAATCTGTCTGTGATCTTGTAAAGTACTGACAGATTTTTTGTATAGAAAAAATTAAAAATATTGCCGCACCAGTCAGATATTTTGGCAGAAAATATCTGCTTAATTTTGCATGCTTCATTTATGCTACAGCTTAAATTTTTAAGCCAAGTCCTAAAGCAGATCAGGATCACTTATACAGGATTGTATAAATTCGCCATGAATATGACAAAAATCCCTCTCAAGAAAAATCCGCTTAGCCTGATGATACTGTCGGCATTTTCAGGCCATCTTTATGCTGAAACTACGCTAGCACAGGATAGTGTTCAGCAACTGGAAACTATTGTGGTGACCACTGAGCAAAATACAAATTCCCAGCAACAGACTGCGGCCGAACTTGCCAGCGTTTCGGGAGGAACCAATTTTATTTCAGATCAGCAGCTCGAACATCAGCGTCTGGGAACCATTGCTGACGTCTTCCGTCTCCAGCCCGGCATTTATGCCCAATCGCCGGGCAATGAAGGAGCCAAAATTTCTATCCGTGGTTCTGGCATTAACCGTACTTCTGGTGCACATGCATCCGGAACTTATGTCATGATCGATGATATTCCCTTTACCGGACCGGGTGGTACAGCTTATGAACTGCTTGAACCATGGTGGATTGATCATGTTGAGGTGTACCGTGGTGCCAATGGTTTAAAACAGGGCGGATTATCCTTAGGTGGAACAGTTAATTATAAAAGTAAGACTGGTGCAGAGCAGAATGGCTCTGAATTAAAATATGAAACGGGTAGCCATGGCTATCAGAAATACCAGTTTAGTACTGGCCGACAACTCGATAAGTTAGATTATTATCTGACAGTAACGGGTTCACAGTTTGATGGGATTCAGGATCATGCCGAAGGTGATGGTAAAGGTCTAGCTTTTAATCTGGGTTATCAGATCAGTCCAGATATTGAGACCCGCTTTTATGCCCGTTACCGTGAAAGCAAACATTTAACGCCAGGGCGCATTACCCAGGAACAGCTCAAGAATAATCCTGAAGCAGCCAATGATTTTAATCTGGCTGTAGATGCCAAGCGGATTCAACCGGGCAGTACCTGGCTGGCAAATACTACCACTTGGAACTTGCAGGATGATGCCAAACTGACCGGTAGTCTGGCTTATCACCATTATCCATTGGATCTACGTGAAAGTAGTTATCGTACCAATGTCGATTATGAGGATATTAGTGCGCGGGTTCAGTATGAGAAACCTTATCAGTTATTCGGTCTTGAACATCAAGGAAAAGTTGCTTTTCGAAGTACCACGCACCGTCCGAATAGTGGTGTAACCGAAACAATTCGACGCGATACTACAATTGATGGCACGCTTTATCCGGCAGATACCGTAACACGCCGTTATACTTATCGTGGTTCAGACAATGTGCTGCAATTTGATCAGGAAACTCAGTTGAATGATCAGTTTAAGCTTGATCTAGGATTGGCAGCAGCCTATACCCACCGTGAGAGTGAAGTGACTTATCCTGTGGCTAGTCCTGAAGTTAGCCGCTATGAATGGAATTTCGCCCCGCGTATTGGCCTGACTTATCAGCCAAATGAAACACTACAATGGTTTGCCAATTTAAGCCGTAGTATTGAACCGGCACATCCATGGGCGATGGCATGGTCTTCGCCATACTATTTTGACACTGGTGTCGCTTCAGGGCGGGTACGTGAACCTATTTATCTGGACACGCAAACTGCAAATACTTTAGAACTGGGTGGCCGGGGTCAGTCAGCCTGGGGTGATTGGGCACTGAGCTACTATTATTCCAAAGTTAAAAACGAGTTATTAACCTCAGAGTTGATCAAAACCTATGAGGATGGATCGGAACGACCTTCTGAACCAATTGCTGTAGAATCCAATGCAACTCCCACCCTTCATCAAGGTGTAGAACTCAGTCTGGATACACCATTGTATGCATCACAGCAGGGTGAACTTCGCCTACGACAGGCTTATACCTTGAGTGATTTCCAGTATAAAAACGATCCTTTATTTGGCAAAAACCAGTTACCGGGAATTCCAAAACACCTTTATCAGGCACAGCTCAGTTATGCCTTGAATAACGGTCTTTATGTGGGTCTAAATACAGAATATGCATCGAAGATGGCACATGATTATGCCAATAGCCGCTTCAGTGATGACTATCAGATTTGGGGTATTGATCTGGGATATGCGCCAGAAGATCAGTCATGGAGTGCCTGGGTTAACTTCAAGAACATCACCGATGAAAAATATGCAGCAGTGGTAATTCCAGGCTATGACGACAAAGGTGCAGATCTAGCACGATCTTCACCGGGTGAAGGCTTCTCGACTTATGCAGGCGTGTCGTTTAAATTTTAAAATCATCACTTCATAAAAAAGCGGGCATTTTTGCCCGCTTTTTTTATTGTCAGCTTATATAAAACTAGCCTTCCAGAATTCCACTGACACCTGTCACAATCATATCAATGGCGATGGTTCCGATTAACAGTGCTGCAACACGACCGACAATATCGACATACAGGTCAATGTAGTTGGAATATTTATGCTGTAAATGATCATGCAGGTATTTCATCAGAATTAGCAAGCTACAGGTCAGAAACAGGGTAAAGAAAATCACCAGAATGGTTTGCATTAAACTGAGCTGTACACCGGTAATAACTGAAGCTGAAATGGTGCCGGGACCGATCATAAAAGGCATGGCAATCGTACCCGCCAGATGATTCGGCGCACCCCGCATCACCCCAATGGTATCCGCACCTTCAAAGACATAGCGATAACCAATCACCAGAAAAATCAGACCACCAAAAATCTGGAAGGATTCAAAGCGAGCATGTAGCACTTCATTGAAGAAGGCTTCGCCAGTTTTCGCAAAAATGATGAAAACAATAAAGCTGATCAGGCTGCCCTGAATCAATGCCATATTGAAGACCTTTGCTTCGGAATTACGAATAATTCCGAGCATATAGATACTCATCAAAAATGGATTGAGTAACGAAAAAAACAGGGCAAAGGCATTTAAACTTGCTGACATCATTCAATCCTTCCGTAGTTGAGTGATCCTAGATTTCACGATCCGGGAAAAGTGGACGTTTACCCGGACTGATCCGGTTGATGTGCAGATACATCATATGACGTTCATATTTATCCAGAATGTCGTTAATAACTTGTTCCTTGCTGTAACCGACCAGATCATTGCCCTGAGATCCTTCAAACAGGTAACTTTCCAGACGATAGTAATAGCGTTTAGTCCGTTTACCCCGTGAACTAAAGTTCGGTGTGGCATAACGTACTGGCCAGATTTGATAGACAAAGTTTTCTTCTTCATCCAGCTGAATGGTGAGATCCAGATGATACAGTTCAGGTTCTTCCTCAAGCGATTTTTCCTGAATATTCACTTGAATACCCTTATCGGTTAACTCAGTCGCAACTGCCTCAATGGCCGGCTTGCAGACGTCATCCAGCATGGCGCGAGTCTGTGAAAGGCTTGGATGCAACATCACCCGGCTCAGACGTTTCTTCCAGTTAAAGATGTCAACATTACCGACGACTGGTGCAGCATTCAGACTGGTACTGGCCTGACGGAAATCCTCAAGCCGCAAGGATTTATACAAACCGGCCATGACAAAGAAGATCACGAAACTAAAAGGTAAGCCCATAATAATGGTGGTGTTTTGCAATGCTGTCACACCGTTAGCCATTAGCATAGCTAGCGTCAACAGGCCAATCGCAATCGCCCAGAACACACTGAGCCAGCGCGGTGAATCATGCTCAATATTAGTGAATTTAGTGGTGAAGTTCCCCAATACCAATGCCCCTGAATCCGCTGAAGTCACATAGAACAGCAAACCTGTAATGGTGGCGACACCTGCGAGAAATGTGAAACCTGGATACTGTGCCAGCAGGTCATAAAAACCATGTGCCGGATTTTCTAAAACAGTTGTCGCAAGCTGAGTATTACCATCAAAAATCACGCTGTATAAAGCACTGTTACCGAAAATAGACAACCAAGTGAGGGTAAATAACAGAGGAATAACCAAAGTCCCGGTGACAAATTCACGAATAGTACGACCACGGGAAATACGTGCCAGGAACAGACCTACAAACGGCGACCAAGCAATCCACCATGCCCAGAAGAACAGGGTCCAGCTATTCATCCATTCTTTAGGCTGCTCAAAAGGAAAACTGCTTAAAGAGAGTTTCGGGAACTGGCTGAGATAATCACCAAAATTCTGAATTAGAGCCGCTAATAAAAACTCGGTATTTCCCATAAAGAGAATAAAGAGCAGCAACCCGATTGATACATAGATATTAATTTCAGACAGAACCCGAATACCTTTATTGACACCCGCAGTGACGGAAATAATAGTAATAATGACTGCAACACCAATTAATGCAGTTTGAATCCAGATATTTTCCGGCAAGCCAAACAGGACATGCAGACCGTAATTTAGCTGAACCACACCAATACCGCAGGTTGTGGCAATACCGAAAATCGTACCGAGTACCGCAGCAGTATCCACCGTATGGCCGATCGGGCCATTAATTCTTTTTCCAAATATAGGATAAAGCGCAGAGCGAATTGTCAGTGGTAAATTATAGCGATAACTGAAATATCCCAACGCAACCCCAATCAGCGCGTACATGCTCCAGCCAGTCAGACCATAGTGAAACAGGGTCCAGACCATGGACTGACGCGCGGCTTCAAAGGTTTCAGCTTCACCGACTGGTGGACTCATATAGTGCGACAGGGGTTCAGCGACCGAGAAGAACATCAAGTCAATCCCGATCCCGGCTGAGAACAGCATGGCCGACCAGCTCAGCAGGCTGAATTCGGGTTTAGAATGTTTGGGACCAAGCTTGATTTCGCCATAACGTGAGCAGGCGATAAAGACAATAAAAACCAGATACAGCGTTGCCGCCAGCAGGTAATACCAGCTAAAGGTACTACTGACCCAGTTTAAAATATTAATAATGACTAGATTGGCTTGTTCATTAAATAAAATCGTGATGATAGAAAACAGCAGAATAAGCGTCGCCGAACAATAAAAGACTACCTTATTCAGACTATCTTGCACCTCTTCGTTTTTCTTTTGCATAAATCTCTGACCATCGTTTTTGTTGCCGGATGATCTACAGTGCAGTGTGATTTAAAAGCAAAAACTGGCCCTAAAGCTTCCTTGTTTTCGTGAATTACAAACTTTTGCAAATCCAAAACAAACTGCGCTGTACATCAAGGGTGAGCTGGCACTATAATTTTTATTAATTGAACGTTCAATTAAAAAAGAGTTTATGAATTGTTACATTATTCAGCTATTTGCTTTAGCAGAGTGATTTTTTATTGTTACATCCGTTATTCAGGTTAGTCCTATGCCAAAAGTTGGTATGCAACCGATCCGTCGTCAGCAACTGATCGATGCCACCTTAGCTGCAGTGAATGAGCTAGGTTTTGCAGAAGCTTCAATTAGTCAGATTGCTCAGAGGGCAGGTGTCTCAACCGGCATCATAAGTCATTATTTTCAAGGTAAAAATGGGTTAATTGAAGCCACAATGCGTTACTTATTGCAGCAATTGGGTAAATCTGTTGCTGAAATCAAGTCACAGGTGAATGACGCCCCTGAACAACGCTTACTGGCGATTGTGCGTGGCAATTTTACTGCTCCACAAACGGATAAAGCGGCCATGAAGGTGTGGTTGGCTTTTTGGGCCAGCAGTCTGCACCAGCCTGATTTACATCGTTTACAGCAAATAAACCATTACCGCTTACATTCCAATCTTAAATATGAATTCATGAAAAAGCTGAGTAAGGATCAAGCTGAGAAGGCAGCACAAGGTCTGGCTGCACTCATTGATGGATTCTGGCTAAGAGGTGCTTTAGTAAGTGGCGAAATTGATCCAGAACTGCCGATTGAACTGTGTAGTGAATATATCCGGCAACAACTCAAATAAACAATCTGCGAGGGAATTCCATTGACAACATTCAAACTGCAACGTCCTTATATCCATGGACAATATGTCGATGCAACGTCCAATAGCACGTTTCAAACTATTAACCCTGCAACAGGCGAAGTCCTGGCTGAAGTGCAGGTCTGTTCAAAAAATGATATCGATCGTGCGGTTGAATCTGCACAACAAGGGCAAAAAGTCTGGGCAGAAATGACCGCGATTCAACGTTCGCGCATCTTGAATAAGGCAGTCGCCATTTTAAGAGAACGTAATGATGAGCTGGCAAAATTAGAAAGCCTGGACAGCGGTAAAGCCTTTAGTGAAACATCGACTGTTGATATTACGACAGGTGCAGATGTACTCGAATATTATGCGGGGATTCTACCGGTTCTTGAAGGCCAGCAAATCCCGCTGAGAAGCAGTTCCTTTGTCTATACCCGCCGTGAACCTTTGGGTGTCGTCGCTGGAATTGGCGCATGGAATTATCCAATTCAGATCGCTTTATGGAAATCTGCACCGGCACTCGCTGCAGGCAATGCCATGATTTTCAAAGCCAGTGAAGTCACACCTTTAACTGCGTTGAAACTGGCAGAAATTTATACTGAAGCCGGTGTACCGCATGGTGTATTTAATGTGGTGACTGGTAGTGGTGAAATTGGGGGTTATCTGACTTCGCATCCCGATATTGCCAAAGTGTCATTCACTGGTGGCGTTTCTACCGGCAAAAAAGTTATGGCGCAAGCTGCCAATTCTAGTTTGAAAGAAGTCACTATGGAGCTGGGCGGTAAGTCTCCGCTGATTATCTGTGAAGATGCCGATCTGGATCTAGCGGCTGATATTGCCATGATGGCCAACTTCTATAGCTCTGGTCAGGTCTGTACCAACGGTACTCGTGTTTTTGTACCTTTGGCATTGAAAGCAGCATTTGAAGAAAAGATTTTGCAGCGTGTTGAACATATCCGTATGGGTGATCCTCTCGATCCTGAAACCAATTTCGGCCCAGTGTCCAGCTTTGAGCATATGGAAAAAGTGCTGGGCTATATCGAAAAAGGCAAGATAGAAGGGGCGCGCTTATTGTGTGGCGGCGGCCGTGCCGAAGATGAACAGTTTGCCCAAGGGGCTTATGTCCTGCCAACCGTATTTACCGACTGCCGCGATGACATGACCATTGTGCGTGAAGAAATCTTCGGTCCTGTCATGAGTATCCTGAGTTATGACACCGAGCAAGAAGCCATTCGTCGTGCCAATGACACCGATTATGGTCTGGCCGCAGGTGTCGTCACACCAGACTTGGCCCGTGCACACCGAATTATTCATCAGGTAGAAGCAGGTATCTGCTGGATTAATACCTGGGGTGAATCACCTGCAGAAATGCCGGTCGGTGGCTATAAGCATTCCGGTGTCGGACGTGAAAATGGTCTAGTCACTTTGCAGCACTACACCCAGACCAAATCGGTTCAGGTCGAACTCAGTCCTTTCCAGTCTGTATTTAGCGCATAAGGGGGATTTGATGAATTACGACTATATTATTATCGGTGCGGGCTCTGCGGGTAATGTTCTGGCAGCGCGTTTAACTGAAGATCCAGATACTAAGGTGCTATTACTTGAGGCAGGTGGCCCGGACTATCGTCTGGATTTTAGAACCCAGATGCCGGCTGCTTTAGCTTATCCTTTACAAGGACGCCGTTATAACTGGGCCTATCTGACCGATCCAGAACCCCACATGAACAATCGCCGTATGGAATGCGGCCGTGGTAAAGGTCTGGGCGGATCTTCACTGATTAATGGCATGTGCTATATCCGTGGTAATGCTATGGATCTGGAACAGTGGGCTAGCTTTAAAGGTCTGGAACACTGGAACTATGCGCAGTGTCTACCCTATTATAAAAAAGCTGAAACCCGCGATATTGGCGGCAATGACTATCATGGCGATTCAGGTCCGGTTTCAGTTGCAACGCCTAAGAATGGTAATAATGAGCTGTTTCATGCCATGGTCGAAGCTGGGGTTCAAGCCGGTTATCCACGTACCGATGACTTGAATGGCTACCAACAGGAAGGCTTCGGGCCAATGGATCGTACTGTGACACCACAAGGTCGTCGCTCCAGTACGGCACGTGGTTATCTGGATATGGCCAAAGGCCGGGATAATCTCACCATTATTACCCATGCCATGACCAACCGAATTCTGTTTAACCGTAATCAGGCGATTGGCGTAGAATATTTTGAAGGTCAAAATACCTTACAGCCGATTCAGGTCTTTGCAGATCGTGAAGTTCTACTATGTGCAGGTGCAATTGCATCTCCACAAATCCTGCAACGCTCTGGTGTAGGTCCGGCTGAATTATTAAAAAGTCTGGATATTCCCGTGGTTCAGGATCTGCCGGGTGTGGGTGAAAACCTGCAAGACCATCTGGAAATGTACTTACAATATAAGTGCAAAAAACCGGTCAGCTTATATCCGGCATTGAAATGGTATAACCAGCCCATGATTGGCGCAGAATGGTTATTCCTAGGCAAAGGCATTGGTGCCAGCAACCAGTTTGAAGCCGGGGGCTTTATCCGTTCTTCGGATGAGTTCGAATGGCCAAACATCCAGTATCACTTCCTGCCAGTGGCGATTAACTATAATGGGACCAATGCTATTCATGAACACGGCTTCCAGGCTCATGTCGGTTCCATGCGTTCACCATCTCGTGGTCGGGTTCGCCTGAAATCCAAAGATCCGTTTGAACATCCAAGCATTCTGTTCAACTATATGAGCACTGAACAGGACTGGCGCGAATTCCGTGATGCTATCCGTATTACCCGTGAAATTATGCATCAGCCCGCCCTGGATCCATATCGTGGTGAAGAGATCAGCCCGGGCAAAAATCTGCAAACTGATGCAGAAATTGATGAATTTGTTCGTAATCATGCAGAAACAGCGTATCATCCGTCCTGTAGCTGTAAAATGGGTGAGGATGATATGGCAGTTGTCGATGGTTATGGGCGTGTGCATGAGATGCAAGGCCTGCGTGTCATCGATGCTTCAATTATGCCGCTCATTATTACAGGTAACCTCAATGCAACCACGATCATGATGGCTGAAAAGCTTGCAGATCATATCCGTGGCAAGCAGGCATTACCTGCTTCTACAGCGCCTTTCTACCGGGCCCCACGCGCTTAAGTCATGGCTATATTCCTGTTGCTTGTTGCATCAAGGAATATAGCGGAATTTATTTTTACCCAAAGCTGGATAGGGCTGTAATTGGTTTCAGTGTTATCCATTCTTTGCTTAATATAATTTATATTTTATGAGAATTTTCAAACAAACAGTCCTTTTCGGCTGTGCTGCTGTTTCTAGTGTTTATTGTTTTACAGATGATGCGGAAGCAAAAAAAATTGAAACCAGTGGAAACATCAGTGTAGTTTCTAAATACATCTCTCGTGGTCTGACCAATGCACCAGAAAATGATGACGTTGCTTTACAGGCAGCGCTGAATCTGGCTTATGGTAATTTTTATGTCGGTTACTGGGGCTCAACCTTAGGTTATTCCTATCCGGAACTGGAAGGCAAGAAGTCACATCGTCGCGATAAAGTCGAACATGATTTTATCGTGGGCTATAACTATAGCAGTGAAAACTACGACTGGAATTTCTGGGATGCAACCTATTATTATCCGGGTGGCAGCCATACGACTTCAAATGAATTAGGTCTGAATGTAAGTCGTGCACTAAACGACAAGACCAGTGTTACAGCGGGTGTATCGACCTATTTATATGATGTGGCCTATGCCAATCAGGGTGATACTTTTTATACCTTGGATTTAACCCATCAGATTAATGATAAGCTGGGTGCGCATGTCGGTGCAGCGGGTGGTTATTTTAATGATGAAGGCAAATATGAAGGTAATGAGCTGGGCAACACTACCAAACAGCATGCTTTCCGTTATGCAACTGCTGGATTGAGTTATGAAGTTGCGCCAAAGTTGACCTTGTCTGGTGATTATATCTTCGGTGGTTACGACCGTTTTGGTGATAAACAGCGCGATCTCGCTGTGTTTGGTATTGGCTATGATTTTTAATTTGGATCTTGATCTGATTTAAAAAACGCATTTCGCAGTCCATAAAATCCAGTCGGGAACAGCAAGTATCAATAAAAACAGCCTGTTCCCGGCTTAAAGCCAGATTTCCTGAATATTTAATTAACAGATATTTTGATAAATCTGCAGGAAATTCGAGCAAACATTATCAATTTCATAAAATGATTCTATAATAGCGCCCATTCTTACTCGAGCTTATCCTGAAACTAACTGGTTGAAGGTTTAACCCGGGTTATTTTTATTTTTGAGTCAAATTCTCCTCCGTGATTCGGCTTGTATATTCAGATTTAGCATCTTATCTGTCCGTGGTGGCACATAAGAATATTTAGGTATCCACATGGAAATTAAGGTCAATTATCTCGATAATCTTCGTCAGGAAGCCAAGTTCGATGACTTCACGGTAATCGCCGATCAGCCGATCCGCTATAAAGGTGATGGTTCGGCACCCGGCCCATTTGATTATTTTCTGGCATCTTCTGCGTTGTGTGCAGCTTATTTTGTTAAAGTTTATTGTGCAGCGCGTGACATTCCAACCGACAATATCCGTCTGTCCCAAAACAATATCGTCGATCCTGAAAACCGCTACAAACAGATTTTTAAAATTCAGGTCGAGCTACCGGCTGATATCTCTGAAAAAGACCGTCAGGGGATTTTGCGTTCGATCGACCGTTGTACCGTCAAAAAAGTCATTCAAACCGGTCCTGAATTTGTCATAGAAGAAGTTGAAAGCATTGATGCCGATGCGCAGGCTTTGTTGATGCCAAATCTGGCTTCAGACAGCCTAACCTGTATTCCGGGTAAAGACTTACCACTCGAAGAAACTATTGCCAATATGTCTGCGATTCTGGCAGGCCTCGGCATGAAAATTGAAATTGCGTCTTGGCGTAACATTGTACCGAATGTCTGGTCACTGCATATTCGTGATGCTCAGTCACCGATGTGCTTTACCAATGGTAAAGGTTCAACCAAGGAAAGTGCGCTGGCATCTGCACTGGGTGAATTCATCGAGCGTCTGAACTGTAACTTCTTCTATAACGACCAGTTCTGGGGTGAAGATATTGCCAATGCAGAATTTGTGCATTATCCGGATGAAAAATGGTTCCAACCAGGTCCAAATGGTGAATTGCCAGAAGAAGTTTTAGATGAACATACCCGTGAAATTTATGATCCTGAAGATGAGTTACTAGGTACTCATCTGTATGACACCAACTCGGGCAATAAAGCACGCGGTATCTGTTCATTGCCATTTGTACGTCAGTCTGATGGTGAAACTGTATATTTCCCATCGAATCTGATTGAAAATCTGTACCTCAGTAATGGTATGAGTGCGGGCAATACTTTGGCTGAAGCTCAAGTACAATGCCTGTCTGAAATTTTTGAACGTGCGGTTAAACGCGAAATTCTGGAAGGTGAGCTGGCACTTCCAGATGTCCCTGAACACGTATTGGCAAAATATCCAAAGATTGTTGAAGGCATTAAAGGCTTAGAAGAGCAAGGCTTTCCAGTACTGGTCAAAGATGCTTCTTTAGGCGGTCAGTTCCCGGTGATGTGCGTGACCTTGATGAACCCGCGTACGGGTGGTGTATTTGCTTCATTTGGTGCCCATCCTAACCTTGAAGTCGCTTTAGAGCGTAGTCTGACTGAGCTGTTACAAGGCCGTAGTTTTGAAGGCCTGAATGATCTGCCAAAACCAACCTTCAGTTCAAATGCAGTCACTGAGCCAAATAACTTCGTTGAGCACTTTATTGACTCAAGTGGTGTCGTATCTTGGCGTTTCTTCAGCGCAAAATCTGACTATGATTTTGTCGAGTGGGATTTCACCAATAATGGTCAAAACTCAAATGCCGATGAAGCGCAGGAATTGTTTACCATTCTGGAAGAGATGGGCCACGAGGTTTATATGGCGGTCTATCAGCATTTAGGTGCAACTGCTTGTCGTATTCTGGTGCCGGGTTATTCTGAAATTTATCTGGTGGAAGATCTAGTTTGGGATAACACTAATAAGGCGCTTTTATATCGTGAAGATATCCTGAACCTGCATCGTCTGGATGATGAACAGCTGGGAGCTCTGGTTGAACGTCTGGAAGAAGCAGATGAAGATGATTACACCGAAATCCGTACCTTGATCGGGATTGAATTTGACGAAAATACCGAATGGGGTCAGCTGACCATTCTAGAACTGAAACTCCTGATCTATCTGGCTCTACAACAATTTGAAGAAGCTAAAGATTTGGTCGAACAGTTCCTGCAATACAATACCAACACGGTTGAACGTGGCCTGTTCTATCAATGCATGAATGTAGTGCTTGAAGTCATTCTGGATGATGAAATGGAATTGGAAGACTATGAACACAACTTCCGCCGTATGTTTGGCGATGCCCGTATGGATGCAGTCCTCGGTTCAGTAGAAGGTACAGTACGTTTCTACGGTTTAGCTGAAACCAATATGCAGCTTGAAGGTCTGGATCGTCATCTGCGTTTAATTGATAGCTATAAGAAACTGCATACAGCGCGAGCCAAGTTTGCTGGTCTTTAAATCTTTAAAAAATAGCCCATCTTAGAATGGGCTATTTTTCTATTGCTCTAAAATTTTAGAAGTAATTTAAAAAAGAAAAAATAAAGGGCGATCATTGCCGCCCATTTAAATCTTAAATAACAGCTTAAATATTATTTAAAGTCAGGGAAATGTTATTAACCATATGAATCAGACGAGGACCGATTTCATTTTCCAGTTTTTCCTGATTGAGCAGGTAAGTTGGCGCGCCGCAGTTAAAGGTCAAAATACCATGTTTAGGGTGAATTAAAGGTACTGCGACAGAGTTCACATCTTTGGCCCAATCACCGAGAGATAAGCAATAGCCATAATCCTGATAATCACGAATAGCACGTTCTAAATTACGCTTAATGGTTGGCCATTGATCTTCATTTCTTTTCTTGATCGCATCAAACAGATATTCACGTTCTTTAACTTCCATCGCAGCCAGACAGGCACGGCCCATCGCACTACTATGAATAGGCAGGGTAGAGCCAACTGGACGACGCATGGTCAAAGTAGACTCTGTGTGAACGACTTCCAAATAAATCATGCTCAGACGATCACGTGTTGCCATGGCGACAGGCGCTTGCGCATAACGTGACATTTCTTCCATAAATGGATAAGCCTGTGTACGTGCCGAAATATTGCTGAGCGCCGCATAACCCAGAGCCAATACACCAACGTCCAACAGGTATTTGGTCGTATTCGGTAACTGTTTTAGATAACCTAAAGAAACCAACGTGCTGGTGATCCGGGCAACAGTCGGTTTTGGCAGATTAGTGAGTTGTGCAATTTCCTGGTTGCCCAGTAATTGATTCGTTGCGGAAAAACATCTGAGGATTTCTAAACCACGTGCAATAGACGCGATAAATTGTGGGTTATTTTCTCTATGAATATGTGAAATCGGATCTAAACGGATCTCATCAAAATTAGGTATTTCGCCAGTTTTATTTTTTGTCATGGTCAGAGCAATTAAAGGTAAATTAATAAATATGATAGCAATTAAATTTCACGATACAAAATAAAACACTTCTATTAATGATAAAAATAAATAAAAAAGTGCTCATTTTATCTGTATTTAAGTCAATTAGCGCTATTCAGCTAAAAACCATGCAGAATTTACAGGTTTTTGAGACCTGTAATGATCTTTAAGTATCTTTAGAAAATTTAAAGTTCGCCAGATAAAATTTCAGGAAAATGGAGCCAATCAAAACGAGAATCATCAGCACGATTTAATTGAAACATTCTTATCTAGCTGCGCTTTTATAGAATCAATTATGATCTGATTCAGATCATCTAACTCTTTTCTAAATCTACTAACAATCTAAAAAATTTCGCATTGTGAAATAAAATTCTAACTATAATTTTTAATTAAAGCTAGAAAAATTTGCTTTTTTGCTTAAAAAATAAAATTTTTAATAATTTTTCTTGCTCAAAATGAATTTTTATGATTATTTATTTCGTATTACGAAACTAAAATTAAAGGGTAAAGGAATTTACCCAGATGAACTAAATAACATGGAGATCCCTATGATTCGCGATCCGGAAATGCTTGAGCAACTTCTTTCGACTATTCGTAACTTTGTCAAAAATGAACTAGTCCCTTTAGAACATGAAGTTGAAGAAAGCAACGCGATTCCTGAGCGTATTGTCGAGCAGATGAAAGAATTGGGTCTGTTTGGCCTAACTATTCCAGAGGAATACGGCGGTTTAGGTATCACCATGGAAGAGGAAATTCTGGTCGCAATGGAATTAGGCCGTACATCGGCTGCATTCCGTTCTTTGATCGGGACCAATAACGGGATCGGTTCAAGCGGGATCGTGATTGACGGTACAGAAGAGCAAAAACAGAAATACCTGCCACGTTATGCGACTGGTGAAATCATTGGTTCATTCTGTTTAACTGAGCCAGATTCAGGTTCAGATGCAGCATCTTTAAAAACCAGCGCGGTTAAAGATGGCGATTACTATATTTTAAACGGTACCAAACGTTTTATTACCAATGCACCGCGTGCAACAACATTTACGGTGATGGCGCGTACCAATCCTGATATCAAAGGTGCAAGCGGCATTTCTGCATTCCTGGTAGAAGCGAATACACCGGGCCTAAGTCTGGGCAAAATTGATAAAAAAATGGGTCAACACGGTTCATACACTTGTGACGTGATTTTTGACAACTGTAAAGTTCATAAAGATCAGTTGATCGGTGGTGTTGAAGGCATTGGCTTTAAAACTGCAATGCGTGTCCTGGATAAAGGCCGTCTGCACATTGCTGGCTATAGCGTAGGTATGGCAGAGCGTATGCTGGAAGATGCTTTAAATTATGCAGTGGAACGTAAGCAGTTCGGTCAACCGATTGCGAATTTCCAGCTCATCCAAGGCATGCTGGCAGACTCTAAAGCTGAGATTTATGCGGCGAAATGTATGGTTCTAGATGCTGCTCGTCTGCGTGACGAAGGCAAGAATGTAACCACTGAATCTTCATGCGCGAAAATGTTTGCCACTGAAATGTGTGGCCGTGTAGCGGATCGCTGTCTGCAAATTCATGGTGGCGCGGGCTATATCAGTGAATATTCAATTGAACGTTTCTATCGTGATGTGCGTTTGTTCCGTCTGTATGAAGGTACTACTCAAATCCAGCAAATCATCATTGCACGTGAAATGATTAAACAAGCAACCGCTTAAGCAGCAAATTTTAGAATATTGGAAATATTAAAATGAGCACAAGAATTAGATTTGACTGGCAAGATCCATTCTTACTGGAACAGCAACTGACTGAAGAAGAGCGCATGATCCGTGACAGCGCACATGCGTACTGTCAAGACAAGCTGATGCCACGCGTACTAGAACAGTTCCGTCATGAAAAAACTGACCCAACGATTTTTCGTGAAATGGGTGAGCTGGGTCTGCTGGGCCCAACCATTCCTGAGCAATACGGTGGCGCAGGTCTAAACTATGTCAGCTATGGTCTGATTGCACGTGAAGTAGAACGTGTGGATTCGGGTTATCGTTCAATGGCCAGCGTACAAAGCTCGCTAGTGATGGTGCCAATCAATGAATTTGGTTCTGAAGAGCAGAAACAGAAATATTTGCCAAAGCTGGCGACTGGTGAATTTATCGGCTGTTTCGGCCTGACTGAACCAGATCATGGTTCTGATCCGGGCAGCATGATTACCCGTGCGAAAAAGGTGGATGGTGGTTACCGTCTGACGGGCGCGAAAATGTGGATTACCAACAGTCCGATTGCTGATGTCTTTGTGGTTTGGGCAAAAGAAGTGTCTCCTGAAGGCAATGTCGGTGATATTCGTGGCTTTATTCTAGAAAAAGGCTGGGAAGGGCTTTCTGCACCAGCGATTCACGGTAAGGTTGGCCTACGTGCTTCGATCACCGGCGAAATCGTGATGGATAATGTATTTGTACCAGAAGAAAATGCGTTCCCGGAAATTCGTGGTCTAAAAGGTCCATTTACCTGTCTGAACAGTGCGCGTTATGGCATTGCCTGGGGTGCGATGGGTGCAGCTGAATTCTGCTGGCATACAGCGCATCAATACACCATGGACCGTAAACAGTTCGGTCGTCCATTGGCTGCGAATCAGCTGATCCAGAAAAAACTGGCGGATATGCAAACTGAAATTGCGTTGGGTCTGCAAGTGGCTTTACGTTTTGGCCGTATGAAAGACGAAGGCATTGCTTCAGTAGAAGGTACTTCACTGATCAAGCGTAATAACTGTGGTAAAGCCTTAGATATTGCCCGTTTAGCGCGAGACATGATGGGCGGTAACGGCATTTCTGATGAATTCGGTGTGGCACGTCATCTGGTGAACCTGGAAGTGGTCAACACTTATGAAGGTACCCATGATGTACATGCCCTAATTCTAGGTCGTGCTCAAACAGGAATTGCTGCATTCTCCAACTAAATGCAGATCAACCTCTAGCCAGCATTGCTGGCTAGTTTGTTTTGGCTGACTTCTATTGAAGTCAGCCAATCCAGTTCTGGGATGGATTTTAAAAATCTAGTCAGATTCAGAATTAAAGATCAATTAAACATTCTATGTTTCATTTAATTAATTAGGTGAAACATAAACTTCTAAAGGGCACAGGAGTGCCAGCAAAGTGTAAAGGACATTATGAATACGCTTAATTCACAACAAAACCTTCTACCAGAAGAAAATATGCCTAAGAAAAAGGTCTGGATTCTGGCTTTTATCTTTTCATTTTTAGCATTATTGGTAGATGGTGCAGATCTTGCACTATTAGCCTACAGTCTAACCAGCCTCAAACAAGAATTTTCTTTAAGTAGTATTCAGGCAGGTGCACTCGGTAGCTGGACACTTGCTGGTATGGCCATTGGTGGCTTTTTTGGTGGCTGGGCTTGTGACCGCTTCGGACGAGTGCGGGTGATTGTTGTTGCGATCGCTTTATTCTCTTCATTAACCTTCTGGCTGGGCTTCACTCAAAGCTATGAAGAATTCAAATGGTTGCGATTCTTTTCAGCAATTGGCTTAGGTGCCCTCTATATTGCCTGTAATACTCTAATGGCAGAATATGTGCCAACAAAATATCGTTCTACAGTACTTGCTGCCTTAATGACAGGTTGGACACTTGGTTCAGTCGTTGCCACTGTACTTGCAGGATGGCTGCTTCCAGAGCTAGGCTGGCGTTACCTTTACTATATTGCCATTGTTCCGATTGTTCTTGCGATTGGCATGTTCTTCCTGGTACCAGAACCACAAGCCTGGTTAAAGGCACGTCAAGAAAGATTGGCAGCCAAAGCCAGCGGCGTAGTGCAGGAAAAACCGAAGAATACGTTTAAAATGATTTTTGCCGATGCTTTAAGCCGTCGCATGTTCATCCTCTGGTCGTTCAGCACCGCATTCTTACAGTTTGGTTATTACGGCGTAAGTAACTGGTTACCAGCTTATCTGGAATCAGACTTAGGTATCAAATTTAAAGAAATGACTACCTATATGATTGGGACCTTCCTGATCATGATGTGTACCAAAGTGATCGCGGGCATTATTGCGGATAAAATTGGTCGTCGTGCTGTATTTGCTTTCGGTACCATGGGCACCGCAATCTTTATTCCTATCATTGTCTTTGGTAACACACCGGACAATATCTTATGGCTAATGCTGTTTTTCGGATTCCTTTACGGTATTCCATATGGCATTAATGCGACTTATATGACTGAAAGTTTCTCTACTAAAGTCCGTGGTACAGCAACAGGTGGCGCTTATAACATTGGCCGTCTAGGCGCAGTATTGGCACCTTTAACTATCGGTTATTTTGCGCAAGGTGGCTCAATTGGTACAGGTCTACTCATCATGAGTGTGGCTTATTTTATTTGTGGCCTGATCCCGGCGATTTTCATTAAAAACCGTTTATTTGACCCACAAAAAGCTGACTAATTGATTAATCAAACATTTATAAAGACAGGAAGATGCTAGGAAGCAATTAAATGAATAAAATCACACAGGATATCGAAACCATACTGAAGCAGATTCCAGATGGTGCACATATTATGACCAGTGGCTTCGGTCTGGCAGGACAGCCAATCGAACTGATTGAAGCTTTGATTGATATTGGTCCTAAAGATCTGACTATTATTAATAATAATGCAGCTTCTGGTGACCGTGGTCTAACCAACCTGTTATTGTCAGGACTGGTGAAAAAAATGATCTGTTCATTTCCTCGTGCCAATAACTCCAAGGTGTTTGAAGAGCTGTATAAAGCTGGAAAGGTTGAACTAGAGTTGGTACCACAAGGCAACTTGGCTTGCCGTATCCAGGCAGCGGGTGCAGGTCTGGGCGCTATTTTTACGCCTACAGGTTACGGCACCAAGATTGCTGAAGGCAAAGAAACCCGCCATATCAATGGCAAGGACTATGTGCTGGAATATCCAATTCATGCAGACTATGCCTTGGTTTATGGCAATCAGGCTGATCAATGGGGCAATTTAACCTACCGTAAAGCAGCCCGAAACTTTGGCCCGTTAATGGCAAAAGCAGCCAGAACAACAATTGCCCAAGTGCATGAAATTGTAGAGCTAGGCGAGCTTGATCCAGAGATTATCGTAACGCCGGGTATTTTTGTGCAGCATGTGGTGAAGGTAGGAGATATCAAATAATGACAATTCAAAAACGTACACGCGAACAGATTGTAGAAAAAGTTGCACAGGATATTCCGACCGGTTCTTATGTGAATTTAGGCATTGGCTTACCAACACGCGTTGCCGGTTATTTAAAGCCTGAACAGGATATTATCCTGCATTCCGAAAATGGCGTTCTGGGTTTTACCGCTTTAACTGATCCTGATCAAGCTGATGATGATCTGATTAATGCCGGTAAAGAACTAGTCAGCATGCTGGATGGCGGCAGTTTTATGAACTCTGCAGATTCCTTCGATATTATGCGTGGCGGCCATTTAGATTTCTGTATTATGGGCGCCTTTCAGGTTGCTGTGAACGGTGATCTCGCTAACTGGCATACCGGTGCACTGGATGCGGTTCCAGCGGTGGGTGGGGCGATGGATCTGGCGGTTGGTGCTCGTTGTGTCTATGTTTGCATGGAACATGTCACTAAAAATGGCGAACCACGGATTGTGGAAGAGCTGACTTATCCGATTACCGGTAAAAACTGCGTTGACCGCATTTATACCGATTTGTGTATTATTGAACTCAAAGATAATCAGGCTTGGGTGCTAGAAATGGTCGATGGCTTGAGTTTTGAGGAACTTCAGCAACAGACAGGTTGCAAGTTGCTCGATGGCCGTGCAGCTGCACAGTTAAAAGCATCCGTATAATAAGCTAAATCATTTAAATATGGTTAAAAATCGCAGCTTAGGCTGCGATTTTTTATACGCTGTATATTTATGCGCTTAGTTGCGTATTCTAAAAGCGGACATTTCTATTTTTAGCTTACAACTAAATTTTGCATAATCGCCATTATGTTAAATGGATATTAAATTGGTGGAAAAACCCAGTTTTTTTAAAAAAATCAAGAATAACGGAATGTATAAACTTATACTTTCTAAAAAGTATTTTTATAATTTCATTATGTATACTTTTTATTATTTTTAGTGAATAGGACACTATAAAAATGCTTAGAAATATTTCTATCGGGGCTATTGTTCTTTTTTCATTGTATGGTTGCAGTTCTTCTGCTCCTTTAAGAAATCAACCATATAAATCCATGTCTCCTTCAGAATTTCAGAGATACTTGGATGAAGATACACAGAACAAATCTCAAGCTAGCCTTCCTCAACCTCAAATAGAAAATGAAACTTGGGCTGATACTCAAAAGGCTAAGTGTAAAATATATGCATCTCCATTATTTAAAAAAAATGATCCTACTGTGAGGTTTTATTGGGATGGTGAGTGTAAAGATGGTTACGCAATAGGGTTAGGAAGAGAGTTTTCTATTGGTAAACAAACCTACGTTGAAGCTATTGGAGAATATAAAGGGGGGGAAAAGCGACCCCAATATTTTTATCAATTTGATAAAGTTAATAAAATGTTCCAAATAGGTGACTTGGAAAATTCACCTAAAAATAGACTACTCTTCCAAGGTATGTTAGATAATAACAATGTGTTTAAAAAAAGCATTATTTTTCATGACTACGATCATAAGGAAATGTATGAAAAAATGTCTTTCGATGATGCAGGCGCACAAGGAAGATTCTATGCAAGTGTAGGTGGATTGAATGTAACGGAACAAAGTTATACTTCCGATCCTTTGCTAAAACAGCAATTAGTAGTGCAAATGCAGAAGAAGAAACTATATACATTTGAATCATTTAATGATGGTAGAAAAAACTTTGTTGATTTAAGTTCGAATTCTCCAGTTTTAGTGAATCCTTCTCAGAATTTACAGGATTTTGTTACAAATAAAATTTTCTACCTCGATAACAAATTTAGTAATCCTAATGATTTCGATTTAAAAAAGACTTTGGATGCTGAAACAAAGGTTAATACTTATATCAATTTAACTTGTACTTCTTCTAACTACATTAAAGAGGTTGGAAAAGATAATTATTTTGCAATTTGTTCTCCTTATAAATCCTTAGGAGTCTTTAAAAATCAAATCGAGCAAGGAAAGGAATTTGTAAATCAGCAAAAGCAAAAACGATTAGCGGATGTACAACAATATATAGCTAACCAACAACTTCAAGCTCAACAGGCAGAGCAATTGAGATTAGCACAGCAACAAAAGGCTCAAGAGGGCTGGACTGCTTTATTTAATGCAATTACCGAGGTAAGTAATGGAGTTGCTAATAGCTATAATCAACAGGCAGAAATGTATAAAAATTTCAGTAATAACATGCCTGTCCAAAGTTTCCCAACACTCAATAGACAGAAGGCTACTTATAACTGCATCAATATTGGGGTGAATACGACTTGTAGAGAACAGTAATAGTTTATGTAGAGAACTGCTACGTTGCTACGTGGATGAAGGAGTTGTATTGCCTTATTAATTTAATGTTATACGCGTGAATTCTAGAAAAGAGAGACCTAATGGTCACTGCTGTCCCATAGTTTGCTTTAAATAAAAAAACCTGAGTCCTAACAGTTAAAATATGAGTGCAAACAAACACTTTAACGACCAGGATTCAGGTTTTGTCACATCAGAATACCGTATTTCATGAG
>NZ_VOZF01000037.1:0-17526 GCF_013419905.1 Acinetobacter sp. YH12046
AAAAAAGTCCAACACTAAGTTGGTACCCTGATGGGGACGTGGCGAAATTGGTAGACGCACTGGATTTAGGTTCCAGCGCCGCGAGGTGTGAGAGTTCGAGTCTCTCCGTCCCCACCATCAAAAGAGACAAGGTTGATGCCTTGTTTTTTTTTGCCTGGAATTTAAGGTTGAGCCATCTTTTAATTCCATTCTTATTATTCGCTTACTTTCGATGGGTAGATTTTAAATACTCAAACTAAGTATCAGTGAAGGGGAGAAGAGAGAAGTCTTTTAAAATGCCCAATCAATTGGCTAATCCAAACATCATTAAAATTAATATTCAGCACTCTTTCAAATAACTTGATTTTTTAAATTGGAGAAATGAAATTAAGCAGTTTCATCAGAAATAAGCCAGTATTTAATCATCAAAGAATTAACTGATTAATTTTTGATATAAAAACACCGAGTTGATCATAGAATCGCTTGTCAAGCAGATGCGATCGCTATAATATACACAGCCACGGGGATATGGCGGAATTGGTAGACGCACTGTGTTCAGGTCGCAGCGCCTTCTGGGCGTGAGAGTTCGAGTCTCTCTATCCCCACCATATATGAAGAAACAAGGTTAATGCCTTGTTTTTTTTTGCCTGAAATTTAGTGCGACATTTTTATTGGCTTGGCTTTTTATTTTTTGTATTGGATTCATTTATTGTTTAAACAACATGCTCGATCAAGATAAGTGAGGTTCTAGAGGTCTGATCTGCTGAGACTGAGCTAGACAAGCTTAGAGATTAAGTTCAAAGCAGTAGCAAAGAAACCTCATAAGGCTGAGTTTTCTTGTTAAATCTTATAAAAAATAAAAAAATTGTATTAACTGTTTAATTTATAGCGGAATAGGCAGTGATTGCTTGTAAAATCACTTGTCAATGACCTGCTATCTCTATAATATACACAGCCATCGGGGACGTGGCGAAATTGGTAGACGCACTGGATTTAGGTTCCAGCGCCGCGAGGTGTGAGAGTTCGAGTCTCTCCGTCCCCACCAATTTACTCAAGAGATTGAGTAAAATGGCCGAGTAGAGGATTGGTGTAATGGTAGCATGACGGTCTCCAAAACCGTTCGTCAAGGTTCGAATCCTTGATCCTCTGCCAAAGTTTGAAAAAGTCCAACACTAAGTTGGTACCCTGATGGGGACGTGGCGAAATTGGTAGACGCACTGGATTTAGGTTCCAGCGCCGCGAGGTGTGAGAGTTCGAGTCTCTCCGTCCCCACCATCAAAAGAGACAAGGTTGATGCCTTGTTTTTTTTTGCCTGAAATTTTATAAACGAAAAAAAGCCCATCGAAATGGGCTGATTATAGGAATAAGAGAATTTTACTCAAATAAAAGGGTAAATCATGAGTGCATTGATTAATTAAATTTAAGCTTTCAGATGATCTTCAAACTCCTCACCCAGCTGCATGGCCAATGCATTACCTGAAAGATCGCAGGTCACCAGACCATATTCTTTTTTAAAACTGAAACTAAAACCACGATTGTCTGCCAGGGTGCGAACCGAATACCCCAATTTTTCTAACCAAAGTCTAAATGCGAGAACGTTTTTTGCTTTAACCACTTTTTTCACGAGATAACTCCTTCATCAGTTAAATCATAGATAAGGGTGAGAATTTTCGTTTTAAAGGGCAAATACCCTTATTTAAATTAATTTAATTGAATTTGCGGATTTAATGAACAAGATAATATAGACGAAATATAGGGTTTTTAATCTAAGTCTATGTTTTTTATTATTTTCAAGATGTTGTAACTAAATATTTTAATTTTAAGCCTAAATAATTTTTTGAATAGTTATTAATATTCAAATATTTAAATCAGTAATTGTTTATTTTTTATTCATTTTAAATTAGGAATTAGCGTGGTTTAAAGTTTTAGAGTTTGAGTAAGGCTTAAAAATATACAATCCATCAAAGTCTCAGAGTATTCAGGTCATGGTTTTAAGCTCAACGCTTTATACTGTCATGGATATAATTTAAATAAGATTGATGATGACTGAATTAAATATTGAACAGTACGTCAAACAGCAAATTGAACTTATGCAGCAGCAAGGGCAGGAGCCTGTAGCTGTGATGCTGGGTCATGAAGACTGGCTGGATTTTTCGGTACAGTCCAAGGTGGCGTATACACCATTTGGCAGTGCGCGCCGTTATCAACCTGCTTTGGGTGGATTATTGCTGGTCAGGATTGATGAAATGAATGCGGTACGAGTGGTCACCCAGCAAGAACTGGATGACTATGCTCAGAAGCATTAGCTACTCTAAGCAGCTATAAGTTTAAAACGAGTCTTTTATCACGCGTAAACGTTGAAACTCTTCGACACTGTCTGCGCGTAAAAAAGGATTGGTTTCCAGTTCTGCTGCAATCGTACTGGGTAAGGTGCATTGTCCTAGCATGCGCATACGCTCAACCTGTTCGAAACGCTCCAGAATTGCTGGATTATCCGGTTCAACATGTTTGGCAAACTGTGCATTCGACAGTGTATATTCATGCGTGCAATAAACCTGGGTACGTGGCGGTAAGGCAGCCAGACGAGTCAGAGAGTGGTACATCTGCTGATAAGTGCCTTCAAATACCCGCCCACAGCCCATGGCAAACAGGGTATCGCCACAGAACAGCACATCAATAGCATCCAGGAAATACACGATATGGCCTAGGGTATGTCCCGGTACGGCAATAATCTGTACCTCAACACCATGAAAACTGAACTGGTCGTCATGTTCAAGTGGATGGTTAATAAACGGAATTTTTTCCAGCTCAGCTTTTGGGCCATATACCGGTAATGATTGCTTTTGAATTAAATCCGGAACGCCCCCGATATGGTCTTTATGCCAGTGGGTGAGCCAGATCTGACTCAGCTCAAGCCCATGTTCGGCGCAGTAATTCTGAACTAACGCAGCTTCAGTGGGATCAATGACCACGACCTGATGCGTCGGTGTATGTTCAAGTAACCAGATATAATTTTGTAATGAGTTTTTGACATCAATACAGTGGATTTTAAACGGCATCATAAGACATCAGACCAAACAGATATTATGGATAAAGTAGCATAAATTCAGGCAGTCTGACTGTGGTCAAAGCTGCCTGTTTACAAGAATTTTTTATATGATTTGTTTAAAAAGATCAGTCATTTATTCTGCATCTTTGACTGTGACAGCTTCGCCAATGGTATAGAAGTGGCCACCGGCGACATGATGAATACTTTTCCATTCTTCGCTGACTTCATGATAGTACCAGTGCCCATTACGGAACACCCGATCATCGGCATAAGCGGCAATGACCTTACCAATAAACAGGTCATGGGCTTGCTGGTTATGTGGCTCGGGAATCAGCTCACATAAAATCCAGGCGGCACAACCTTCTACAACTGGGATCTCTTGATCTGCGAATTTGAATAACTGCACACCGGACTGCTCCAGTTTGTCTGGGGCATTGTACAGACTCAATGTTCCCAGACTATAGACCATTTCCAGCTGTTTGAGGGTGGGAATCTGCAGGGCAAAGTAGCCAGAATTTTCTATTATTTTTCGGGTCTTGGTGCTTTTATCCAGTACTACGGTGACTTTTGCTGGACTGAATTCGAGTGCACATGCCCAGGCAGCGGCCATGACATCAGTGTCTTGCCCATCATTGGCAGACACTAACACAGTGGGGCCATGTGTAATCAGGCGATAGGCTTTTTCTAAAGGTACAGTTTGAATATGTGAATTGTTCATAAAGAACCTTAATGAGTGAAAAGGGAGAAAAATAAATCATCTGATCCACAGCATATAAAATTCCTCTTCTGGAAAAAAGCTTTTAAACTAAACACCTACATACAGGAGTAAAGAAAATGAAAATGTACCAGGTGGATGCTTTTACGACGTCTCTATTTAAGGGAAATCCTGCTGCAGTCATCGTGCAGGATGCTTGGCTGGATGATCACCTGATGCAGAATATTGCCCTGGAAAATAATCTGTCTGAGACCGCTTTTGTCAAAGTGCTGGATGCAGAAAATTATGAAATTCGCTGGTTTACGCCGACCAAGGAAGTGGATTTCTGTGGACATGCCACATTGGCCAGCAGCTTTGTATTATTCAAGGATTTTAGCTCTGCAAAAACCATTTATTTTCATGTCAAAGATCTGGGCATTTTTACAGTATGCCAGGATGAAGATGGCAAAATCCGGATGAATTTCCCGATCCGTCAGCCTGAACTCATCACAGATTATCCGGAAGCCTTAAGACAGGCGCTGACGAAGCCTTTTAAAAATGTTTATCTGAATACACAAGGTTATATTATTGAATATGAATCAGTGCAGGATGTATTAGAAGAGCAGCCAAATATTGAATTGCTGAAGCAGCTGAATGGAAAAAGAACCGCGATTACAGCAGCGGGTCCATTACTGGATGTCGCGATTACCGCTGGTGATACGCAATATGATTGCATATCACGTTATTTTGCACCGAGTAACGGGATTAATGAAGATCCGGTAACGGGTTCAATTCATACCGGGATTGCACCGATCTGGGCGGAGAAATTAAATAAAACTGAACTGGTGGCTTATCAGGCTTCTCAGCGTGGCGGTGTATTGTATTGTGCATTAAAAGAGCAAGACCGCATTGAGATTTCAGGTTATGCCAAACTGTTTATGCTGGCCGAACTTTATATTTAATTAACATACTCAATAAAATACCGTGAAATTGCGCGGTATTTTATTTGGCATCTCATAAAATAGACTATTCATAATAGAGACTTTTCTCTAAGATCAGAGTGACTGTAAATAAAAATTCACACTTAAAAATTTGGATGAACAATGCAAATACGCTTTAAACGTTTAAGCATGGCGATTTTATTATCTGGCTGGACTGCGGCCAGTTTTGCACAGCCAGTATTGGTGAAAACAGAACAGAATATCGAAGAATATCGACTGGAAAATGGCTTAAGAATTATTCTTGCGCCCAATGATAAAGAAAATAAAGTGTTTATGAATACGGTTTATCTGACCGGTTCACTGAATGATCCTCAGGGCAAAGGGGGCCTGGCGCATCTGCTTGAACATCTGGCGTTTAAAGGCACGGAAAATGTGAAGGGAGATGAGTTTCAGCGCCGTCTGGATCAATATACCTTAATGACCAATGCTAGTACTGACTATTACTCAACCAAATATACCAATGTGATTCGTCCTGAGCAGACTGCGGTCAATGAAGTGATTTTCCTTGAAGCAGAACGCATGGACAAGCTGGTCCTGCAAGAAAAGTATGTGCCGACTGAAATTGATATCGTGAAACGTGAGCGTGAAATCCGTCTGGATCAGCCATTTTCCGTACTGATGGATCAGGTATTTAAATCAGCTTATGGCAATCAGTATCTGGGGCGATTACCGATTGGTGACTTGAACGAACTGCAATCGATCAAGATGCAGGAGCTGAACCAGTTTTATCGTCATTGGTATGCACCGAATAATGCTTTGATGATTATTTCAGGCAAATTTAATAAGGCAGAAGTGCTGAAGCAGATTGATACCCATTTCAGTCCGATTCAGTCCCGCAAAGTGCCTGAAGCGGTAAAAGTGCCTGCGCTAAAACCTGAACAGATCAAACAACGTGAATTTACCGTACAAAAAGGTAGTGATCTGGCCAAATTTAATATTTATCTGAACCAGTCAGAAGAAAGTATTAAAACCACGCTGGCCATGTCTCCAATCTTATATACCTTGCAACCTAGCGGACACCTGTATCAAAGTCTGGTCGAGACTGGTAAGACCACTACAGTGCAGTCCATGACCTGGCTCGATAAAGATTTTAATCTGGTGTTTATGGGTGCCATCTATGCGCCAAATCATCAAGTCAAACAAGTTGAGCAGGGCTTAATTCAGGGGGTAGAGCAGAGCCAGCCATTTAATGAAACCGAATTAAACCGGGCTAAAAGTCTAACCCGAAACCAGGCGGACAATGTTAAAAATAGCGCAACCGCTTTAGGTTCGCGTTTAAGTGAATATGTAGTGGCTTATTCAGGTGACTGGAGCCAGTATTTCAAAGATCTGCAAGCCATAGAAAAGCTGGATGTCAATCAGATCAATCAGGTGTATAAGGCATTCTTTAAGCCAGAATATCGTATTTCTGGCAATATCTTGCCGACACCAGAAGATCAGAAAAAAGCACAGGAGTTGCCCCAGACTGAAGTGCCGGCTCAAACTCTGGACCAGCAGGCTGAAGCAGCAGAACCGCTGAAAGATGTCAGTGTCTATCAGGCAGAAGTAAAGCAGTATGTGGCGCAGTCCAAGCAATATTTACAGGCTAAGGACAAGCAGATTCAACGGGGCAAACTGAAGAATGGTATTAAATACGCTTTATTCCCGACCCAGACTCAGGATGACAAAGTTTATGCCACTATTGCACTTAATTTTGGCACGGCACAAAGTTTGTTCAATAAAGGCGAGATTCTGGATCTGACTGCTTACTTACTACTGCGTTCTTCTGAAACCCAGAGCTTGCAACAGATTGCCGATAAAATTATTGAGTCTGGTGGTTCAGCCACGGCCAGTTCCTCTGAAAATGGCATGAGCATTCAGATCAGTGCCAAAAAAGAGAAGTTTGAAGAGTTTTTCCAGTATGTACTGGATGTGCTCAATAAACCGGCCTTTGAGCAGAGTCAGTTTGACCTGATTAAAGGACAAAGCCTATCTGCGTTAGACCGTCCTTATACTGAGCCCAATATGGTGGCAGGCCTGACCATGTCCCGCGCGACCGAGATTTATCAGCCGGGTGACCTTCGTTATCATTTTGAACCTGAACTGGCGAAAAAACAGATTCAGGCTGCTACTCGTGAACAGGTCGTAGCGCTGTATCAGCAGTTCTTTAATACGCATCATGCCCAGATCGCAGTGACAGGGGAATTTAATCCGAAGTCCGTGAGCAAAGTCCTCAAAAATAACTTTGCGAGCTGGAAAGCGAAGCAGCCTTATGAGCGCTTAAGTGGTCAATATACAGTTTATCCGGCACAGAAAATCCATGCGTTGTCTGAACAGCGTGAGTTCGGTCATTATCGGGCTGTCATGACATTCCCTGTCGGTGCAGAACATGTAGATTTACCAGCCATGCTGGTCTTCCGACATATTCTGGGTGATTCTCAGTTGTCTTCACGTTTAGCACAGGAACTGCGTGAGAAAAATGCGCTGGTTTATGGCTTCAGTGCCAATGCTCAGTATGATGAATGGATTGATTCAGGCGCATTAGGCATTCAGGCAAATTATACGCCTGGCCGATCAGCACAGGTGTCACAAGCTGTGCATAAGGTATTGAATGAGCTTCTGGCCAAAGGGGTAACTGAGCAGGAAGTTGAAGCGGCGAAAGCCACGATTTTGAAACAGCGCGTCACTGCACTAGAAGATGATCGCCGTATTCACAGCATGCTGATTCCACAACTGGAAAAAGATCGTAATCTGATCTATCGGGAGAAACGTGATCAGGCGATTGCCAAGCTGACCAAGGCAGATGTCGATGCCGTTATCAAAAAATATGTTAAACCGGATCAATTGGTCGAAGTCATGGCGGATCAGTATGGGAAAGAAGTGAAATAAACTCTGTAATTTTTTATAAGTCTATGACGGTCTCTTTTCATTTTAAATAAATGTTTAGATGTCTATATGGCTACTTTTGCTTCGGCAAAAGTAGCCAAAACCATTTGTCATCCGCAAAACTCGTCCACCACCTTCACGAAATAAATTTATTGTAGAAACAATCCTCTTATGATGTAGTCCTACCTCAACCAGTTACGGATGACGTTTCCGCGTATTTATGAGCATGAAAAATTTTAAAAATTAAAATTTTAATCTATTTGTTGATTCAGTTTTAATTAATAAGAGTTCTATAAACGATAAAAGCGTTTCGCATTTTCATAAAAAACCGGCTTTACAGCATGTTCGTCATAGTTCTGCACAATATCGCTAAAGGCATCAATGATGGTGACCAGATCTGTGCTGACACGATCCATCGGGAAATTCGAAGCAAACATGATGCGATCTTTAGCGAAACATTGTAGGGCATGCTGGATCAATGGAGCCGCGAGCTGAATCAGTTCATCTTTTTTTGCCAGTTTTCGATCTAAATGAAAACGGTGACCGAGTACAGGCATAAACAGACCGGAGATTTTGCTATACACATTCGGACATTTTGCCAGTTCAGCCAAGTCTTCTTTCCAAGTCTGAAAAATATAGTCTCGCTGCTGTGCTGTTTGTCCTGTTGCTTTACCGACTTTCCCAAAGATGCCGGCAGGTGTGCCCAAGTGATCCAGCACAATCGGCGTTTCAGGAAATGTTTTGGCCAGATGGGCCACATCAGAAATTTGGGTAGAATAAACCCAGGCATCAAAACTTAAATTGGCTTTGGCTAATTCCTCAAATCCTTTCAGAAATTTCTTATTGCAGTATAAATGCGGTTCATCGGTCCAGGCATGAATGCCTTTATCGGCATGGAACGATGCCATTTTACGAATACCACGTAATTTAGGCGAAACTTCCTGATGTAATTGCAGCAGCTGTTTAAAGTTTTTTTGACGAAGATCAGCTGTAGCCACAATGCCGCCTAGCTGAATATTCTGTTCAGCAAAAGGCAGCCCGGCAATAAACCTGGTTTCATTAACCACGCCAGTACCTTTATGCTCATGCCAGCTTGCTTCTATATGAACAATCTGTTCCACCTGATAATGACCGATGTCACGTTTATAATTTTCAGGTAGGTAAGGCGCGGTCAGATGTTCGGTCAGACCAATGGTATCGATCACCGCTTTGGGCTTGATCAGTCGCACCATTTTGTTCAGCAGTTTGGGATGTTTGCCAAATAATTTTACGGCTGAGGCTGCGGCATGCGGTGTGGTATAAGGGTCCCATTGATGAATATGCGGATCTATAATCGGAAAGGGCAGTTGCTGCATGATATTTTTGATCGTCGTTTAATTTTTATTCATTTTTTATAGGATAAATGCAGCATTAAAGTCAAATTAAAAATCAAAGATTTAAAAAAAGCCCCGTAGGGCTTTTATTAATGATCGTGGTCGTGTTGATGCTTGTTGGCATGAAACTCTTCATTACGACGGAAACGTAAATAGTTTTCAAACTGCTCACAGTATTCATCATAGTTATCTTCCAGCATCATCTGAAATTGCTGCAAGATATAAGACATGACCTGATCTTTAGCGTCGCGCATCTCGTTACCATCTTTGAAATTGTTGGCAGCGACCCAGGTATTAAAGCGGGCAGTACCAAACAGCATTGCGGCACTGACTTGACCACGTTTTTCTGCCGGGTTTTCCTGAGAGCCTTTTTCTACACGGCTAAATTCGTTGGCCTGTTTAATAAATTCATCAGCACGTTCAAAGAATGCAGCATTTAACGCTTCTTCTTCGGTTACATCGGTTGCTTCAATCTTTTGAACCATGAATTTTTCCTGATAATAAAATCTTAATCACTAATTATAGGCAAAGCCTTGCAGAAACTAAACCTTTGCCTTAATCTAAAAATAGCCTAAGCAATAAAAATGTGAATCTCATGCAAGATGCAATTGCTGTACAGAGCCTGAAAAGTGATATTGCCTTATTGCGCCAGAATATCTGGCCACCGGCAAATCTGGCCAATGTGGAAGGATTGCCAATTTATTATGGCACCAAGTCGCAGGTCGAAGAATATTACAAGCAATGGCTGGGTCTGATTGAAAGGGCGCAGGATCTGTTTCAGCCTTTTATGGAAGATGAAGTCCTGGATGCGATTCATTTGCCAAGCCATTTGAATCTGCCCTTATTTTATTTTCATGTGGACCGCATCCGGATTAATAAAACCCGCGCCAAAGAATCCAAAACTTTTCGTGGTATTGCCAGCCTGATTGAAAAATGTGGGCAATTTGAACCGGAACAGATTCAGGCCATGCAACGCTGGCTAGACAGTGATGAAACGGCAGCTTTGGTGGCACATCGTGAATTTGTAGATCTGCGTACTTATGTATTCCAGCATGGTCAAAGTGAATACACCCGGACTCGGTTCTATGTGAATGGCATCGTCCTCAGTGTCGAACCACATTTTGAACTGGTTGATGCCCGTGATAAGCCGCGTAAGCAGCGCAGCGATAGTTATAGCGATCCATTAGCTGATAACAATACCTGGAAAGTATATGGAAAATATCGCTAGAGCAATTTTGTCTATTTATCTCTTACCAGAATGGCTGGGTGTGAGAAAATTTTTGTAACTGCTCGGCAGCCTGTTCCGACAGATGCTGCTGTTCTGCGGTGAGCCAGCCGATGACAAACCATGCCTTGGAATGTTTTTTGGCATAAGGCCTATACAGGCTTTCTGCGACAAACAGGTCATTATAATGACCTAAAGTCTCCTGTAAGGGCTTTAACGCTTTCAGATATCTTTTGATTTCCTTTTCCGGAAACAGGCTTTGCAGAAATTCCACATTATAACGCAAGCGTTTAACCCGCTTGCGGGTTCGGTGGCGTGATTCAATATCCAGTTCCTGATAATTCTCTGCATCTGCACAGACTTTCTGATGCAGTTTGCTGAGTCCTTTACACAGGATTTTATGCGAGGACTTTTGCTGGTTTGCACTCTGATCCTGACTAAATTGTAGTAGCTCCAGTATCAGCTCCATCGTAGCTGGCTTTCTGAATAATTGGCTAATATCTGCCTGATCCTGTTGGGCTGGAGGCAACTGCAATACTGGTGAACCCGCAGCTTCTAGCTGAGGAAGCAGACTTTCAGCTAAAGCATCGCGATCCCGAGTAGAGCCTAATTGCTGGAAGATATTGCGTAACTGATCCTGCCATTCCTCTGGCAAATCCTGATGATAGGGCTGGAAGATTTTTAAGGCACTGCGTAAACGCCGGATAGCGACGCGGGCCTGGTGCACATGGTCACTATTGTAATTTTCTAGCGCAATCGCCGTCGCATTGGGAAACAGGTGCGTCAGACAGTTGGTGATAATTTTTTGCAAGATATGATGAATATCGTCTTTAGCTGCGAGCTCTAAGGTTGTCTGATGCTGGACCGGAAGATCAGTTTTATTATTCAGCAGAGCATAACCACGTTCAGATTTGCTGCGTACATCCAGCCATAACTGATAACGTTGAATCCAGGGTTTAACAAAATCAATTAAGTCATCAAGTTTGCCACTTTTGAGCTCAAATTCAACTTCATAAATATCCAAGGTCTGGCCATTAGAACGAATCTCACCTCTATCCAGTGCAATTTCAATCTGACTTCCTCGGTAATTTTCAATCCAGAGATCCCGCTCTACATCAGTTTCAAATTGTAGAGTCAGAGACGTATCTAGGGTGTGAAGTGCCTGTTTTAGAATCTTCCGAGCCTGTTTATGCTTGGCATAAGCTTTTAAATCACAGTTGTCCGGTGCGGCATCCAGTCTTTCTTCCAGCTCAAAGCGTTCAAACTGATGCTGGCTCGGTGCTTTTAAGGTCTGAAACCATTGCTGATCTTCCAGACGCTGCCGGAGTGCAATTTTGTGCTGCTGTAACTGCTGATCGGAAGTATCAAAGTATTTGGCACATAAATGATGTCGAGTCGGCCCGTACTGCTGAAAATCTTGTTCGAATTGGTGACGTATACTTTGCGGAATCTGGAATTTGAGTTCGATTTCTGCCATCGGGCCATTCCTTCTCGATGAGGCTCATAACAATCAATATAGACCAAACAACAAAAGTATTGTGATGTGCTTGTGCAACAAAAAAGCACGCCGTAGCGTGCTTTGAAAGTCAGTTAAATACTTATTTAAGAAATTTGCGGCTGACCAGAAACTGTTCTGTCGCTTCCAGTAAGCGCTGTGCATAGACTTCCTGCTTGGCAGTCAGCCAACCCAACACAAACCAGTCACTGGCTTCCAGCTCAGTCTGCTGGATATACAGGGCAGAGGAGGCCAATGTCTGATATTCATTTGCTGCCTGCTGTGCATCATTTAAAGCCTTGCTGTATTTTTGTAGGTTTTTGACATCATAAATCGTGGTCAAAATTGGGAAGCTGAATTTTAATTCCTGAATGCGAATTGCTAGCTGATCCAGACTCTCAAAATTGGTAATATCAGTCTGGTTCATCTGTTCCTGCAAGACTTTGTATTGTTGCTGCAAGGTAGTTTGCGCTGCAGATTTCAATTCCAGCGGCTTAGCTTCATTTGTACTTAAGCTGAAGATCAGCAATTCCAGATAGTGATGCACATTTTGGGTGGATTTCACCAGATTGCCCAGCTTCTCTTTGGCATAGAGAATATCTTTAGTCAGGTTCTCTGCGGTCATAGGATTTTGCAGGAAGCCAGCCAGAGTGTTTTGCATGTGCTGTAAATGTTGCAGATGTTCAAACTGATGTTTAAATGCGGCAAGTTGATGCGCCCATTTGTCTGAAACTTGGGGATGCCAATCTTTAAACAAAAGTAGGGTCAGATAGAGATGATCCAAGGCCTGTTGTGCCTGATCAATATGTTCCTGCTCTGCCACTTGCGCGGAGATTGCCGCAATATTGGGTAACAGGTGCTGCATTTGCTGGGCCACTAGATGACACAGGTTTTTACCCGCACTGTCTTTTTTGCTGATCTGGAATTCTTTGGCAAAAGTAGCGGGACTTACATTCTGATGAGTCGCTAACAAATTCCCAATTTCTGCCTTACTGCGTACATCCAGCCACAGCTGATATTTTTTGACCCATTCAAAACTAAAGGCCAGCAAATCCTGAATTGAGCCATGCTTTAACTCGAATTCAACTTCATGCACTTCCTGTTCAGCATGAGGCGTGCGAATACAGCCGATATCCAGGCTGACTTCGATTGATGTGTTTTCATATTCAATCACGCGCAAGGTACGGGCAATATCGGTTTCAAACTGCAATTGCAGCTGGTCAAACTGATCACCTAAAGCACGATTAAGCAAGGTTTGCGCTTCAGCAGACTGCTTGTAAATACTCAGGTCCAGCTCAGGAGAATATTCTAATTCACCCAGATCATGATTATGCTCGAAACGTTCAATGTGGCTTTTGCCTGCCGCTTTTAACGTCTGAACCCAACGACTGCCTTCTAATCGTTGGCGTAGGGCAATTCCATGCTGGGCCAGTTGACGGTCTGCAGTATCATAGTATTTGGCTTGAAGCAGGATCTGTTGAGATTTCTTGGGATCAAGTGCCTTAAGCAGGGCAGTACGGCGTGCCGCGGGAATCTGGAACTTGAGTTCAACTTCAACCATGATAATCATCCTGTCTATTCAATTTATTGAAAAATATTAAAAAATAAATTGAATTTTTATTCGCTTGCATGAAATTCCGATATGAAACGGAAATATTTTTTAGACTTTTGAGCGGCTGATTGTAACGAAAAACCAATCTGATGTAAGACTTGACCGATTGAAAAAAATGGAAATGGAAAAATTAAAATGCTGATCTCATTCGCCGGTTTCTACTGAAAGCATGACAATTCAATATCTAAGCCAAATTCAGGTACAGAATTACATGAAAATAAAGGTACTTTTAATTGCCTAAATTATGCGCTAAGGTGAAGAAAAAAGATCAGGATGATGATAATGAATGCACAAGTGCAGCCGAGCAATGAGATTGCAGAACTGACTTCTCCACAAATGCCGATTCATGACTATCATGAGTTTTACCGGTTTTATCTAACCGAGCATCGCCATATTATGAGCCGCCGTTTGCATGTCGCAGGCAGCAGTATCGGTTTATATTTTTTTAGCAAAGCCCTTCATCAGCGTAAAGCTAAATATCTGGCCTATGGACTACTCTCAGGTTATGCCTGTGCCTGGATTGGTCATTTCATTTTTGAAAAGAATAAACCGGCCAGCTTTAAACAGCCGCTATACAGTTTTATTTCAGACTGGCGTATGTTTGCCGATGTATTACGTGGTAACCTGAGCCTGGTCGATCGTAAGCACGACAAAATTCCAAGTTAGGGCTTATGACGTTTTATCGGATTTATGCTTAAGTATTGCAATAAAAACGATAAAAACACTTGCAAGTGTAGAGTTATTATTCTATTAATTGTTTTATTGCTTATTCAGTATTTTATCAAAGAGTATAATTCACTGAATAAATCAGTTTTCCAAGCCTGGAGCGACCTTCTCCGGGCTTTTTTTATATTTAAAAAAATAGAAAGATCTGCATTGACGTATTTTTAATTTATCTGAATGATTTAGAAAATATTCACGAGATGAATGAACCAAGTTTGAGAGATAAGATGGTCAGTTCTGCTTAGATGGGTCGATCCTTTCTAGCTTTGACACGTCTCCCCATAAACGGTTTACCCAAAGCTAGAAAGGATCTGGTAGATAAAACACAGCTTTTGCTTTTCTATTTATGTGTTGTGTTCGAACTTATTTAAATCCTTTAATGCATGTAGACCTATCCCTGAAATTGGGTATTTTGAAGTTTTCTTTAAGTTTTGTGATTAATGGTATTCAAGCAATTTTATACACAGGAATCGTAAAATCCGGACATAAAAAAATCGCTTTCAGAATTTTGCAACTTCTCCACTAAGTTATCTGCAAAATCCTAAAAGCGTTTGTCGGAGGGCGTAAGCATTAACACTTTATCATTATTGTTATAAAACCATTAAAACGTAAATTCTCGCAGTCGCCTATCACTGAAAATAGGGATATTGATCAATCACCTGTATAAAAAGTACAAATAATAATCTAATCCCTGAATCGGGTATTATTCAGTGTTTAGGATGGGGAAACTCGCCCATTTATGCCTATAATAGCGTATGTATTTTGAATGGCGGCAGTCATGCGCGGTTTATATTTAATTACCAATGATGATCCTATTGAACTTCTCCTAGCAAAACTTGAAGGTGCAATGGCGACTTATGAAGTTGCGGTACTTCAGTATCGTCGTAAAAAAGTAGCGAAAGAAGATCAGGCTTACGAAATCGAATATATGAAACAAATGTGTGAACAGTACAAAGTTCCATTTGTGATTAATGACGATTTGGAAACTGCAGTAAAATATGGCGTAGGCGTGCATTTGGGTCAGGATGATGGTTCAATCCAGAAAGCTGTTGAACGTTTGCCTAAAAATGTTTTGATTGGTCGCAGTTGCAACAACTCACTTGAGCTTGCAGAACAAGCCATTGCGGATGGTGCAAACTATGTGGCATTTGGTGCGATCTTTGCGACTGACACCAAGCCAGAAGCGGGCAATATTGGTTTAGAAACCTTGAAACTGGCTAAAGAAAAATTGAATGTACCAATCTGTGCCATTGGTGGTTTGACAGTTGAAAACGGTAAAGAAGTCATTGAAGCCGGCGCTGATCTTTGTGCGGTCATTAGTGATGTTTTAGGCCGCTCGATGTCTACTGTCGGTCAACGAGTGTATGACTGGTCGGAACTATTTGCTGAACAAGCTTAATTTTTATTTCTTATTGTATTTTTGAGTTGAGTGATTCTCATGAGTTTATCTCCAAAGCAAGAACAACTATTTAAACAAGCCAATAAACATATTCCGGGTGGTGTTAACTCACCTGTACGTGCTTTCAATGGCGTGGGTGGTACGCCTATCTTTATCGAGAAAGCACAAGGTGCTTATCTGTACGATGTCGATGGCAAGCGCTATGTGGACTATGTGGGTTCATGGGGCCCAATGATTCTGGGTCATGCGCATCCATCAATCATTAAAGCGGTGCAAGATGCAGCTGTTGATGGTTTAAGCTTTGGTGCACCAACCGTGCATGAAACCACTTTGGCAGATATCATTTGCGACATCATGCCATCCATTGAATTGGTACGTATGACGAATTCTGGTACTGAAGCGACCATGACTGCGATCCGCTTGGCGCGTGGTTATACCGGACGTGACAAAATCGTAAAATTTGAAGGTTGTTATCATGGGCACTCTGACTCGCTGCTGGTAAAAGCAGGTTCTGGCCTGTTAACTAAAGGCGAAGGGGAAGCGACTTCTGCGGGCGTACCTGCTGATTTTGCCAAACATACATTAACCCTTCCTTATAACGACATTGCGACTTTAAAAGAATGCTTTGCCAAGTTCGGTTCAGAAATCGCGGGTGTGATCGTAGAGCCAGTGGCAGGGAACATGAATCTGGTGAAACCGATTGATGGTTTCCTGCAAGCGATACGTGATGTCTGTGACGAACATGGTTCAGTCTTCATTATTGATGAAGTGATGACAGGCTTTCGTGTGGGTCTTGGTGGTGCTCAGGCACATTATGGCGTGACTCCTGATTTAACGACTTTGGGTAAAATTATTGGTGCGGGGTTGCCAGTCGGTGCTTTTGGCGGTAAGCGTGAAGTGATGGAATGCATCGCGCCACTAGGTAACGTGTATCAGGCAGGTACTTTGTCCGGTAACCCGCTAGCAATGCGTGCCGGGATCGAGATGTTTAAACATCTGCGTGAGCCAGGTTTTTATGAAAAACTGACTGCTCAACTTGAAAAACTTCTTGCAGGTTTACAAGCAGCTGCGGATGAAGCCGGTATTCCATTCAAGACCCAGCAAGTGGGCGGCATGTTTGGCCTGTACTTCACTGATCAAGAAGACATCACCAGCTTTGATTCAATGCTGAAATGTGACGTAGAAGCTTTCAAGAAATTCTTCCATGGCATGTTAAGTCGTGGTGTGAACCTGGCTCCATCTGCATTTGAAGCAGGATTTATTTCAGCTGCGCATAGTGATGAAGATATTGAATTTACGATTCAAGCGGCTAAAGAAACTTTTGCTGAAATGAAAGGGTAATACAACCTCTCCCTAACCCTCTCCTAAAAGGAGAGGGAACATAAGCCCGAATTCCTTCGGGCTTATTTTATTCTTTTAATTAGACCGCAAAGATTTGAAATTGATAAATTAGAAATTGGATAGTTGAATGAAAACCAAACATTATCTGACCTTAAGCGACGCTGAGTTTTTGTTAAATCAGGCCTATGAATATGCGCTAGAAAATGGCTTTAATGTTAGTATTGCTGTAGTTGATGAAACTGGCAATTTGCTGGCAATGAAGCGTATGGATGGTGCTTCACCGATGACAGCAAACCTGTGTCTGGAAAAAGCACGTTGTTCTGCCATTAGTCGCCGCCCATCCAAACTGTTTGAAGATATTATCAAAGGCGGTCAAATGGGCTTTCTGACGATGGATACTTTTTCTGGGATGTTAGAAGGTGGTGAGCCGATTCTGTATCAGGGTCAGTTGGTTGGTGCGATGGGTGTTTCTGGAGTGAAGTCGTTCCAGGATGCGGAGATCGCACAGCAGGCGATTGAGAAGTTTTTGGCACTACAAAATTAGGTGTTTGTATTTGGAAAATACAAAATTATAGTGAGTATGAATAAATTTAACAAAACCCGAGTTAGTTTGCTTGGGTTTTTATTAGATTCTAAGATTATAAATAACCCGAATCCTGCTTAAGCCGATGACTTCATAATTTGAATTGTTGGCTTATTTTTATGGATCAGTTGATATGCACACAAGGACGCGTAAATCCCTCCTAGAAATCCATGAACACTACGTGCTT
>NZ_VOZF01000009.1:0-102885 GCF_013419905.1 Acinetobacter sp. YH12046
GAAATACGGTATTCTGATGTGACAAAACCTGAATCCTGGTCGTTAAAGTGTTTGTTTGCACTCATATTTTAACTGTTAGGACTCAGGTTTTTTTATTTAAAGCAAACTATGGGACAGCAGTGGCCCTTAGGCAGCTTTTTAAATCGGTACGATGAACTTAAAGCGGTTTAAAACCCTGCTGACGCCATGCTTCATAGACAATCACAGCAGTCGCATTAGACAAGTTCAAGCTACGTGAATTCTCTGCCATTGGCAAACGAATCCAGTGCTCTTTCGGAAACATCATACGTACATGCTCTGGCAAGCCACGAGTTTCTGGTCCCATCAACAAGGCTACAGAACGATTTAGATCTGAGGTATGCGGGGTTTCAAAACCTTTGGTGGTCAGCGGATAAACTGCATCTACACCTACGCCCTTAGTAGCCAGATCGGCCAGACAGTCATCAATATTTTCCCAAATCTGCATATTGGCATATTCATGATAATCGAGACCGGCACGTCTTAGTTTTTTATCATCCAGTTCAAAGCCAAGCGGCTTGACCAAATGTAACTGTGCTCCCGTATTTGCGCATAGGCGAATAATATTACCTGTATTGGCAGGAATTTCAGGTTCATATAAAACAACATGGATCACAGCTTTTCTCTACTTTTGGGAGTCCAATGGCCGTTTAGGACCACTTCAATTTTTCACGTAAACGCACCACTTCACCAATAATGGTCAAAGTTGGTGCCTGAATATGGTGCTCATTCACTTTCGATGCAATATCTTGGAGCGTTCCCACCACTACTTTTTGCTCTGGTGTGGTGCCTTTTGAGACTAGGGCTACTGGCATATCTGGACGCTGACCATGCTCAATCAATTGTGCACAGATTTTTTCCAGTCCAACCAGTCCCATATACAGTACTAAGGTCTGGTTTTCATAGACCAGTTCATTCCAAGGCAGCTCTGGTGAACCTTCTTTTAAATGACCTGTCAGGAAGCGCACGCTTTGCGCATAATCACGATGAGTGAGCGGAATACCAGCATAAGCTGAACAGCCTGAAGCTGCAGTAATGCCAGGCACGACCTGAAAGGCCACGCCAGCAGCAAACAGCTCTTCAATCTCTTCACCGCCACGACCAAAGATAAACGGATCACCGCCTTTTAGACGACAAACGCGCTTGCCTTCGCTGGCATATTTCACCAGTAAGGCATTAATTCCTTCTTGTGGCACTGCATGATTAGACCGCGCCTTACCGACATAGATCTTCTCTGCATCACGGCGACAGAGATCCATAATTGGTGCAGAGACCAAACGGTCATAGATCACCACATCGGCTTGTTGCATCAAACGTAAGGCTTTTAGCGTCAATAACTCTGGATCACCCGGTCCAGCACCGACCAGATAAACCTCACCTTTTGGCTTTTGCCATTCATTTAAGGCTTGTTCAATCAGACGGTCAGCTTCAGCCAGATTGTCATTAAATACCTGTTCTTTCAAAGGACTGGCATATAAATCTTCCCAGAAGATACGGCGTTCATCGGGATTAGTGATCTTGGCTTTAACTGCACTACGCCACTTACCAGAGAACTCAGCCAGTTTACCCATACCATGCGGAATGGTAGCTTCAAGCTGAGTACGGATCTGACGGGACAATACCGGTGAAGTACCGTTACTCGCGACTGAAATAATCAGTGGTGAGCGGTCGATAATCGCTGGTACCATGAAACGGCAATGTGGTGGATCATCAACACTGTTGACCAGCACATTTTCAGCTTCACAGTCTTCAAACACCTGACGGTTGACTCGAGCATCATTGGTCGCTGCAATCACCAGACGGTAGGAACGTAGAGGAATTTCAGAATTGAAAGGTGCCTGAACATATTGACCGGCGGTCGCTTGAACAATCTCAAGCAGACTCGCTTCGATCTCAGGGGCAACCACCGAAATGACTGCCCCTGCTTTCTGTAGCAATACCGCTTTACGGTATGCAATATGTCCACCACCGACAATCAGACAAGGTTGCTGTTGCAACTTTAACGAGATTGGAAAGATATCCACAAAATGCCTCAAAAAGTTTTAAATCTGACTGTCTAAGCAATTTTCATGCACATTTTGGTGCATACACCGACATTTAGTCGATATAAGTTGCACCACCCATATACGGACGCAGTACTTCAGGGATCTCAATTGAACCATCAGCACGTTGATAGTTTTCCATGACCGCCAGTAAAGTACGACCTACAGCCAGGCCTGAACCATTCAACGTATGCACGAATTCAGTTTTTTTCTGGTCAGCACGGTAACGCGCTTTCATACGGCGTGCCTGAAAGTCCCACATATTTGAGCAAGATGAAATTTCACGATACGTATTTTGACTTGGCACCCAGACTTCAAGGTCATAGGTTTTGCATGCACCAAAGCCCATATCACCACCACACAGAATGATTTTACGGTATGGCAGACCTAATGCCTGCAAAATACCTTCTGCATGACCAGTCAACTCTTCCAGTGCCTGCATAGAGTCTTCAGGTTTTACAATCTGCACCATCTCAACTTTGTCAAACTGGTGCTGACGGATCAAACCACGGGTATCACGGCCATAAGAGCCAGCTTCACTACGGAAACATGGGGTATGTGCTGCATATTTTAGTGGCAGACGGTCAGCATCAATGATTTCATCACGCACGAAGTTGGTTACAGGCACTTCAGCCGTAGGGATCAGGTAGAATTCTTTCTCACCTTGCAGCTTGAACAGGTCTTCTTCAAATTTTGGTAATTGACCAGTACCACGTAGAGAATCTGCATTCACCAAATAAGGAACATAGGCTTCGGTATAGCCATTTTTAGTGGTATGCGTATCCAGCATAAACTGGGTAATCGCACGTTGCAGACGCGCTAAAGGACCTTTCAGAACGCTGAAACGTGAACCGGTCAGTTTGGTCGCAGTTTCAAATTCCAGACCGCCCATCATTTCGCCCAAGTCAGTATGGTCTTTGATTTCAAAATCAAATTCGCGTGGTGTACCCCATTTCAGGACTTCCACATTGTCATTTTCATCTTTACCTTCAGGTACAGATTCATCTGGAAGGTTTGGAATAGACAGTGATTTTTCTTCTAGTTCAGCTTGCAGTTCAGCCAGAGCAGCTTCAGCAGCCTTAATTTCATCACCAATCGCAGACATGCGTGCCATAATTTCAGAGGCATCGCCACCTGCTTTTTTGATCTGACCCACTTGCTTGGCACCGGCATTACGCTCAGCTTGCAAGGATTCAGTTTTGGATTGAATCTCTTTACGTCGAGCTTCTAATGATGCCCACTCCTCAACATTCAGTTGAACACCACGTTTTGCCAAGGCTAAATTTACAGCCTCAATATTATTTCTAAGTAATTTCGGGTCGATCATAGCCAATCTTTGGATAAGAAAAAAACTGGCTATAGTGTAAGCTCTTAACGTCAAAAAATACAGTGACTGACCTACCGGCTGGAGTTTATTAGCGCAATATTTAAAGGCTTGTTTGAGGCAGAAGCGATAAATATTCAGGCCGGATGATCTCGCTTAATGCTGTATAAGGTACTTTTAATTCTGCCATGTCACTGATTGGCTTACTCAACTCACCTGCCGGATAAACCAGTACCAAGCCCTGACCGTCAAAATAATAATTGTCGCTCAATGCTAATTTCTGCTGGGTGATTTGATAGCGATCTAGCCAGTCTTTATTTGCTTGATATAGAGCCTGTTTCAGTTTTTCATCTGTATTACCGCGCACAACCTGATGAAGAGCTAGACGTTTCTTCTGTTTTATATCTAGATTGACATATTCACTATGAGATTGTGACTGGGCACGTTCAGGCTGATGAGTAGTTTTGAAGATAAAAGTAGCTAGATGAGCATGCTGATTCAGGTAACTCACCTGAATGGAACGCTGATCAATAAATTTCGGCTCATCCTTTGCTTTAATTTTATTACTGGTCACTTTGCTAAAAGCGACCGGCTCAGTACGCTGGATCCGCTCCATAAAATACTGATCAATCCAGCTTATATTGGTATCTACAGTCTGCAAATCAAAACGCACACAACCTTCGATTTCACACACGACCTGATTAGCATCTTTAACCGGAATTGTTTTGGACTGAATTTGCCCCGTGTCTTCTGATTGCGCGGATGTAGTGACTGAAGAGGTTTGAGGCTGACAGGCAAATAGCCCAAGATTCAGACATAAGATACAATCGATCCAGCCTATTTTACATGAAGTCATTTTCATCCTGAGCTCCTAAAATTTTGCAATTTCATTGACTCAACTTTTGTTTATTCTAAAACGCCCGAACTTCCAGATATACGCCAACCTTGTAATGACTCCAAATCCATCCCGATCAGGAACAAAAAAAGCAACCCGAAGGTTGCTTTTTTATTTAGGGTGTATTGATGCTTACTGATCAATAATGTCTGTGCCCTTTGGCGGAGTAAAGTTAAACGTAGATGCCGGAATCGTGGTATTCAGTTTTACATTACTAAATTTAATATTCGTAGTCTGGCCTAAGGAATCTTGCAAAATCATCAAGCTAGGCGCTTTGTTCGCACCAAAACTAATAGTCAGGCTTTCAAACACCCCATCGGTATTTTTCGGATAAAGCGTGTAATAGGTTTTAGCTTTATTCGGCTGAGTTACGCGATAAGATTGCATAATCTGGCTGGTATTGCCGGACAATAATAACGCCGGTGTATTTGCCACCTGGTCGTCTAGACTCTGACGCACTGCTTGCTGCAAGTCTGGATCATAGATCCATACGGTTTTACCTGTAGTAGCAATAGTCTGTTTCGACGGGCTAGAAGTTTCCCAGTAGAATTTACCCGGACGTGCCACTTTCATCACACCTTTAAAGGTCTGGTTCATGTGCTGCGCGGTCAAGCCTTTTTTCTGGGTCGCTTTCGGATTCGTGACTTTAGTCGTTTGTTCAAAATTTGCAGTTAAGCTACGGATATTGCTGAGCTGTTTCACCAGATTCGCAGTAGCTTGCTGCTCCGTCGCTGCAGTTGCGGCAAATACAGTCGTGCTCATGACAGGTGCCAGTGTCGCCGTACCGATTGTTATGGCACATACAGTTTTACGAAGCATACTCATAATCTCACCTTTTTGTATTTGCATATTGCTATTTATCTAATGGCTCATATTAAACCAATTTCTCGAACTAAGATGATAGAAAATAAGAAGTTTTGTATTGTTATTAATGCAGAATTCCTGTTTTTATTCATCATGATGAAGATTCAATAGTGATATTTACATTCGCTGTCACAGCTTTATAAGCCGATAAATCTTCATGCATAAAAAAACCCACAGAAACTGTGGGTCTTTTTTCTATTTCAGCAAATTATGCTTCAACAGATACGTAGCGACGGCCAAATTGACCTTTCACTTCGAATTTTACTACGCCATCAGCAGTAGCAAATAATGTATGGTCACGGCCCATACCTACGTTTTGACCAGCGTGGAATTCAGTACCACGTTGACGAACGATGATGTTACCTGCAGTTACAGTTTGGCCACCGTAAACTTTAACACCTAACATCTTAGGATTCGAATCACGACCGTTCTTAGTCGAACCACCGGCTTTTTTAGTTGCCATGTCTATTTACTCCTAGTAATTAGCCTGAGATACCAGTAATTTTCAACTCAGTGAACCATTGACGGTGACCTTGTTGTTTACGGTAGTGCTTACGACGACGCATTTTGATGATGCGGATTTTGTCGTGACGACCATGGCTAACTACTTCTGCAGTTACTTTAGCGCCAGCTACAACTGGAGCACCGATTTGAATGCTATCACCGTTTACAAGCATAAGTACGTCATCAAACGTAATTGTTGAACCAGTTTCAGCTTTCAATAATTCAACTTTAAGGGTTTCACCCTCAACTACACGGTGCTGTTTACCACCGCTTTGGATTACTGCGTACATAATGTACTCCAAACATGCCCGTGTCGACGTGCCGATAAAGGAATATATCGATCTTAAAACGCGCGCCACTGGGGGTTATACAAGGGCAAAGATTTTAAGGGATATTATAAGAAACAACAAGCCATTTTAAGGAAATAATCATGAACTCCATTACAAAGCCTATAAATCATTAAATTATTCATTCAAAATCAAAGATTAATACCGGATATACTGACCAAAAAACGCTGCTCAATTCCGAGTTTTCCAGCTGCCTGAGAATGTTTAGAAAAAAACTTTAGCGGAAAGATATTGTTCATTTTTTAAATGTCAAAATTTAGGCTAAACTCAAAGAAGTGCTATAAAAAGCTGATTTTTAGTGGAGTTTGTGCTTTTCTTAGCTTTCACTCATGTTATAAATTGTTAAACTACCCGCTGCGATTTACCAAACTAGAGGTTTTCTTTCACATGGCCATCGACTTTAAGCAAGATATTCTCGCTCCTGTTGCTAACGACTTTGCTGCGATGGACACATTCATTAACGAAGGAATTACCTCAAAAGTAGCGCTGGTGATGGCGGTCAGCAAGCATGTGGTTGAAGCTGGCGGCAAGCGTATGCGCCCAATCATGTGCCTGTTGGCAGCAAAAGCCTGTGGTGCCGTAGAACTGGAACAACATCGCAAACTGGCCGCCATTATCGAAATGTTGCATACGGCAACTCTAGTTCATGATGATGTTGTGGATGAGTCAGGCTTACGCCGTGGCCGTCCAACCGCTAATGCCACCTGGAACAATCAGACAGCTGTGCTAGTGGGTGATTTCCTAATTTCGCGTGCCTTTGATTTGTTGGTCGACCTTAACAATATGACCCTGCTCAAAGACTTCTCTACGGGTACCTGCGAAATTGCCGAAGGCGAAGTTCTGCAACTGCAATCGCAACATCAGCCAGAAACCTCAGAAGAAACCTATTTGAGCATTATTCATGGCAAGACTTCTCGCCTGTTTGAACTGGCGACCGAAGGTGCCGCTATTCTTTCCGACAAGACTGAGTTCCGTGAACCGTTACGTAAATTCGCCGGTCACTTCGGTAATGCTTTCCAGATTATTGATGACATTCTGGACTATACATCTGATGCTGAAACCCTAGGTAAAAACATCGGTGATGACCTGATGGAAGGCAAACCGACCCTGCCATTGATTGCTGCCATGAAGAATACTACAGGTGAATCACATGAAATTATCCGTCGCAGTATTGCAACGGGCGGAACAGATCATTTGGCAGAAGTCATCAAGATCGTAAATGATTCTGGCGCCTTGGATTATTGTCGCCAGCGTGCAACTGAAGAAACAGAAATTGCAATTCAAGCCTTGAATGCACTACCCGATTCAGAGTATCGTCAGGCCCTCGTTAATCTGGCCAAACTGGCTCTTCACCGGATTCAATAGCCGCTTACCTCGCCTATGCATATTAATTTTCTTGATATTTTTCAAAGCATGCAGCACCAGCTTGAACAACCACAGACGGTGCTGGATGAGAATTTGCTCATCCAACTTGTAGAACGTATACGCCCAGAAGACAGCAGAAATACAGAAGAAATCGAAACAAAATTTAATGCATTTATCCGGGCTTTACTGCTCACTCCCAATGCAGTCTTAACCTTACAAAGTTTCACTTTAAGAGTTATCAATCGTTATAAACAAGCCAGCCTGTTTTCCGATACCGGAATTCTTTCTCTGGATGGTTTCTGGAATCAGCTGAATCAGCGGATCGGGGCGCATATCCTACCGGTGATTCCAGATCATCTACAACTTCAGGAATTGTTCCGCAAAATTTTCTATTTGCGTACCGATAAATACTGGCTGGATTATTTTGATGAAGCGGATTGGCAGCGACTTTTTGCTGTTGTAAATCAAGGTCATTCCAATCAGGTAGAAAAAACCCGAATCAAAGATCAGATCATTAAAGCACTAACGATTCTGTCCTACCGGGTGAGTGGGATCGGCCTGCATCCTGAATTTATTAATGCCCAGCCTGAGCTCATGGAATATGAATCACCTTTTCTGGTGCAAAACCGTGAGATCATTGAATTTATCCAGGAATATAAAAAACGCTATAACACCGTAGAACTGGTAGATGCGATTACACCGCCAGATGCTTCCCAAGCTCTGGTCATGCTGGAGCAGTGTCACGATGTTGTCGCCAAAATTCGCCGCTCTACCAAACGGATTGGGGTCAGTGTCAGCCTGACCTATATGCTGGCCTTACTGGAACAGTGTCTGGAACGGATTGAAATCCTGCTGAATATGGTGCTGGATGATGATGACCTGCGTTATCAATCCATTGGCCTGTTTATCGCCGATATTACCGAAGCAATTTATAGTGAACGCAGTGTGCGTGCCTTACTGACTACCAATAGTGAACTCCTGGCTTTACAGGTGACTGAAAATGCCAGTAAAACCGGTGAACATTATGTAAGTACCGACAAGCAAGGCTTTCTGGCCATGTACAAATCGGCAGCCGGTGCCGGTGTCATCATTGCCTTTATGGCTTCGCTGAAAGTCTTAATGGCGCGTGTCACGATGGCACCTTTAATGCAGGCCTTTAGCTATAGCATGAACTATTCGCTCGGTTTTATGCTCATTCATGTGCTGCACTTCACCGTTGCAACCAAACAGCCGGCGATGACTGCAGCTGCACTCGCTTCTACCGTACAACAGCGTAAGGGTTCGAAAACCGCCCAGATTGCTGAACTGGCTGCACTGATTGTGAATATCATTCGGACCCAGTTTGTCGCAATTCTTGGGAATATTTCCATCGCAATTCCGGTTGCAGCACTGATTGCCCTGATGTGGGAATTTGCCCTACATGAGCCATTAATGACACATGCCAAAGCAGCTAAAACCTTATATGACCTGAATCCATTTACTTCTTTGGCGATTCCTCATGCAGCAGTGGCTGGAGTATGTTTGTTCCTGTCAGGCCTATTAGCCGGTTATTTCGATAATATGGCAGTGTATCGGAAGGTTGGTCCTCGTCTGAGAGCTCATGTGCGCCTGTCGCAACTGATGGGACAAGAACGTTTACATCGATTTGCCGATTATATTGAACGTAATCTGGGTGCACTGGCGGGTAATTTTATTTTTGGGGTTATGCTGGGCAGTATGGGTACCATCGGTTTCATTCTTGGCTTGCCTTTAGATATTCGTCATATTGCCTTTGCCTCTGCCAACTTTATCCAAGGACTGATCAATATTAATGGTCCAGATATTGGACTCATTATCATCTCTTTCCTGGGTGTTCTGCTGATTGGTCTGACTAACCTTTTTGTAAGTTTCAGCCTGACCATTATTGTGGCATTACGCGCACGACGGGTGCGTTTCGAACAGTGGAAACCGCTCGCCAAACTGGTCATGACCCATTTCCTGACTCGCCCAAGTGAGTTTTTCTGGCCGCCGAAGCAAACCATTAAAATTGACGAAAATCATACATCCACAAAACTGTAAAATTGCGAGAATATTTGGGCATTTAGGTACAAAATCCCATAAATAAAAAATGGAATTTGCATAAAATACGCACTCTTGAAAAAAAGTGTACTGACAAGTACACTTTAGCGCAGACAGTTAACCGGTTGAATAACGGTTAAAAGGACAAGGATTTTTGGCATGCATTACTTGTTACTTATTGTCGGAATTTTATTTTTAATTTTCAGTGTGTTATTTCTTGATATTGCAACTTTAAGCCAGTTAGATGTGCTTGCAATAGAATGGATTAGCGGCTATCGCACAGAATTTTTAAATCAAATTAATCAGTCCTTATCAGTGATAGGTGGCATGCCATTTGTATTATTTTTATCCACACTATGGTGTATTTTTCTACTGTGGTATAAAAAGTATGCAAGCGTAATTTTTATATGTATCGGAATTATCGGAGGAATTCTCCTAGGCTGGCTTTTAAAATTCAGTATTGCCCGACCTCGACCAGCAGAGTCTTTTCATCTGGTTGAAAGCTATGGAAGCTCCTTCCCGAGTGCCCATAGCGTCTATGCAGCCTGTCTCGGCTGTCTGGCAATATTCATATATCGGCAACATCCCCGACATACCATCATCTGGATGGGTGCAGGTGCATGGATGCTGATTATGGGTATTTCAAGAGTTTATCTAGGTGTACATTTTCCTTCAGATGTCATATCCGGCTGGAGTATAAGTTTTATTTGGATTTCGTTGTGGTATATGGTCTGGATCAGATATTGCACGGCTCACAAATAAAAAAATTTAGATAAGAATCCAATTGAGGTGGAACAATGATGTCTGCAAAGCTTTGGGCTCCCGCCCTGACTGCTTGCGCATTAGCAACAAGTCTTGCACTTGTTGGTTGTAGCAAAGATCCTAAAGAGGGCCAGCAAGCTGGTGCTCAGCAGCAAATGCCACCGACTGAAGTCGGTATTCTTGTTGCACAGCCACAAAGTGTCGAGCAGTCTGTAGAGCTCTCAGGTCGTACAACAGCATTTGAGATTTCTGAAGTACGTCCACAGGCTAGTGGTGTGGTGCTTAAACGCTTATTCACTGAGGGTAGCTATGTCCGTGAAGGTCAGGCGCTTTATGAAATCGATTCAAGCACTAACCGTACTACTGTTGATAATGCCCGTGCTGCGATTGCCCGTGCTGAAGCGAATTTAGGTGTATTGCGTGTTAAAGAAGGCCGTTACCGTCAACTGGTCGGTACCAATGCCATTTCTAAACAGGAATACGATGACATTGCAGCACAGGTCAAACTGGCTGAAGCTGATTTGAATGCAAACCGTGCAACTTTACGTAATGCTGAAATCAACCTGGGCTATTCAACCGTACGTGCCCCGATTTCTGGTCAAACTAACCGTTCTTCGATTACGGCGGGTGCGTTAGTGACTGCAAATCAGACAGAACCACTGGTTACGATTCAGCGTCTAGATCCAATCTATGTAGATATCAACCAATCCAGTGCTGAACTGCTGCGCCTGCGTCAACAGCTAAGCAAAGGCAACCTCAACAGCTCAAACAACACCAAAGTGAAGTTAAAGCTTGAAGATGGCAGCATCTACCCTGTCGAAGGCCGTCTTGCATTCTCGGATGCCAGCGTGAACCCTGAAACAGGTACTGTGACTTTACGTGCAGTATTCCCGAACAAGAACCATTTACTTCTGCCAGGTATGTTTGCCACAGCGCAAATCGTACAGGGTGAAATTCCAAATGCCTTCATGATTCCACAAGCGGCGTTAACCCGTACGCCTACTGGTCAAGCCATGGCGATGCTGGTGGGTGCTGATAATAAAGTGACTCCACGTCCAGTAACGACAGTCGGGACTCAAGGCAGCAACTGGATCGTAACCGAAGGTCTTAATCCGGGTGATAAAGTGATTGTTGACGGTATTGCTAAGGTAAAACCTGAACAGCAAGTGGTGCCTAAACCTTATCAACCTCAAGCGGCTGCCCCACAAGGTGCTGCTCAACCAGCTGCACAGCAACCTGCAGCAGATGCAAAAAAGGCAGATGATGCAAAGAAACAACCTGAACAAAAACCTGCTGCAAATGCATAAGGAGTAATGGTTCATGGCTCAATTCTTTATCCATCGCCCGATTTTTGCATGGGTGATTGCATTGGTAATTATGCTGGCGGGTATTTTGACCATCAGCAAAATGCCAATTGCTCAATATCCGACGATCGCGCCACCGACAGTCACCATTTCTGCGACTTATCCGGGTGCATCTGCAGCGACTGTAGAAAATACAGTAACGCAGATCATCGAGCAGCAGATGAACGGTCTGGATGGCTTGCGTTATATTTCTTCGAACAGTGCCGGTAACGGTCAGGCATCCATCGCCTTAAACTTTGAACAGGGTGTCGATCCTGATATCGCACAGGTACAGGTACAAAACAAGTTACAGTCAGCGACTGCACTTTTGCCTGATGATGTACAACGTCAGGGTGTACGTGTTACCAAATCTGGTGCCAGCTTCCTTCAGGTATTAGCTTTCTATTCGCCTGATGGCAGCCTGACTGCAGATGACATTAAAGACTATGTGAACTCAAATATTTCTGAACCTTTAAGCCGTGTGGCCGGGGTTGGTGAAGTTCAGGTCTTTGGTGGTTCTTATGCAATGCGTATCTGGCTGGATCCAGCCAAAATGGCTAGTCTGCAAGTGACTCCAAGTGATGTGGCTCAGGCAATCCGTACCCAGAACGCTCAGGTGGCTGTCGGTCAATTAGGTGGTGCGCCACAGATTGAAGGTCAGGTGCTGAATGCGACGGTGAATGCGCAAAGTCTGCTGCAAACACCTGAACAGTTCGAAAACATCTTCTTGAAAAATACCACTTCAGGTGCACAAGTCCGTCTGGGCGATGTCGCACGTGTAGAACTGGGTGCAGACAACTACCAGTTTGATTCTAAATTCAACGGTAAACCGGCTGGCGGTGTTGCGATTAAACTTGCAACTGGCGCCAATGCGCTGGATACCGCTGAAGCAGTTGAAGAGCGTTTAAAACAGTTACGTCCGAACTATCCTCAAGGGATGGTAGATACCCTGGCATTTGATACCACACCATTTATTCAGTTATCGATTGAATCGGTGGTTCATACCCTAATCGAAGCGGTCATTCTGGTCTTCATCGTGATGTTCCTGTTCTTGCAGAACTGGCGTGCAACGATTATTCCAACCATGGCCGTTCCAGTGGTTGTACTGGGTACTTTTGCAATCATTAATATCTTCGGCTTCTCGATCAATACCTTGACCATGTTTGCGATGGTTCTTGCAATTGGTCTGTTAGTCGATGATGCGATCGTTGTGGTCGAAAACGTTGAACGTGTCATGGCTGAAGAGCATCTTGATCCTGTGACGGCGACTGCAAAGTCGATGAAACAGATCTCTGGTGCGCTGATCGGTATTACCTCTGTACTGTCTGCAGTATTCGTACCAATGGCATTCTTTGGTGGTTCTACAGGGGTTATCTATCGCCAGTTCTCAATCACGCTGGTCACAGCAATGGTTCTGTCTCTGGTGGTGGCCTTAACCTTTACCCCTGCCCTGTGTGCGACCATTCTAAAACAGCATGATCCGAACAAGCCGCAAAGCAACAACCCGGCTGCGCGTTTCTTCCGCTGGTTTAACCATAGCTTTGACCGTGTTTCTGTGAAATATCAGGGCGGTGTCAATCGTATGACCCACCACAAGATTTTCTCCGGTATCATCTATGCGGTGGTGATCGGGATTATTGTGCTGATCTTCCAGAAACTGCCTTCTTCATTCTTACCTGATGAAGACCAAGGTGTCGTGATGACACTGGTACAGTTGCCACCAAATGCAACCCTGGAACGTACCGATAAAGTCATCAACACCATGACTGGCTACTTCCTGGAGAATGAGAAAGATCATGTTCAATCTGTCTTCAGTGTGGCTGGTTTCTCATTCACAGGTGTAGGTCAAAACGCTGGTCTGGCATTTATTAAACTAAAAGACTGGTCTGAACGTACCACACCAGAATCACAGGTCGGTGCAATTATCCAACGTGGTATGGCACTGAACATGATTGTGAAAGATGCGTCTTACATCATGCCGTTACAATTGCCAGCGATGCCTGAACTGGGTGTGTCTGCCGGCTTTAACATGCAGTTAAAAGCAGCAAGTGGTCAAAGCCATGAGCAACTTTTAGCAGCGCGTAATACTGTTCTGGGTCTGGCTGCACAAGACAAACGTCTTGCAGGTGTCCGTCCAAATGGTCAGGAAGATAACCCGCAGTACCGTGTGATTGTCGATCATGCACAAGCCGGTGCTTTAGGTGTCAGCATTTCTGAAATTAACAGCACCATGAGCATGGCGTGGGGTGGTTCGTACATCAACGACTTCCTTGACCGTGGTCGTGTGAAGAAAGTATATGTTCAGGGTGAAGCCAGCTCTCGTATGATGCCAGAAGACCTGAACCAGTGGTATGTTCGTAACAATCGTGGCGAAATGGTACCGTTCTCGGCATTCGCAACCGGCGAATGGACCTATGGTTCGCCTCGTCTGGAACGCTATAACGGCGTATCTGCGATGAACATTCAGGGTACACCAGCACCGGGTGTGAGCTCAGGTGATGCAATGCGCGCAATGGAAGAAATCATTGCCAAGCTTCCTGAAATGGGCATGCAAGGTTTCGACTATGAATGGACTGGTCTGTCTCTGGAAGAACGTGAGTCTGGCGCACAAGCACCATTCTTGTACGCGCTTTCACTGTTGATCGTGTTCCTGTGTCTGGCTGCATTGTATGAAAGCTGGTCAATTCCATTCTCGGTTCTTCTGGTTGTACCGCTAGGTATTGTGGGTGCATTGTTATTGACCTTTGGCGGTATGATTCTGTTTAAAGACCCGAACCTGTCGAATAACATCTACTTCCAGGTAGCGATTATTGCCGTAATTGGTCTTTCTGCGAAAAACGCAATCTTGATTGTGGAATTCGCCAAAGAGCTGCAGGAACAGGGTGAAGAGTTGTTTGATGCAACCTTGCATGCGGCAAAAATGCGTTTACGTCCAATTATCATGACCACCCTTGCCTTCGGTTTTGGTGTACTTCCACTAGCACTTGCTTCAGGTGCCGGTGCGGGTAGCCAGCACTCTGTCGGTTACGGTGTCCTCGGTGGTGTAATCAGTTCGACGCTTTTAGGTATCTTCTTTATTCCTGTATTCTACGTGTGGATTCGAAGTATCTTTAAATACAAACCAAAACAACAAAATCAGGAGTACTAGTCGTAATGCAAAATATATGGTCTATTACAGGTCGTAGCATTGCGGTATCTGCCCTCGCGCTTGCTTTGACTGCATGTCAAAGCATGCGTGGCCCAGAGCCCGTTGCAGAGGCAAATATCCCAAGCAGTTATACCAATGCTTCAGGTACTTCTGTAGCAGAACAGGGTTATAAAGAATTCTTTGCTGACCAGCGCCTGTTACAGGTACTGGACTTGGCATTGACCAATAACCGTGATTTGCGTACTGCCGCATTAAACATTCAGCGTGCCCAACAGGCTTATCAGATTTCTGAAAATGACCGTCTGCCAACCATTGGTGCGAGCGGCAGCGTGTTACGTCAGGATACTGGCAGTAACAACCCGCAAAGCCGTGGCGCTGTGACGACTTATAATGTCGGTCTAGGCGTAACTGCATTTGAGCTAGATTTCTGGGGTCGTGTGCGTAGCTTGCGTGACAATGCTTTAGATACTTATCTGGCGACTCAAAGTGCGCGTGATGCGACTCAGATTTCCCTGATCGGTCAGGTAGCCCAAGCATGGCTCAGTTACTCATTTGCCAATGCCAATCTGGCACTGGCTGAGCAAACACTGAAAGCCCAGCTTGAATCCTATAACCTAAACAAGAAACGTTTTGATGTGGGAATCGATAGCGAACTTCCAGTACGTCAAGCACAGATTTCTGTTGAAACTGCACGTAATGATGTTGCCAACTATCGCACCCAGGTGGCTCAGGCACAAAACCTGCTAAATCTACTTGTAGGTCAACCTGTACCGGCCAACCTGTTACCGGCACAACGTGTTACCCGCATTACCTCTAATGCGGCACTAGGTGCAGGTTTACCAAGTGATCTGCTGATTAACCGTCCGGATGTACGTGCTGCTGAATATCGTCTGTCTGCTGCAGGTGCCAATATTGGTGCTGCCCGTGCGCGTCTGTACCCAACCATCAGCCTGACGGGTTCTGCAGGTTTTGCATCTGCGGATCTGGGTGATCTGTTCAAATCTGGCAGTTTTGCGTGGTCTATAGGCCCAAGTCTGGATATTCCAATTTTCGATTGGGGTACACGTCAGGCCAATATTCGTATTTCTGAAACAGATCAGCAAATTGCGCTGTCAGATTATGAAAAATCCATTCAGACTGCATTCCGTGAAGTGAATGATGCCCTGGCGGTACGTCAGAATATTGGTGACCGTATTGCTGCTCAACGCCGTCTGGTTGATGCGACTAACACGACTTACCGCCTGTCTCTAGCACGTTTCCGTGCCGGTATTGACAGCTATCTGACTGTACTGGATGCACAACGTGCTTCATATGCAGCAGAACAAGGTTTGTTATTACTTGAACAGGCGAATCTGAACAGCCAGGTTGAGCTGTACAAGAGCCTTGGTGGTGGTTTGAAAGTTAACACCTCAGACACTGTGCCGTATCGCCCATCTGTGACCGAACAGCGTCGTGTGGAACAGGCAAAATAAGCTCAACCTCTTTTTCAGAAAAGCTCACTTCGGTGGGCTTTTTTTATACGTTGGTCCAATAGCCGATATATTTTATTGAATCAAGAAATCTGTATACTCAATTGGATGAGACTTAACACTTTATAAAATGTAAATCGATGAAAAAAATATTGTTATCTGCCTTGGTAAGTTCAATTTTCTTAACCGCATGCCAACAAAAAAATACAGTAGATTCAAAACCTGAACCAACAGCGGAAACCGTCGCTGAAAAAGAAAGCTTACCGTTGATTAAGGCTAAAACTGAACGTGTACAGCTCAGTAAAAATGAAGTATGCCATCCAGCCAGTGAGGATGAGTTTGCCAGTTGCACTAAATATCATCTGCAAACAGTGAAAACGAATGTAAATTGGTTAAACCAATATTTTTTGGAGCGTTTACAAAAAGACCATGCTGAAGCTTTCGACAAATCACCTGCTGTAGAGGTCACTCTTGATCCTGAAATGCCATCAACCAACTACAGTACCACTGCTGTACGTTATATCGGTCAGCATTACAATATCGCAAACTTTACATACTTTTCCGAATATTACCCAGCAGGCGCTGCACATGGTATGCATCATAGTGACTACGTTATTTTTGATCTCAATACCAAGCAGCGTTTAAGCCTGAATGATATTTTGGCACCTGCAAGCAAAGAAAAACTCAAAACTGAACTTTACGAACATAATCGTGAGTGGCTTGAACAACATCATATTGAGCAAAATGCATTTGAAGTAAGTGATAATTTCTATTTCAATGCCAATGGAATTGTATTTGTCTATCCATTGTATGAATTGGCTTCTTATGCAGAAGGTATTACTGAACTTGAACTTCCCTATTGGTCAGCTCAAGGGGTGATCCAAACAAAGTATTTACCCCAGCTGCCTGAGTCATCTGAAGAAATTTATAATGACTAAACTATCTATTTTAAGTGTAATAATAATCAAAGTATTTTTTCTAATTTAGGGATATGAATGTTACTCAGCAATCTGGAATCTGTACCGGGACATACCATTCGCCAGCAAATCGATGTGGTCTATGGCAGTACTGTGCGCAGTAAGCATGTTGGACGTGATTTGCTGGCCGGCCTGAAAAATATTGTCGGCGGCGAGTTGACCGCTTATACCGAATTACTGGAAGAATCCCGTCAGGAAGCCATGAACCGGATGATTGAAAAAGCTCGCAGTATGGGTGCCAATGCGATTGTAGGTATCCGTTTTTCTACCTCAAATATTGCCCAAGGTGCTTCTGAGCTGTTTGTTTATGGCACAGCAGTCATCGCTGATCCAGTTATCGCTGATCCAGTCATGCCTAAACTGCCTGATCCATTTTCACAGGCGAACTAATGCATGGACGGATTGATTATACAGATTGTCATTTTTGCCATTCTGTTCAGCGTGGGTTTCGGTTTTGGTCGCTATAACGAGCGCAAGCATCTGCAATATCTGGATGAGCAGGAACAGCGTTTAGCTTATATCCGGGTCAATAATAGCCGTTTTAACGAATCTACATTCCCCGGTCATATGATCAGCAGCAATGTGGTCATTTCACATGATTACTTTAAATATGCGATTGCTAATGTGCAAAACATGTTAGGTGGTCGTTTGACCAGTTATGAGAGTGTCGTTGAACGGGCACGACGTGAAGCTATAGTACGGTTAAAACTGGAAGCAGAAAAAATGGGCGCTGACCAGATTATGGGAATCCGCCTCAGTACGACTGAACTTGGCATGCAAGGCGGTATGGTTGAAGTCTTTGCTTATGGCACTGCAATTCAGACCAAGTAATTATGCTTCTGCAAGCTTCTCTACAAATAGAATTCCATTCAGGTGGTCAATTTCGTGCTGTACAATTCGTGCCGGAAAGCCTTTGAACACTTGAACCATTTCATTTCCCTCTAAGGTAAAATAACGCACCTCAACCTCTTCTGCTCGAGCTACCCTCCCTCTTTGCTCGGGCACACTTAAACAGCCTTCCTCACCCAATACTTGTGTAGCTGAAGTACTGATAATCTCCGGATTGATCATGGTCACGGCTTCCATATACGGCGCATCCGGATAACGTAAATTCGGCCGTGATGCGACAATAATAATGCGTTTAGACACATAAACTTGCGGTGCTGCAATGCCCACGCCCTGACGTTGTTGCATGGTCTCCATCAAGGCGCTGTTAAATTGCCGCAACCAGTCACTGTCAAATTCAGCCTGTGTGACCGGACTGGCAATTAGGGTTAAAATGGCCTCACCTTGCTGTGCCACCGCCAAGGTATTTGTCATCGCGCTTTCCTGTATTTTTTTCATTTAACTCTATCTTAGAGGGAAAATTACAGAATGAACATCATACTAAAATGAATAAATACGTCTAAAAAAGATAAGCTGGGTTTTAAGTAGTATGTCGAAATCCAGCTTATGGTTGCCTTAATAACTTCACTTAACAGGAAAATAATTAATCAAAATATTCCAAATAATTTCGTTCGTTCAAATTTTAATAACTTTTAGTTTAGATTAAACAAAGAAAGATTGATTATTCAAGAAAATAACCCTTCTTTAAAATCAGCATTCAAGTCATGGATATTAAATAATGGAACGACCACATGAATGCACAACCCTATCTGAGCCGTGCTGATAAACGCACCCTCGGACTATCGTCCCTAGGTGGCGCACTGGAATTCTATGATTTTGTCATTTATGTGTTCTACGCCAAACTAATTTCCGAACTGTTCTTTCCAAGTACCCTGAGTCCATTTTGGGCCATGCTGAATACCTATGGCATCTTTGCCGCAGGCTATTTCTTCCGCCCACTCGGTGGTGTGGTGATGGCACATTTTGGGGATCTGATCGGTCGTAAACGTCTATTCAGTCTATCCATCTTGCTGATGGCGCTACCGACCCTCATGATCGGGATCATGCCAACCTTTGAAAGTATTGGTTATGCTGCACCATTACTGCTGCTATTGATGCGTGTTATTCAAGGTATTGCGATTGGCGGTGAAATTCCGGCTGCCTGGACCTTTGTGTCAGAGCATGTGCCAGAACGCCGAATTGGGATTGCCAATGGTTTGCTGACTGCCGGCCTATCGCTCGGGATTCTACTTGGTGCCCTAATGTCGCTATTTATTTCACTTCAGTTCACTGAAGCGGAAATCAAAGACTGGGCTTGGCGCGTTCCTTTCATTCTGGGTGGGATTTTCGGCTTTGTGGCACTGTACCTGCGCAGTTATTTGAAAGAAACTCCAGTCTTTAAAGCCATGCAGGCGAAAAAAGAACTGGCGAAAGAATTACCAGTCAAACAGGTACTATTAAGCCACAAAACTGCTGTAGGCATTGGGATGTTATTTACCTGGTTCCTGACCGGCTGTGTGGTGGTCTTGATTCTGGCGATGCCGAATCTGCTGGTGGCTAGTTTTGGCTTCGAACGTGCTGATGCATTCAAAATGCAAAGTGCTGCGATCCTGATGCAAATGCTCGGTTGCATTATTGCGGGTGTACTGGCTGACCGTTTCGGTGCAGGTAAAGTGATTTTGCTTGGCTCTATTTTTGTCGCGGCAATGGCTGGGATTTTTTATCACAGTCTGGGTCATGTTGAAGCATCTACCGTATTCATGCTGTATATGCTCCTAGGCCTGAGCTCAGGAACCGTGGGCATGGTGTCCTATAGCATGGTGAAAATGTTCCCGGCACAAATCCGTTTCAGCGGAATTTCATTTTCCTATAATCTGGCCTATGCGATTGCAGGTGGAATCACCTTGCCACTGGTACAATGGTTGAGCCTATATAGCAATATTGGTGCCCTGTACTATATCTGGACCGTTTGTCTAGTGACGCTATTTACTGCCCTGCTTTACCGCAGCAAATTTGAAAAAACAGCCTAAAATAAAAAAGAGCCTGACTCACAGGCTCTTTTCCTAAGCGTAAAAATACGAGCTTAAGCCTTCAGATTCTTGCGTAGCTCATCTTCCACGATGCTGATCTCGATCTCACTGAATTTACGGATTTCACCTTCGGCATGTTTTTCTAGCATGCCACCGACCAAAGGCACTTTCACATTCACCGTCCAGTTCAACAGGAACTGGATCTGCTGTTCATCACCTGTAACGGCACGCTGACATTTGGCTTCAATTGGCAGATTGGCACCTAGTTCCACAACAGAAGTCATTTCTTCTAAATTGCTGACATCGGTACGTTGCAAGCGAAATGCATCTTTTAGCAGTTTTTTGGCAATATCTGGGATTTTGACATCCAGATTGTAGGCACGTTTCAGGGTATACAGGTGTCCCTGCTTTTCTGAAACCAGAATTTCCATATTTTGAGCAGGGATCCGATGACAAACCGCTTCATGCAAACTGATGTCATTTGCCAGACGTTTAAACTCATCAATCGAAACACCGCGAATAATTGCATTTACGGTAAACTGGTGGGCCATATCTATTTTCCTTATTTTTATTAGGGGTTATGGACTCAAATTAAGTCAAATGAATCATCTGACAGAGAAGATAAGCTATTTAAGTCAATTTTACATCGGCTGTCATTATTTTTTTATTGAGAAAAATTGGCATTGAGGTCAATGTTTCCAGGCAATTTTTGCAGATATACAGGGTCCACAGCTGAGTAAAAGCTGAACTTCACGATACTCAATGACCGCATGAAATTCTTCTGCCCCATCATCTAGGCCGGAAGCATACCAGACCGTACCCGCAGGAAATTTCTTTAACCAGCTGGCCTTATAAAAATCAGAAACGGAATCAAACTGTAAATAGTGTTCCGGTTCAGCTTCAACCTGAGTCGCTAAAGCCATAAATTTCTGTAATTGTGCCTGATGAAAATCAATCAGCATGAGGTAGCCCTTCCTTTTGTATGAGGCGATTACATGCCATATAGGTAAGCATAGATGTCATTTACGACTCGTGAGTTTTGACATCATGGCTTAGATCAGATTAAAAATAATATAGATTCACCTCCCCTGATTCAATCCACGTATAAGGATATCCAGTATGCAACAAGGAAAAGTTCAGGTTGAAACCGTGCAGTTTCTGGCAGAAGATGGCTATACCTTAACCGGCAAGCTTTACCGCAGTGAATATGCCAAAGCCAATATTGTCATCGCCTGTGCGACAGGTGTTCCCCAAGCTTTTTACCGGCGCTTTGCCGATTATGCAGCACATGCAGGTTTTCAGGTACTGACTTTTGATTATCGTGGGGTGGCTGATTCTGCGCCTAAATGTTTAAAGAATTTTAAAATGTCATATCTGGACTGGGGGCAATATGATCTCAGCGCTGCGATTGATTATCTCAGCCAAACCGGTCTGGACATCTATATGATTGGCCATTCCTATGGCGGACAGGCCTTGGGATTAAGCAAATATCATGATCGCATTGAAGCAATGTACTGCTTTGGCACTGGTGCTGGCTGGCATGGTTATATGCCTTTAACTGAAAGAATCAAGGTTCAGGTAATCTGGAATATTGTTTTCCCACCGATGGTGGCAGTGACAGGTTATTTGCCATGGAACCGTTTAAATATGGGCGCTGACTTGCCACGTGATGTTTATCGTCAGTGGCGAAAATGGTGTAAAAATCCGACCTATTTCTTTGCCGATCCTGAACTGAAAGACCTGCATGCCCATTATGCGGCGGTAAAAACACCTATTTATGCCGTAGCCGCGCTTGATGATGCCTGGGCCTTACCTGAATCCAGACAAGCCTTTATGCAACATTATCGTCAGGCTCCGTTGCATTATATCAATATTCAGGCAGCTGATTATGGACTCAAGCATATGGGACATATGGGTTATTTCCGTCAGGGCGCAGAACAGCTCTGGGATGAAGTGCTCACCAAGTTCAGCGAATTACATCAACTCAAATATGCAGCTTGATTTTAGTTTCTAGAGCATTTAAGCATTTAGCTGCTTAAGCATAACGTGCCTGTTGAATATCGGTTCTGATTTCCTGACGGTGTTCCTCGCCGAAACGGTCGACATGGGCATAAAATACTCCATAACGGCCGACATAATACTCCAGTGACTGGTCATAAAAATTCCAGAAAATTGACCATTCGCCTAAATCCATCTGACGGATTTGTGTACCGGTATGCATCGGCATCTTACGGAGCAGTTCCTGCTGTAACTGCTCTGCTTCATTGCGGTCCTGAATCTGAACCTGATGCTGGAAAAATAATTGCGCCACGTCATCAAACAGTTCCAGCTCATAGGCATCGACCACATGCAATGTTTCCTGAGACTCAGATTGACTCTCTTCAGTACTGCTGGAAATCGGGTCCTTTTTTTCGACACGTTTACTCTTTACATAACGCTGGGTTTTATAGATTTTCATGCCGATAAACCAGGTCGCATAAAGTATCAGGGCTAGACATGAAAAAATCAGGAATTTAAGAATCATTGATCATCTCGTGTGGTTAATTTTATTTTTATCACGGTCTGCCAATTCTTGATTTGGCGATCTTCTTTCAACTTAACACAAGTCTATTTTTTGTACAGCAAACTTGAGGATTTTTTTAGATCTTCTTGGATTTTTTCTTTGGTTGAGCCCTATTTCCTAGTATTTAATTTGAAATGAAAATCTAAAATCTTGTTAAAAATTAGAATTAATTCAAAAGACCAATATTGATCAGGATAAATAAAGCAGACAAATCACTACAGAATTGATCATTAACTCTGGATTCTTTAGCAAATGCACTCAAAAAGCTACACGATTGGTATTTGTTTTTTTGAGCATTTTCCTTCAAATAAAAGGTCCCTCTTTATGGTCGAGTAAATGAATAAAATTATGATTCGTGAAGGGAAGATTCAAGATATACCTCAAATAATTCAGGTCATCCACGACAGTATTCAATCCTGTATTTTGGATCATCAACGTGAAGACAGCGTGATCCAGCACTGGCTGGAGCAGTTTAATCACGCCCAGTTAATTGTGGAAATGCTTTATAACGACTGCTGGGTGTATATTTTAAATGATCAGATTGTCGGCTTTTTGCTGGTCAGTGACACTGGAGAAATCCTGATGCACTATGTGGCTGCACGTTTCCAGCGACTCGGCTTTGGCACCCAGCTTTTTGATCAGATGCACAAATCCTTAGTGCGTAAAAATATCCATAAAATTAAAGTCCAATCGACTCAAACGGCTTTAAGTTATTATCAAAAAAATGGATTTTTCTCACCGAATCCTCAATCGGAAAATGAAGAAAATTATCATTTATATAAATACGCTTTTTAAAATTAAAACTTTTTTATGTCATTTTAAGTTGATCTCGCCCTGCCTGCTTAGCCGCATATAACTGTACATCTGCCGCTTTCATCAGTGCATGAATATCTGGATATGGATGTGTTTGATCCATCCAGGAAATGCCCATACTGACCGTGACATAGGATTTATCATCTGTGCGATTTAAATGTTCAAATTGCTGTTCGCGAATCTTGATTAAGACTTTTTCCAGAGATTGAAATGCTGCCTGGACAGGTACATCAGTAAGTAGAATCGCAAATTCTTCTCCACCATAACGGGCTAAATACGCGGATTCGGGGAGTACCGTCTGAATGACCTTGACCAGATTCTGTAAAATTTCATCTCCTTTTAAGTGCCCATAATAATCATTGTAGTTTTTAAAATAGTCGACATCGAGCATGGCAAAAATCAGTGTACTGTGTGGATGTTGCTGACAGTATAAAAACTGCTGCTGGATTTGGTCATTTAAAGCACGGCGGTTAAAGGCTCCCGTCAAAGCATCAATATTCACCTGATGTTCGAGTTTGGCATTCAGTTCACGTAATTGCTCGGTACGTGCTTTGACTTTCTGATCGAGTGAATTATTTAACTCTTTCAGATTCATATTCAACTGCTCTGTCGCATAGGTTTGATGGGCATAATTTTGCGACTGCTGAAACATAATGATCACGGCATACAGACTGGTCGAGATAAAAGACAGATGCACACTTTCAATCACATTGATCAGCAATAAATAGTCATTTATAAAGGTCAGGCATAGAAAAATGACCGCATAGAGAGTCAAGCGCGAATAATTGTCTTTATGATGTAAAGTCTGATAAAAGCCATAGATAAAATTGACCACCACGACTATCCCGAAAATCGCACTATACAAGGCCAGACGTTGAAAATTTTCCGGATCGGTCAACAGGGTTACGACACAGTTCAGTAGTAAAAGTCCTGCGGCAACACTATAAATAAATCGATGCAAATAGCGCTGATTAAACAGGTACATATAACTGAGGAAAAATAGAATCGCCAGGAAAGTGAACAGATATTCTAGGCGTGTTCCCCATAGCCAACCGAGCTTAGTCACGATCGAATAGGCATACGGCGCTGCAAAAAAGTTATGCAAGGCCAGAAAAATAATGAACAAGCCAAAGATAAAAATACTTTTGCTATTGCGTTCTGTTGATCCCCTAAACATTGAAAAAAGAATCGTGAAAAAGCCCACCCCCAGCACCAGTCCACAGACCATACTGATGCTCATCATAAGTTGCTGATATTGAAGGTTAATAGTCCCGGCTGTTCCAATGCGTATAGGCTGCTCAATCCCGCCATGTAGATGGGTATAATTTGACGCCTGAATACTCATGGTGAAATATTCACTTTCAGGAACAAAATAACCGATTCGAGGAGCCCTTTCATTTCTCTGCTCTTCCGCTGTTTTCGCAATTTCCCCATGCCGCAGAATAAATTTTCCATCGATATAGATTCGATAGGCACCATATTCAGCCGGAATATGCACGGCGATCCGACGTCCGATAAATTCTGATGGAATTTTGAAATGTCCGATAAAGGTTCCATAGCCAATATTTGAACCGGTCAGGTCTTTAAATGAAGCGGGTAATTGAACCTCTTGCGGAGTAAGTACGGAACTTGGTTCAGTAATAAACTGGTTTGGATAAAACTGCCAATTTTGGGGCAATTGGCTACTATGATCTTCAGTAAAGTGAATTTCGGAAATATGCGGTTGACTGTGCTGCGTGACAGAGGAAGATTCAAGAGATGCCTGGGCGAAAACTGGAATCATCACTAATAGGACCCAGCTAATGCTCCAAATCAATATTACAGAATAGACATTCCTTATCATGTTTTGCAAAGACAGTATTTTCCTGAAAAGTGCTTTATTCTTCTTATAATCTACGTCGAATAGCAGGGAGTGCAAAGCTTTTTTTGTAGCTCATCGGATGAAGTCCATATTGCTAAGACTTCACCCGTTCAACATTCACTCATCACAATGAATGAAGCTTATTTCAGTGAATCAATCACGTGTTTTAACATCATACAGTTCGATTTCAAAAATCAGGTTTGAATTGGCCGGGATGATATTCCCCATTTTACGTTCACCATAAGCCAAATGAGCAGGCACAATTAGTTTACGCTTACCGCCCACTTTCATACCGATAATCCCTTGATCCCAGCCCTTGATCACACGGCCAGTGCCAATCACGGTTTCAAAATAGTTACCACGATCCAGTGATGAGTCAAACTTGGTGCCATCTTCTAGCCAGCCAGTATAGTGAGTCGTAATAAGCGCGCCCTTAACCGCTTCTTTACCTTCACCCACTTTCAAATCAATAATTTCTAGCTCTTTGGTCATGACCAATATCCTTTCTCTGGCAAATACGCATAGTATAAACGGGATTAGACAGAATTCCTTTAGCTTTGAGGCTTAAAGGATTAAAAGCTGAGTTCCTGGATATTTGAATCATTCAGTAAATAGTTAGTCAATTTTTTATGATTTTCGGCGGAGCCAATTAAAATCCAGCGTCCACTAATACGGTGTTCCGTTTTATGCTGCACACTGCGAACGACTTTCATATTATAAGTTTTAAATAATTCTTCGTATTGCTCTAAGGTTTTACGTTGATAAGGACAGATAATTCGGTAGGTTCGTGCCTGACTTAAAGTTTCTATTCCCTCTTGGACATAGATCAGAAAAATCAGCACGATTAATACAATAAAAGTAGCAAACAGACTCAGCCATTCATAACCCGCGCCAGCTGCCATGCCCAGTGCTGCTGTCATCCAGATGGTTGTCGCTGTCGTAATGCCTGAAATCCGGTTTTCATCTTTAAAGATAACTCCCGCACCGACAAAGCCCAAGCCAGTAAGGATATTGGCTGCAATCCTATCCTGACTATCCAGACCAATTTTGATTGACATAATCGTGAACAAGCAGGAACTCAGACTGACCATGATCATAGTCCGCAAACCGGCAGACTTACTGCGATATTCGCGTTCTGCACCAATAATTGCACCAATACCGAGGGCAATGAGCAAACGATAAAGATCCGGATGCATATATTTATCCCTGTTTCATTTTTATTATTGTCAGGTATACGCAATTTCTGAATCAGGATACAAGCCGAGACTTGCATCCTTATTGGCTGTTATTGTAACTGTTCCCATTCAATTACAGCTTGGGCCTGATCACCGATCAAGGTCCATTCGCCATCCATGACATTCAGTTGCAGCTGCATGGTACGTTCACATAACTGTTGTACCGCTTCAGTGCTGGCGGTCGAGATTTTCCAGACCTCAACATTCGACAGCGTTTTCAGTTTGGAATTACGTTTATACCATTCATCAACTGAAGAACCATAAGCAACTACTGCGACCTGTTTGCAACGTGCGCTGGCTTTTTTGACTTTATCTTCGTCAGGACAACCCACTTCGATCCATTTCAATAATTGGCCAGTCAGGTCTTTTTCCCACAGCGCTGGCTCATCAGTCTCAAACAGATCCTTGGTAAATTCAAGCGCCTCGCCAGCAAAACGTGCATAAGCCAAAACACGTACCATCAGACGTTCAATGGTTTCCGAAGGATGCAGCGCCATCGTCAACTGATAGTCTTCATAACGATGGGTATCCATATCGGCAACGTTCAAATCTGCCTTATAAATTGTCGCTTTTAACGCCATAATACAATCCTCAAATTTGGCGCCTAGCATATAAGATTTATTGCATTTTTGCTGAACAGATTTCATCTTATCCAGCTATTTTCAACACGCAGATTCGAAGTTATTTTTCCTGAACAATCCGGCATTGCATTAAGGCGGTTTCAAATTCCAGCCAGTCACGTGAGGTCTGGTAAATCACTTCTACCCGGTTATCAATGCCTTCTTCGGCAGACTGATAATTAAACTGATCAGGATTGAAATTAAAGCTTTTCCAGCCCTGATTGGTATTAAAAATCCCTTTGATTCTGAGCCAATCCTGCTGCTCACAAAGCAGATCCAGCAGATCATAAAAATCAAACTGCCAGCGTTTTGGCAATTTCCAACCTGCCACCTGATAGCCTTGTGCACTTTCAACATAATGATAAGGCAACTGATGTACGACAGCCGGCACCTCTCCCAACACTTGGCGCTGTTGCTTGAGCAGTGGCTGAATCTGACGTGAAGCACCCTGATAATCCTGTTTGATTTGCTCAATATCCAGCTGTCCGTTTTCTATCATCAGCCAGTGCTGGGCATATGGCTGATACTCAGACTTGAGTTCAGTTAAAGCAGCATGATCAGTTTCAGTCATCAAATCAGCATGGGAAATAACCACGATATTGGCAACTTTCAGCTGATCCGCATACAGGTTCTGATGCGTCCAGTCCCGATCATGTAAACGTGAACCATCGACTACCGTGACCAGAGCCTGCATTTTCAAATGACTCTGCCAATGCGGTTCGGTGAGCTGTTCCAGCAGTTGCCCGGGATGTCCGAGTCCTGTAGGTTCAATAAATAGCCGGTCCGGTTTGGTTTCTGACAATAGCCGGGATAAAGCAATCTGCATTGGCAACTGACTGCTACAACATAAACAGCCGCCCAGCAATTCTTTTACTGCATAGCCCTGATCCTGAGGCAGTAATTGCTGGTCGACGCCAATCTGACCAAACTCATTCATCAGCACAGCCCAGACTTCTTGCTCCGGTTTCTGGCTCAGTAAATATTTTAATAAAGTGGTTTTACCAGCACCCAAGAATCCGGAAATGATGTGTACAGGAATAGGCTGCTGAGCGGCAAGAACTTTCAAAATTGATTCTCAAAGATAGAATTAGAAGTAGTAAACCTGACTATTATAGAACACTGGACTCTTGCAAAAATGTTCATTCTTGGATGATTAGATTCTATTTATCTCGGTTCAAATAAAAATAACAGTCTGTAGTAAGTACTTTTTAACCGTTAACTAGTTCACTTAAACGCTATATTTGAAATATTTACACACATTTCCAGCTAACAATTTCCTATACATTTAACAGAAGAAAACAAATTTCCAATGATTGTATTTGCTTGGTTAACAGCTTCGTGCGGCTTTTGTTAATTGCTTTGCTCCATAAAATTTTCATGCTTAGGATGAATTCCTGCCGGATTGATGTGATGGTCATTCGGCAGTTTATAAATGTAATAAAAAGGATGCTCAACATGAAATATGCACAAATCTTACTTGCAACAACGCTTACTGCAGCCGCAGCTACCAGTTTTGCAGCAAACAACACCACTGACACGAAGACCACTGAGGAACAGAAAGTCACTGTGACAACTCAGGAACTTCCTGCAACGAATAACCCAAATCTAAATGTAACCACAGCTGGACCTGCTGACCAGCCTGCTGCGTCTGAAGCTGCTACAGAAGACAAAGATGGTAAAAAAACAACTAAGTCGACATCGACTCGTTAATCAGGTTTAAAGCAACATCTCGTGCAGTAAATCTCCAGTAGGTTTGACCTATGCTGCCGGATGTAGACTAAGGCTGAATCATGCAACTGCGTGATTCAGCTTTTTTATACCTTATAGGCTATTCACTATAGCCAGAAATGATCATAGGATTCATTCATCTTATGAATAAATTTAAATATTATTATTTATTATCAATAACTTATTAAAATAAAATTCTTTTCAACTAAATCTTTTTGATAGACATGACCTACTATGGACTAGCTTGTTTAGCGCTATTGATTGTTCCTTAATAGTCTCAATCCTGAATTGATGGAATGGACATTCGCGATGAGCAATACAAATTACACCACTGAAGTGGCGATTTTGGGGGCCGGCCCGGTAGGTTTAACAATTGCCAACTATTTAAGCAAACAGGGTGTACAGGTCACTGTGGTTGAACAGCTAGATAGTCTGATCGATTATCCGCGTGCCATCGGCATTGATGATGAATCCTTGCGTACCATTCAATCTTTGGGACTGGTTGATCAGGTCTTGCCGCATACTACCCCGAATCATGCCATGCGCTTCCTGACACCCAAAGGCCGTTGCTTCGCAGACATTCAGCCACTGACTCGTGAATTTGGTTTCTCCCGCCGTAATGCTTTCATTCAGCCACAAGTAGATAACGTTCTGCTAGAAGGCCTCAAACAATATAAAAAAACTGAAGTACTTTTCTCTCGCCATCTGACACATTTCAGCCAGGATGCTGAGGGTGTAACTTTAAATGTTCAGACTAAAAATGGCAGCTTAGAAACCATTCGTGCGCAATACCTGATTGCCTGTGATGGTGGAAACTCTTATGTACGCCGTACCCTCAACATTCCATTCGAAGGTGAAACTGCGCCAAACCAGTGGATCGTGATTGATATCGATAATGACCCATTGGCAACCCCACATATTTATCTATGCTGTGACCCGGTGCGTCCTTATGTATCAGCTGCCCTGCCGCATGGCATTCGCCGCTTCGAATTCATGGTTATGCCAGGCGAAACTCAGGAAGAACTCAGTAAACCGGAAAATATTGCTAAACTGCTTTCTAAAGTTTTACCGAATACCGATGGAATCGAAGTAATTCGTCAACGTGTCTATACCCACAATGCACGTATTGCAGATAAATTCCGTGCTGACCGTATCCTGCTTGCTGGTGATGCTGCGCACATCATGCCGGTATGGCAAGGCCAAGGCTATAACAGCGGTATGCGTGATGCCTTTAACCTGGCCTGGAAAGTTGCATTGGTGATCCAGGGTAAAGCAAGCCATGAATTACTGGACTCTTACCAGGTAGAACGTAAGGATCATGCCAAGGCGATGATCGATCTTTCAGTCATGGCAGGCCACGTCCTTGCTCCACCAAAAAAATGGCAAGGCTTTGTTCGTGACGGTATTGCTTACGCATTGAACTATATCAAGCCAATCAAACAGTACCTGCTGGAAATGCGCTTTAAGCCTATGCCGAAGTATCATGATGGTGCCCTGCTGGCCAATACTCAGAAAGACTCTCCAGTCGGCAAGATGTTCATTCAGCCGCAGGTGAAACTGGAGTCTGATGAAACTGTATTGCTGGATGAAGTGATTGGCAATGACTTTGCCATCATTGCCTGGGGGGTGGATCCGAAATGGGGCTTAAGCAAGCAAACGATACAACAGTGGAAAAAACTTGGCGTAAAATTTATCCAGGTTATTCCTACAGTTCAATTGTCTAATCAACATCGTAAGCAATACGAAGATGTGATCACCATTGGTGATATCGGTACGGACATTCGTACCTGGTTCGGCAAGACCAAGGACTCTATCGTCATCCTGCGTCCAGACCGCTTCGTGGCAGCCTTAGCGATTCCTCAATCTATAGAAAGCACAAGTCAGGCGCTATTTAACAAGCTCCATGTCAAATAATTGACCTCAGTCAAAAAAACCACGCTACGGCGTGATTTTTATTTATAGATGAACATAGAAGCTAAGTTCGGTATTGCTCAAACCATGAAATATCTTTGAGAGAATCACGACGTGCCATTTGCTGTAGGAAAGGTTTAAATTCTTCCAACGGCGGCAAAATTTTGGTACTAATTGCGAAGATCAGACAATAGGCCACATATAGATCTGCAGCAGAAACTTTTTCACCTAAAAGATAAGGCTTGGCCTGCGACAAACCTCGTTTAAAAAAATCAAATACCGCGGCTTCGTTACCAAAACTTAAACTGGTTCGGACCTTTTCAATCTGTTCTTGAGATACTTGTAAATTTTTTACATCAATATATTCAGTCAGTGGCCCATGACAGAAGAAAATCCATTTTAAATAAGTACCACGCTTGGGATCATCTAAAGCGGGTGCCAATCCTTTGTCCTGATACTTATCTGCCAGATAGATGATAATAGCCGCCATTTCTGAAATTACGACGCCTTGATCGACCAGACATGGGACTTTACCCATCGGATTGATCTGAAGATATTCAGGCTGATGCATATCTTTAAAAGGAACTTCCACCTGCTCAAGCTGGTCTTCAATCTGTAGTTCTTTAAGGATAGGCAGCAAGGTCATGCCACGTGACTGAGGGTTGTTATAGAGCTTTATCATTCTGCTTCAATCGATTTCTTATTTTTTGAATTTCAGTATAAAGCGATTTTCCTCTGCGATTAAAAAGCATGTGCTACAGATCATTTCTGTAGCACATTTCATTTATGGAAGATCAATAATTTACTTAAAAAGGTCTACACAAAACTTTTCTTTGAGCACTTTCAGAATCAGCTCAATCGCAGGATGCTGGTTATTTTTACGGTAACTGACATAGAGAGCAATCATCGGTAAAGGTTCCAGCGTTTTCTTCACCACAATATTATCGCCGAGTAATGGAATCACATAGGCTGGTACCAGACTCCAGCCAACCCCCATGCCGACCAGATTGACATTCAGCAGAATATTGGTGGAATACTGCACCACATTCACGTTCAGTTTCGACTGCCTAAAGAAATCATCAATAATCTTATGCAGCTGTGGTGAGGCTTGTTCATCACTAATCACAAAGTCCTGATTTTCAAACTTCTTGATGCTGACATAGGGCATTTCTGCGACCGGAGAATTTTTCGGCACAATCAGCGTCAGTGGCTCATCAAAAATCTGAACGGACTCAAACTCATCCGACTGATCTCGGTAGCGGGTAAAGGCAATATCAATACTGCCCTGTCTCAGCGCGCTAAACTGTTCTGCATCGGTCAGGCTATGAAACAGTGCTTTCAGTTCAGGAAAATGTGCACGGATATTCGGCATGATATAAGGAAAAATTTTCATTTCCGCGACCGGTACGAAGCCGATATTCAGCTGACCCTTATGTGCATGGGCGATCTGACGGGCTGCCTGCACGGCACGTTCCGCATGTTCTAAGCTCAACAGAGCTTCCTTTAGAAAAGCCTGTCCAGCCTCGGTCAGCTCAACCTTGCGGTTATTCCGCTCCAGCAATTGCGCATCTACTTCACGCTCCAGATCCTTAATCTGCTGACTGAGTGAAGGCTGAACAGTATTCAGTTTTTCAGCTGCACGGGTGAAATTCAGCTCTTCAGCCACTGTAACAAAATAGCGTAAATGTCTTAATTCCATTTTATTCTTCCGGTAAGGATGCTGAAATCGAAGGTCGCTTCCTGGCCACATATTGACGGTAGATCAATAAAGTGAAAATCACCATCACTGCACAGAACATATAGGTCTTTTCAAAACCGTATTGCGCAATGATCATACCCATCACTACTGAACCCACTGCCAGTCCAATATCAAACAGGGTAAAAAAGGTAGAAATTGCATGGCCCATACGCTGTTTTTCGACAGATTGAATCGCCAGAGTTTGTAAACATGGAAATAATGAACCGTAACCAATTCCGATAAATACCGCAGACAACCACATAGTCCATTGGCTGGACATGACACCGACAATCATCATGCCAATCGCAAAGAAAATAAAGGAAGGATAGATAACTGCACTTGGTCCTTTACGGTCGTAAATTTTGCCCACCCAAGGCCGTACCAACAACATTGAGGCCGCAAAAACAATAAAGAAGATGCCGGTATAAGCCAGTAGTTGCTTGGTTTCACTAAAGGGCGTGATAAAACTCATGATACTGGAGTAAGCAAAAGCCGTGAGCAGTGCCACAAAACTCACCGCCAGCACTTTGACTTCAATAATGTCATGCAGGCTGAATTTTGATTTTTCGACCACTGTAGCTTGAGGTTTTGCTAATTCGGTAATTTTCAGCATGAAGGAAAAGATCAAGCCGATAGAGATAATCACGGCAAGCAAGCCAAACAGCACTTTAAAGCTGGTGAACTGAACTACGGTTAAGGCCAGTAATGGACCAAATACCACACCCAGATTAGTCGACATGACAAAATAGCCCATGCCCTCACCCTTACGAGATTCCGGAATAAACTCATTTGCAACGGGAACGGTGACCGTCGTCAGTATGCTGAACCAGATCCCATGTAAGAAACGCACTGCCAATAATGACCACATGCTATCGACCAGCAAATAACTAAAGGAAAATAAGGCAAAAATAACTCCGGCTCCGCGCATTGCCAATTTCTTGCCGAGTTTCTCGATGATCATGCCAGAAAAAGGTCGAATGGCGATGGATGAAACTAAGAACAGGGTCAAAGCTAAACCTGCTTCTTTGACTGATCCGCCCAGATCTTTCATGATATAAACCGGCAGAATGGTCAGTAAGGCAAAGTAATAGACAAACAGGAACAGATTGTTCAATAAACACAGAATAAAGGAGCGATTCCATAAGCGCTCAGGACTAGCAGACATAACACGCAACTTTTAAAAACAAATTTAAGAACTGACTAAACTCAGGGAGAAATCAAAGCTGGGCTTAAGGCCAGATCTACCAGATTCTGGATATATTGATCATCCGGCATGCGGTTGAAGAAAATGATCTGGTAATGAATCGGCCCGTATAAGGTGTCCAGCATCAGGTCAAAAGGATAATCCGCACGTAATTCCCCACGCTTGATGGCCTGTTGAATCAATTGGTGGGTTTGTTTTCGACGTGGTAATAGATACTGCTGAAAAAAGTCTGCAGCCAGCTCCCGATGATTGGCCATAACGACCAGCAAAGCTCGGCCTACCGGATGATTAAGCGCCTGAACCAGCAGAGTTAGCTGTTGAACCAGATTGCTGCGCAAGCTTTGTGAAGCATCCAGTTCAAATACCCCTGCTGTGCGCTGCTTGAAAGCATCTAGTACCAGTTCAGATTTATGTTTCCACCAGCGGTAAATCGTAGATTTGCCAACCCCTGCCCGTGCAGCCACATCTTCAATGGTTAGCTGATGATATTCACCTTCTGCCAGTGCATCCGAAACCGCCTGCAGAATACTGTGCTGACGCCGTGAACATTTTTCTTCTTCACTCATGCTTAAAACCAAAAAACAAAACGATACGTATCGTTTCATATTAGATTAAAAAAGAAGCTTAAGCCAGAGTTAAATGAATTTTATAGACAAAAAAAGACCTCTCATTGAAGGTCTTTTTAATAAGCAAATTAAGTTTAGTTCTTAGCTATGCGCTGATTTTTTATAGATACTGCATGAAGGATGATGATTTTCCTGCAGACGGGCAACTTTACGTTGTTCAGCTGCTTCAAAACGGCAACGTTTCCAGTCATTGTCCAGATTCAGCGGTGGAATCTGTTTAGGCTTACCATTTTCATCAACAGCGACCATCGTGAAGTAGCAACTATTGGTATGGCGTACAGTACGTTTCTGAATATTTTGCGCTTCTACACGAATGCCAATTTCCATTGAAGTACGACCTACATGGTTCACACTTGCCAGGAAAGTCACCAGCTCACCCACATGAATCGGTTCTTTGAAATTTACTTTGTCTACAGACAGGGTTACGACATAACTACCCGAATAGCGACTCGCACAAGCATAAGCAACCTGGTCCAATAATTTCAGAATTGTTCCACCATGTACATTTCCTGAAAAGTTCGCCATATCTGGCGTCATAAGGACCGACATCGTTAACTCTGACTGGTCATCCGATGCTGTTGCAATTTGATCTAAAGGGGCCATCGTTTTCTCTGAACTCTTTGAATGACAATGATATAGACCATTATTATAGCGTTTTTGGCCTAAATAAAATGTTCAATTCGGCAAATAAAACATCATAATTCTTGATATGAAATTTTTCTCCATACAAAAAAAAAAGATATTCCTCTGAGGATCCATAGAAATCATCAGAAAGTTATTTTCAGTAACTATAAAATAAACAGGAATTTATCCACTAAAGTATTTTCTTGAATCAATGCACTGCAATGAAGAAATTTTCCATTAAGCATGCAGAACTCGGTTTAAGAAAACTGCATGCATTAACAAAAAATAACCTCGAATTAAGCAGGCACTTGTCTCAACATTTCTCGCGCCACATTCTCATAACTTAAAGTCTGCTGGCCATGCAATATAGTTTCAACGGTAAAAGAACCATCGGGATGAACTTTAGTTACAGTAAAAATCGTATTTTCAAACTGAGCTAATGTGACTTGCTGGCCAATTTCGATGTGATTCATATGGCTTTTACATTTATTAATCTGTCGATTTTTATTCTGTCATGATCTTCTAAGCTTTTGAACAGTTGTTTAACTTAAGTCTGTGAATAATTTTGTTAAAATCAAAAAATAGCCTTAAAATATTTTCATAAAATCACTATATTTTTATAATTCAAAGATTTATTTCCCATTAAAACTTGGGCTTTAAGTGACTTTCAATAGGTAGAAAACATCAGCTCATCTCTAAAAACGATGAGCAAAAATGAGCCGCTTTTCACCTATATGAGGAAAGTGGTGAATATCTTTATACATCTATTTGAAAAATAAATACTTTATTCAAAATCTTAGAACAAACTATTGTTGCTGAGCCAAGAGCAATGGAATCTGATGACCTTGACTATAATTATGCTTCTGATAGACCTGAGCAATTTCTGGTAGCTTGAGTTTAGCCGCCTCAATCCCAGCATCCATGGTCAACTCCCTGCCACGCACGTCAAAGATATGACCTTTTTCGCGTAAGTCTGGTTGAATCACTACATCGGCGTATTGCAGTTCCTCAGAAGCTAGACGTTGCTGCATGATATTGATGTTCTGGTTGAATAGGCCCCAGACATTGGTGGTTTCGGTATGGATCGGCTGTGCCAGAATATCGACAGCAATCACAATATCAGCGCCCAACTCACGAGCCACTTTGACCGGCACCGGACTGACCAGCCCTCCATCCACATATTCCTTTTTCTGGATAACAGTCGGAATAAACATGCTTGGAATAGAAACGGATGCACGCACTGCCTGACCGGTATTACCATAATTAAAAACTACGCGCTTGCCCTCTTTCAAGGCTGTGGCTACCACAAACATCGGGATTTTCATGGCTTGCAGAGGTGTCTGATCGACCTGTAAATTCACATAATTTTCAACTTTTTTGCCATCAAAAAAGCCTTTACGGTCCAGCTTGATGTCGCGGACGTCAGTTGCTTTCATGCTTAATGCAATATTACGCAGTTCAATCGCTGGTTTACCACTGGCATAAATGGAACCTACGATACTGCCAGCACTGGTTCCCACAATAAAGTCAGGTTGTATGCCTGCCTGCTCCAATACTTCAATTGCACCGATATGCGCATAGCCACGCGCACCGCCACTGCCAAGAACGAGTGCAATCACCGGACGGTTTTCTGTTTGCTTGATCTTGCGGAAATTGATCTGGTTTGGACGTGCCTGGGCTTCTGCTACTGAACTGGCAGATTTGATATGACTAGAGTTAGATGGATTAAAACCGGATGTCGTTTGGCAGCCGCTCAAACCTACCATTGTCATCGCCAATATACTCAGTACATATTTCTGCATGCAGAGCACGTCCTCATTTTGTTAAAGCAACATAGTGTATAAACACATGCTTAAATAATCTGTAGAATTTCGTAAAACTGTCATACAGTTGCACTAATGTCTTTCAATTTTCAGCCACTGTATGAATACACCTTCACTGTACCGGATCTTTCTCACTTTCCTGCAACTGGGCTGTATGGCATTCGGTGGACCGGCAGCGCATCTGGTGTTTTTTCACCGTAAATTTGTCGACCAGTTACAGTGGTTAAATGCGACACAATATGGCCAGCTGGTTGCATTAGCGCAGCTTTTGCCCGGCCCAAGCAGTAGTCAGGTAGGCCTTTCAATTGGCTATCTGCAAAGAGGTTATGCTGGGGCATTCGTGGCTTGGCTTGGATTTACTCTGCCTTCAACGCTTCTGATGAGCTTGATCGCAGTACTCGGTCAGCACTATTTCCATATTCTAAACTCAAACAGCTTTCATAGCATTCAATTGATCGTTTTTTCTGTAATCGTCTGGGCATTCTGGCAAATGCTCAATAGCTTCTGCAAGAGCATCTGGCAGTATGTACTGGTCTTCATTTCAGTCCTGATCCTAAGCTTCATTAGTATCAGTTTGAATCAGCTACTGGTCATTATTTTAGGGGCAGTTTTTGGCCTCGTAATGGCAAAATTTTCCAATTCTCCTCAGGAAAATAAGCCCGCTTCAAATTCATCTACCATTCACTCAAGTTATATTCGGCCACGTCATGCACCTTACTGGTTCATCGCATTTTTATTACCGTTTTTCCTGATTCCTCTACTAGTCAAATCTGGTTCTTGGCCTGAACTCGCATTTTTTGCTGATTTCTATCAAACTGGCTCATTAGTCTTTGGTGGCGGGCATGTCATTCTGCCTTTGCTGCATCAGGACTTTGTGGCGACCAATTTACTTTCGCCCCAATCTTTCGATCTAGGTTATGCATTTGCCCAATTGATGCCGGGTCCATTATTTAGTTTTTCCAGCTATGTCGGTGCTCTGTTGCCTTGGACAGGTTCATCCTGGATTAATGCACTGTTAGCAACCTGTGCCATTTTCCTGCCTTCGTTTTTTCTGATTTTTGCTACTTTGCCTTATTGGTCATGGTTAATGCAGCAACGTATTATTTTTCAGGCGGTGAACGGGATTAATGCAGCGGTGGTCGGTCTGCTTTTATATTTGCTGATTGATCTCTCTCAGGCATATTTTCGTTCCTGGTCTGATCTGGTTTTTGTCATCGTGATGATTTTACTGTTACGCTCGAAATTACCAGTCTGGTTCAGCCTGATTGCTGGCTTTATCCTATATCAAAGCTATCTTAATTTTGTGTCATTCTAACCATTTAAACCCATAAAAAAGCCCCGAACCAGTCGGGGCTTTTGCTCAAGTCTTACCAGATATCTGATTTAACTTTATCTTTAAATTTCGGATGATCATCGAGCTTAAACTCTGGTTGCTCGATGCCACGTTTCAGCTGACCGGTATAGTCCTTGAGCAGCATCAAAATAAATGGCATCAGCAGCACAATCGCAATCAGGTTAATACTGGCCATGACACCCATGAACAGGTCCGCCATATTCCAGATCAACGGCACACTAGCAATCGAGCCAAAATACACCATAAACAATACCAGCAACCGGAAAATAAACATGACCTTGCTGTTATTATTGATGAACTGAATATTTCCTTCTGCATAGGCATAGTTACCAATGATAGAAGAATAGGCAAACAGGAACAGAATCAAGGCCAGGAAGTCATCGCCCCAAGCACCAATCTGGCTTTCAAGCGCCATCTGGGTCAAGGTCACGCCTTCAAAACCGGCATTTTCATATAGGCCAGAAACCAGAATCACGATAGCGGTACATGAACACACAACGAAGGTATCTACAAATACGCCAAGCATTTGAACCAGACCCTGATTCACCGGATGTTTCACGTCAGAGGCAGCCGCCGCATTCGGTGCTGAACCCATCCCCGCTTCATTCGAAAATAAACCGCGCTTAATCCCCATCATCATGGCCATCGAGATCATGGCACCGAAGAAACCGCCTGCAGCTGCTTCAAACTCAAATGCTTTGCTAAAGATCAGCTGAAAAATAGACGGCAACATATCGTAATTGATGACGGCGATATATAAAGCTACACCCAGATAAAGAACTGCCATGAAAGGGACCACCCCTTCAGCAACTTTTGCAATCCGTTTGATCCCGCCAAAAATAATCATGGCCGTAATCAAGACCAAGACCAGACCAATCCAGGAAACTTCCAGATCGAAACCACCTAATGGCAACATCAGATTGGCTTCATTCCAGCCCCAGGCATGTGAGGTTGCACCCGTAATGGCATTGGCCTGCACGGCATTGAACACAAAGCCATAGGTCGTAATCAGTGCAATTGCAAAGACAATTCCCAGCCATTTCTGTTTAAGACCCTGAGTAATGTAATACGCAGGTCCACCACGGAATTGCTGATTCTTGTTATCCCGAACTTTAAACAACTGGGCTAATGATGATTCTACAAAAGCAGAACTCATTCCCAGAAATGCAGTAAACCACATCCAGAACACAGCACCTGGACCACCGACAGCAATCGCAATGGCAACACCTGCAACATTACCCACACCGACCCGGCTAGCCAGACCTGTTACAAAGGCCTGAAACGGCGTAATACCATGGTCATCATCGACCTTGCCACGACTACGTTTCATGACTTTGATACTGTGCCAGAATAAACGGATCTGTACTGCACCGGTCATGATCGTATACAAAATACCGACTGCGACTAGAAACACCACCAAAAAGTCCCAGAGTGGACCATTTAAGGCATCGACCCAGCCCAGTAAGGTTTCATTTAGCTGATCATTCATGTCATATCCTTATGAGCTTATGACTCATTATCAAGCTTAAAATTAGACGAAAAATTTCAAGATCATCTGGATGATCGTGGCATTAATCAAGTCAACGAAGAAAGCACCACATAATGGAACGATCAGAAAGGCTTTATGCGAAGCGCCATACATATTGGTAATCGCCTGCATATTGGCAACAGCCGTTGGGGTTGCACCCATCCCAAAACCACAGTGACCTGCAGCAAGTACTGCGGCATCGTAGTTTTTGCCCATCACCCGGAAAGTGACAAATGCTGCATATAAAGCCATAGTCAAGGTCTGTGCACCGAGAATCACCATCAATGGTCCTGCCAGATCCGCCAGTTGCCATAATTTTAATGACAGCAGCGCCATGGCCAGATAAAGCGACAATGAAGCATTACCAAACACATCAATCGCACGGTCGAAGATCTGGATTTTCAGGATACCTTCCAGCACGTTACGCAAAATCACGCCGCCAGCCAGTGCCCATACAAAGGTTGGCAGTTCAAATACTGTATCTTTACTAAAGCCAGTCATCAGTTCTGCAAATGCCAGACAGCCTGCAAACAGACCAAGTGTGGTAATGGCATTATCTGCAGTGATCAGACGGACACGATGTGGATATTCAAATTGAACATATTCATCTGTCGTGCTGTCCATTGGTGTATTGTCACGCTTTTCGATCTGCTGATCGGTACGTGCCACAGCAAGATTATGACGGTTAATCAACAGTTTCGCCAAAGGTCCACCGATAACACCACCAATGATCAGACCAAAGGTTGCACTTGCCATCCCGAGCGCCAAAGCCCCCTGAATACCATGCTCAACCTCCATAATTTCACCCCAGGCGCCAGCAGTACCGTGTCCACCAGTCAAGGTAATCGAACCGGCAATCAGACCGATCAGAGGATCAATACCTAACAAGCTTGCCAGCCCCATACCCACTGCATTTTGTAGGGCAATAAATGTTGAGATGGCAACCAGGAAGATCACCAGTCCGATCCCGCCTTCGCGTAATTTAGCGAAGTTCGCACTCAGACCGATCGAAGCAAAGAAAATCAGCATAAAACTGGTTTGCAGTTCCGCGCTCGTGGTAATGCTGTAGCCCCAGAACGAATGAACCAGCAGAGAGATAACCGCTGCAACCAGACCACCTGCGACAGGTTCAGGAATGTTGTAACGTTTTAGAAAATCGATTTTATCTACCAGAAACCGGCCCAGTAATAGCACAATTACTGCAGCGATCAGGGTATAAAATGCGTTAAAAGTAAAATCCATAATTTTTTTGTCCAAGATGGTTCTGAATTTTTGTCATTCTAAAAGTCGTGTTGCGATTCATTTCCACAGAAGAAAACCTTACATTACCCCATGTAATTGTCATCTACTTCATTCATCCATCGCCTTTAGAATCAACAAAGCATTCCGCATCTGTTTCAAACTTATGAATATCATCGTGATGATCATATTCAGTGAGAGATTTATAAAAGCGAAAAACAGCCTTTTGCTGATTGCATAAGCTACGCCAGATGCATAAATTCATCTAAGCGTGCAACTCATAGCGATAACATCCAGCCTATATTTTTTACTTCTCAACCAGCATGAATTGCTGCATGAGTGCTTTTAACCTAACTGAGTTCATCAAGTCATTTGCAATAAGATATTTCAAATAGAGCTTGACCATGCAATCTTCATTATTTCTTCAAAATGCATGTATTCAACTGAAAAGTCGCACATTATGCTGTTTCTTTGTATAAAGTTTTATTGTTTTTTATTAACTATAGTTAGTGAATATATAAAAAATAATTATAACTTCTTATTTTTTATAGTTTACTACCCCCAAATTTTAATCGAAATAAAATATTAATTGAACGTAAAAACGGATATTTAATTTTATTTTTAAGATTGAATTTTAATCATTCTATTTTGTTCTTAACTTTCCTTTTAGTTCCAGCCATCGATGTTAATTGCTCAAGATATCAGCATCTAAAATATCGGTTGCATGTTTAGAAGGAGTTTTGTTTAAGCATTCAATAAATTTCTTAGGCTATTTATATAACTTCTATATCTCTTAAGTGCATTCTCATTCATGTGATTTTTATTAATCATCATAATTCACTGTGAAACTAAAATTACCCCTGCCCGACAGAGTTTGTTTGGTTTATAGTCAGTTCACCATCATTAAGGATATGAGATTGGAAATTAGAATGGATCAAAACCTCGTTCGTGCTGTAGATCAAACCATTACTTCCCGTCATTCAGTTCGTGCTTTTCTGGATACGCCGGTCAGTACCGACATGCTCAAAGACATTTTGACTGTGGCCAGTCGCGCCCCTTCAGGAACCAATACCCAGCCATGGAAAGTATATGTGCTGACAGGGAAAAAGCGTGATGAGCTGGTGCAGCGTGTCTGTCAGGCGCAAATGGAGCTTTACCAGAATCCGGCACTGGCCGAGCAATATAAAGAAACCTTTGCCTATTATCCCGAACAATGGTTCTCTCCTTATATCGACCGACGCCGTGAAAATGGCTGGGGCTTATATGGTTTGCTGAATATCCAGAAAGGCGAAAAAGAAAAAATGGCGCGCCAGAACCTGCGTAATTTTGAACTGTTTGATGCACCAGTGGGGCTATTCTTCACCTTACATAAAGATTTGGGCGTAGGTTCAAAAATGGATATTTCCATGATGATTCAAAACGTGATGCTGGCTGCCAAGGCACGTGGTCTGGATACCTGTCCGCAGGCTGCCTGGAATCATTTTCATAGCATTGTGCTAGATGTACTGGGAGCAGGTGAAGATGAAGAGCTGGTCTGTGGCATGTCACTAGGCTATGCAGATCCAGACCATATCGTAAATACCTTTATCACCCCACGTGTCCCGGTAGAGGAATTTGCCGTTTTTGTAGATGAATAAGATTTGATAAGCCATGATCCAAGCATCAACTTTGAGCTGCTTGGATTGTCTGACAGAGATATAGAGTTCTTGCAGCTCCTTATTTCTGTTTAACTCTAGGCAGTTCTAATTTCAATACAGATCTAAAGGCTATAACTACAAAGATCGCCATTACCAAGGCCATATTGAATAAAGCATCCCACAGCATAAAGTTCAGCAAAACCCCACCCAACAAACCGCAGGCAAATTGCATACTGCCCATGATCGCACTGGCGGTTCCCGCACGCGCGCCCTGCTCTGCCATGGCCAGCGCCATCGCATTCGGTCCCACAAAACCAATCGAGGCCACAACGACAAATAAGGCCGCCATAACTAGGACAACAGATTCAATATTCAGATAGCCTAAAACCAGTAAAGCCAGGACACCGATTCCCTGTAAAGAAGCACCTAGTTTTAAGCGACTTAATACTGAAAGATATTGAGCCAGATGCTTATTCAGGGTCGAGAACAGCATGATTCCAACGGCATTCCCCCCGAAAGCATAAGCAAACTGCTGCTCGGTCAGATGATAATGATCCATCAGAATGGCTGAAGAAGCGCTGATATAGCAGAACATCACCGCCCCAGAAAAACAGCCCACCAGCATCGGTCGTCTGAAACTTTCATCCTGAAAAATGGTTCGGTATAAACTCAATACCTGTTGCAAATTCAGTTTAAGACGGCGTTCCGAGGGCAAGGTTTCCTGAAAGAAAAAATGCACACAGACCAGACTAAACAAGCCACAGCCCATCAGCACCAAGAAAATAATATTCCACTCAAAGAACATCAGTACCCATGCGCCGAGACTTGGCGCAATAATCGGTGCAATGGTCGTTACAATCATCATGCTGGCAAAGGCCTGTGCAGCCGCCTGCATATCCAGCCGATCACGAATGGTTGCTCGGGCAACCACGACTCCTACACATCCTCCTAAGGCTTGTAATACCCGTGCTGCAATCAGGCTCCATTCATTCTGTGCAAACATACATAACAGGCTGGCCAGAATATATAGGCACAATCCAAAATAAAGCGGTGGCTTACGTCCAATCCGGTCACTGATCGGGCCATATAGCAACTGCCCAACCGCTAGTCCAAGGAAATAAGCTGGCAGGCTATTGGAGATCATCTGGGTGCTGACACCAAAATCCGCTGCCATTTCTGGCAAGGCAGAGAGATACATATCAATAGATAAAGGACCAAGTGCAGTCAGTGAAGCCAGCAAAATAATCCAGGACATGGCATAAGGCCGTGGTGCTGTCGTATTGGAGTTCATGTAATTAAAGATTTTAATGCGTAGTAGGCAGACAAATTAACATAGCGCATAGTATGATTTACATGGAAATTAAAAGTTATAAATATACTTTTTCTCATATGTATATTCAGCTTTGCAGCAGAGACTGCAAGAGAAAGGATCACCGTTGAAATCTTGGCTCAATCGTCTTAAGCACGCGACCTATAATACGACCCTGATGTATAACCTGCGTATGCTGATCGCTTTTGCAGGAACTGCCTTCGTTCCCTATTTCATGGGACAGCAGTTAATGACTATTCCACTCACCCTTGGGGTGGTGGCCGCAGGTTTAAGCGATATTGATGACCGCTTTTCCGTACGTATCCTGAATCTGTTCTATACCTATTTAGGCTTCTTCATTACCGCAGTGGCAGTCTATCTGTTATTTCCTTATCCGCTGCTGTTTGCTTCTGCCCTCATTGTTTCTTGTATTGTCCTGATTCTGCTTGGCTCGCTTGGTCGACGTTATGCCACGATTTCCTATGGCTGTCTGGTGATTTCTGTCTATTCCATGCTGGGGGTTGAACTTTTTGATGGATGGTATCAGCAGGCAAGCTTGCTGCTGATTGGTGCGGTCTGGTATGGCTTTTTGTCGACCCTCAGCTTTCTACTGTTTCCTGCGCGACGTGCACAGGATAATCTGGCCAAATGCTATGCCTCATTGGGTGATTTCCTCTATGCCAAGTCGAATCTGTTCGATGTCGATATGACTGCAAAAAGTTATCAGCAAAGTATGATCGAGCTGTCACTGGAAAATGGCAAACTGATTTCAATTTTTAATGAAATGAAGACTGTCCTTTTGACCCGCCTGAAAGGTGACCGGGGTCAGAAAGATACTCGTCGTAGCCTGCAATATTATTTTGTGGCACAAGATATTCACGAGCGTGCCGATTCTGCGCATATTGATTATCAGAAACTGGCCAAGATTTTTGAACACAGCGACGTTTTGTTCCGTTTTCAGCGCATCCTGTCGATTCAGGGCAAAGCCTGTAAAGACCTGAGTGAAAGCATTCAGCAGCGCAAAACCTATAAACATAATAAACGCTTCAAACATGCCTTTGAAAACCTGAGATTGTCCCTGGAAAAATTGCGTACAGAACAGCAGTATGATCAGGTCTGGATCAATGCCCTATTTGCCTTATTCCAGAACCTGAAATCCATTGATGCGCAGTTACGCAACCTGGAAACTGAACGTAATATCAAATTTGATCGTGCTAAACATATTGAAAACCAGCTCAAAGATGACGACCTGAAAGGCTGGGAAGATATCAAGATTCGGGTCAAGCAGCATCTGACACCTGAATCGGTGTTGTTCCGTCATGCCATTCGTCTGTCGATTGTGCTGCTGATCAGCTATATCTTTGTCCAGCTGACCGATATTCAGTATGGTTACTGGATCCTGCTTACAGCACTATTCGTCAGCCAGCCTAACTTTAATGCTACCAAGCGCCGCTTACGTTTACGTATTGTCGGGACTCTGGCAGGTATTCTTTTGGGATATGCCATTCTGTACTTTATTCCTTCTGTTGAAGGACAATTATTGCTGCTGATTTTGAGTGGGATTCTGTTCTTTGAATTACGCAGTAAACAGTATGCACAGGCCACTGCCTTTATTACCATTCTGGCCCTGATCAACTTTAACCTGGACGGTATGGGCTTTGCCGCAGCTATTCCACGTATGATTGATACCCTGATTGGCTGTGCGATTGCCTGGTTTGGTGTGAGCTTTATCTTTCCAGACTGGAAATTCCGTCGCTTGCCACGCAGCATTAGCCGTAGTCTGCAGGCAGAATGTGACTACTTGAGTGAAGTGATTGAACAGTATAAGTCTGGACGAAATAATGGTCTGACCTACCGCGTGGTACGTCGTGCAGCTCATAATACGGATGCTGAAGTTGCTTCCCTGATTTCGACTTTGGCCACTGAACCTGATTTTGATCCGGTGCAAAAATCACAGGCTTTTGAGTTCCTGTGCCTGAATCATACTTTTATCAGTTATATTGCCGCGCTGGGTGCGCATCGTGAAAAAATTCAGGATCAGGATGTGCTGGACTTGCTAGACCAAGCCCTAGAAAATATTCGTGGTGCCCTGCTTTATGATGAAGTCCCTGACCTAAGTACCCAGAATATGATCCAGAATATCCGTCAGCGTCTGTCACAACAGCAGGAAGAAGACCAGAAACCATTGATCATTTTGCAACAGTTGTCTTTAATGTTTAGTATCTTGAAGCAATTGAGTCAGTTAAAGCAAAGTTTAAGTCACGAACGTGACGAACAGGCCACTGAATTGGCCTCATTATAATTTGGCTGATTTTGGAACAATATACTCACTGAATCAGCATAATTAATGCTAAACTTTTTACAGTTTTAAATCTGTTAATTTCATTATGACCGCGAAAAATTTATACGCTTATACCCTACAGCCTGTGAACTATGAAATTTCAGAAGCTGAGCAGCGTCATGCTCAGCTGATGATCTGGCGTAGTACCAATAAAATTGGCATGAAAGCCTGGCTGATCATGGGTGCTATTGTTGCCTTGTCTATTCTGGGAATTATCCTGATCAAGAACTACTCAACAGTCATCTGCTGGGTAGCGATTGTCTGTGTAGTATTGTATTACCTGATCCGTACTTTCGGTCTGGAATGGTATGTTAAACGCAAGATGAATGAATTTCCGGTACAGGAAATTAAAGGTATCCGTCTGGGCGTACAGCCACATGGTATCGTGATGCGCCAGAAAATGGGCATGCAGGAAGGCGTGGGTGCTATTGGCTGGAAAGACATTTATGAATGGTATAACACGCCGGAATTCATGCTGATCAATTTTAAAGTCAAAGGTCAGCAAGGTGCTTATATCCTGCCTAAACGTTTAGACAGTAAAAACTTCTCTTTCGCGACCATTCGCAAGCATCTGCAAGAAGAAGTGGGCGCACCAAAAGAAATCTAAGATATATCCCGGTTTTGAAAGACCTCCTGTTTCGACATGGAGGTTTTTTTATGACTATCTTTTATCCAACTCATCGACACAAATGATAATGAGAATAAATATTATCATCATAATCTATAATTTGTTCTGATTCTTCAGTTATAATTTGCCTACTTTTACACATACCACCATAAATCTGACCATCATGTTTAAAAAGACATTTTTCCAAATCCACTGGTTTCTGGGGATTACTGCAGGTTTGATTCTCTCAATTATGGGAGTCACGGGTGCTATTTATTCTTATGAGCCGCAAATCTTAAAATGGATGAATAGCGACAGTTATACTGTACAGGTTCAAGAGCGAGACAAGCTTAGCCCTGCCCAGCTGTATCAGCATTTCCAGACCCAAAACCCTGAAATGAAAATTAACAGTATTACCGTGGCACAGGATCCAAGTGCCTCCAGTACGGTCAATATTGCGAAAGAGGGAGCACGTCGTGGTTATAACATGATGGTCAACCCCTACACGGCTGAAGTATTGCCTGAAATTAAAGGCCGTGAATTCTTCCAGTTTGTACAGCAGTTACATCGTAATTTAACAGTAGGTCCCGTTGGTAAACAGATTACCGGTGCCTGTACCCTGATGCTGATCTTTTTCGTCCTGTCTGGCCTGTATTTACGCTGGCCAAAACGTCATTCAATTAAGCAATGGCTGGCAGTGAAGCCGCAACTGAAAGGCCGTAACTTTATCTGGGATCTGCATGCAGTGGTGGGTACCTGGGTGGTAATTTTCTACCTGATTCTGGCTTGTACCGGTCTTACCTGGTCTTATGGCTGGTGGCGTGATGGTATGTATAAAGTTCTGGGCGTAGAACGTCCACAACCAGAAATGCAGGCCAATGGCGGTCGCGGCGAAGGTGGTGAACGTGGTCCTCGTGGTGAACTGGGACAACGTGGTGAAGGCCGTGAAGAAGCTGGCATGAGTCCAGAAAGTATTTCACGTGCACTGGATCAAAGCTGGGCTGGCTTCAGTACACAATTTACAGGCAAATATTCGACTGTGACATTTAACCTGCCGAAAAAACCGGATGGTGAAATGCAGTTGAGTTTTGTTGACCCTGTGGCACAGCATGAACGTGCCCGCAACAATGCGACTTATAATTATCGCAGTGCTGAATTTACCGAAGTCCAGCTCTATGAAGATAAAAAGCTCAATGAAAAAATCATGAGCAGTATGTTACCTGTGCACCGTGGCAGCTTTTTTGGTCCTATTTACCAGTTCCTGGTCATGATTGCTGCATTATTAATGCCATTGTTCTTCGTGACCGGCTGGATGCTCTATCTGAAACGTCGTAAGCAGAAAAAACTTACTCTGGCTGCACGCCAAGGGGCAACTGCCCTGCCTCTGGATCCAAATGCCAAGCCTTGGCTGATTACGTATGCCTCACAAACAGGTGTCTCTGAACAACTGGCATGGCGCACGGCCACTGCCTTACAGGAAGCACGTCAACCTGTCAGCGTTAAAGCAGTACAACAGTTAAGCCTTGCAGATCTGCAACAGGCAGAACAGGTTTTATTTGTAGCCAGTACTTATGGCACAGGTGAAGCGCCTGACCTGGCCTCCTCTTTTGAAAAGAAAATTTTGTCTGCCAAAGCGGATCTTAATCATCTCAATTATGCAGTTTTGGCTCTAGGCTCCCAGGAATATCCTGATACCTATTGCAGCTTCGGTCATCGTATTGACCAGTGGTTACAGCAGAATGGTGCCAAGCAGCTCTTCAAGACCATTGAAGTGGATAATGCCAATAATGAGCATATCCAGCAATGGACCAATGCCCTTGCCCATGTGACCCAGTTTGAATTGCAGGACATGGGCATCGATAAGACCTTCGATCAATGGACTTTGAGCAAACGTGAATTGCTGAATCCAGACAGTCTTGGTGCGCCTGCGTTCAATATTGAACTGGTTCCACAGCATGAAGCCGTCTGGCAGGCAGGTGATATTGCCGAAATCCAGCCAGGAAACAGCCCTGAACGTATCCGTGCATTTATGGAGAAATACCGTATTGCCGCGGGTACACAAGTGCCTTCTCTGAAGCAAAGTATCGAACAGGCACTTTGGAATCGTGATTTGACTCAGGTTGATCCTTTTGATTCAGTAGATGAGCTGTTACAGCAATTACCAACTCTTGCTACACGTGAATATTCAATCGCCAGTATTCCAAGTCAGCAAGTGCTACGTCTGGTCGTGCGTCAGCAATCTGATGCACAAGGCCAGTTAGGTCTGGGCTCAGGCTGGTTAACACAGCATACTGCCCTAAATTCACCGATTGCCCTGCGTATTCGCAAGAATGAATCTTTCCATCTGATTGCAGATAACCGTCCGATTATCTGTATTGGTAATGGTACGGGGATCGCAGGTTTGATGAGCTTGCTGAGTGCGCGTAACCGTCAGGACTATACTCAGAACTGGCTCATCTTTGGTGAACGTCAGCGTGCCCATGATTTCTTCTTTGAAGAAACCATTCAGGCCTGGCTGCAAATGGGTACATTAAAACGACTGGACCTTGCTTTCTCTCGTGACCAGCAGGAAAAAGTTTATGTGCATCATAAATTGCGTGAGCAAGCTGAAGAATTGAAACTCTGGGTCGCTCAAGGCGCCGTGATTTATGTGTGTGGTAGCATTAATGGCATGGCCAGCGATGTCGATCAGGCTCTGATTGAAATTCTCGGTGAAAGCACAGTAGATCAATTACGTCTGGATGGTCGTTATCGTCGTGATGTATATTAAGATCAGCTGATCTATAAAAGACCGGGCTTCATGCCCGGTTTTTTATTAATAAGATAGAAGAAAAGATAAAAAGATTAATAAAAATATGAGTATCCAAATATCCAACCCACTTAAACGAAGTCTCAGCCTGATCTTTGGTTTGATCCTTGGCATAAACAGCCTCTGGTTAATAAGTCAGGGACAAAGACATTTCGGTGTTCTTTTGCCAATTTTCATTAGTGTAGCACTGATCCTGTATACTCTGCTCTTTTCAAGTATTCAACGCTGGAAACAGAACTCCAGATTTAGAACCTGGTTCTGGAATAGCCTCTGGGCCGGATTTCTACTCTGGATGATCAGTGTCGTAATCTTCTTTGCTTATATCCAGATGTCTATTCGTACAAATGAATCTACACAGCCTCCTGCCGCTATTCTGGTTTTAGGCAGTGGAATTTCAAATGGACAGCCTTCACCCATCTTAAAAAGCCGTCTAGATACCGCGGCAAAATATGCAGCACACTATCCAGATACTTTAGTGATTATGACAGGTGGGCGTAATTATCGGGAAAGGCAAAGTGAGGCTGAAGTCATGCAGCACTATATTAACACTACCTATCCAGAACTCATCAACCCCATTCAACTTGAAGATCGAAGCAGAAGTACTGCTCAAAACCTGATGTATTCTCAAGTAATATTGGAACAACAAAATATAAGTCAAAATGATCCGATTGCGATTGCAACCAGCGATTTTCATAGTCCCCGTGCACGTGCCATTGCCAGACACCAAGGCTATCCGCAAGTGATTAGTTTAAGTGCCAGCACTCCACTTTATCTACGCTATAACTCCTGGTTAAGAGAATATTTTGCATTTTTGAGTGGTTGGCTGCTCAATGAATATTCACTATTTAAATAAGTGACTTAAACACTAAATTAATTTAAACGGATATGCCTTGGCGAAGGAATCGCTGGATTTTTGAATAGTTCAGGTTTCTGTACATAGACCTGATACAGGTAATTTTTGAGATCCAGCAAAAGTTTTTCAGGCGCGACCAGAATATTCTGCCCTTCCGGTGTTAGATCCAATGACACGATAGTGCTTTCCTGACGTAAGAAAGGAATGACCTTTTCAACAAAATCTTTGAGGGTAATTTCCTGAATCTGGTAATTGGCCCAGTTATCTTTAATGAGTAGTCTGGCCAGACCTTTGCTTTGCCAAGTTGCAAAAGCACGCTGTCCTGTAGGCGTTGCACATAAAGCCCAACCTTCTTGATAAAGTGCAAAAATGCCACCTTGGGTAACAATAGCTTCAATAAAATTTTTATAAACTTGTAGAGGATCGTAGGCGGTATTTTGCGATTTAATCGCTGCCTTGCGCTGATATGGATTTCTCATAGTCTGAAATCTTCAAATTATTATAGACTTCGAATTCTATGAAATATTGAGGATTTAGGCAAGAAAGATATGGTGGGCGCTGACGGGATCGAACCGCCGACATTCTGCTTGTAAGGCAGACGCTCTACCAACTGAGCTAAGCGCCCTGAAGAGTAAAAAATAACATCGTTATTTTTTATGATGCAAGACAAGCGAAGCGTGTAGTCTTGAATTTTGAAACACATTTTCCACATCAGGGAATGAAAAATGGCGCAGCGGACGGGACTCGAACCCGCGACCCCCGGCGTGACAGGCCGGTATTCTAACCAACTGAACTACCGCTGCATCGCGTATATCTTTAGAAGATATGGTGGGCGCTGACGGGATCGAACCGCCGACATTCTGCTTGTAAGGCAGACGCTCTACCAACTGAGCTAAGCGCCCTTAAAGGGTCAAACTGTTTGATTCTTAGGATGGCGCAGCGGACGGGACTCGAACCCGCGACCCCCGGCGTGACAGGCCGGTATTCTAACCAACTGAACTACCGCTGCATCACAAAAAATCTGGTGGGCGCTGACGGGATCGAACCGCCGACATTCTGCTTGTAAGGCAGACGCTCTACCAACTGAGCTAAGCGCCCTCAAAAGGTCTATCATGTAAATGGCGCAGCGGACGGGACTCGAACCCGCGACCCCCGGCGTGACAGGCCGGTATTCTAACCAACTGAACTACCGCTGCACTTACACAATGTCGCTATTGTGGCAAACGATTTATCAAGAACTTAAAGTGGCGCAGCGGACGGGACTCGAACCCGCGACCCCCGGCGTGACAGGCCGGTATTCTAACCAACTGAACTACCGCTGCACTATAAGTGTCTCAACTTTGAAAGAAGCTTGGTGGGCGCTGACGGGATCGAACCGCCGACATTCTGCTTGTAAGGCAGACGCTCTACCAACTGAGCTAAGCGCCCTTTCAAATCGACTTCATCGCTTGATGAGGTGCATTATAGAGAATCTTCACAGACTGTCAAACGCTTTTCTGACTGTTTTCTGCTTTTTCGGTGTGAGTGATTAAAAAATAGGTTGATTGTTAAAAAAAACAACACTTTTTGTTTATTTTTTAAGTCTATACCGATTTTCTAAGGACACTCTCTGAAACTAAAAGCCGAATTTTTACGGTTTTACTCATGAAAATTGAGACCAGAACATGCAACAGACTTCAGTATTGCTGAAAGATTATACAAAGCCCAGCTCACCGCAACGTTGTGATCCTGTAATCTTTATTTTAAAAGCTTGCAGCCCTCTAAAAACAAATCGATGACTTTTATTGGCGGGCTATAACTCCTGTTTCTAAGTCTATTTGTCTATAAAAGTAGAGTACATAGATGATCGATGACCTCATCTACTTTCCCTTATTTAAATAGAAGATATTTCAATTAATTTTAAATCATCCACAAATTTTCTTATGTCATTTAAGTCATTTAAACAGTCAGATTCAGCGGCTGCTCTGAAATATAGACCAGTGCATCTTCATTCACCAGTTCAAACAGCTCGGCCACATCCGTATTCCGCATGCGGATACAGCCATGTGACATTGCAATACCCATCGGCTCAGAATCAGGCGTACCATGAATATAGATATAACGTTGGTAAGTATCACAACCCTCGCCCTGGTTAAAACCTTCTTCAAGCCCACTTAGCCATAAGATCCGGCTGAGAATCCAGTCTCGCTGCGGGAATTGCTGTGCCAGTTCTGCATTATAAATTTCACCTGTCGCTTGACGGGCAATAAACACACTATTTAAAGGTGTCTGCTGGCCAAACTTTTCAGCGACTTTATGCCATCCACGAGGCGTCTTGCCACTATTTTCTGCTTCACCTATGCCATTCTTACCCGTAGAAATCAGGTACTGCTTATTATATTTTGGCAAATATAGTTTTTGTTGGGCGAGATCAATCAGGATTTCTGCCTGATCCAGCTGCAAATGGCTCATGACTTCTCTTTCTCTGTCTTGATAGTTTCTAGTTCTACTTTCTTTGTGGCCATGTGTTCTGGATGGATTATGTCCTGAACTGGTTCGGGTCGACGCCATAACCAGATCGCCACAATCAGCATGGTCACATCAGTGAAGATTTTGACGGCTAAAGGAGCTGTCGTAAATAACATAATAATACCACTGATGAACATCATGATACTGGCCAGCCATTTGGCCTTGCGTGGCACAGTACCATTGGTACGCCAGGCTCTTAAAGTCGGACCATATTTTGGATGATTTAGCAGCCATGCATCCATCTGTGGCCAGCCTTTGGATGCCGCCCAAGCCGCCAGAATTAAAAATACTGTAGTTGGCATGCCGGGCAAGATTGCGCCGATAAAACCCAGTACGACAAATAGTACGACCAGGCTTCGCCAAAACAATATTTTCATAAATCGGTCCTACCCACAAAATTAGGGGTAGTATAAAGTGTTTTTAAAATCTGTCCGTTGTATTTGTGCACTTTTCACAGGATGTGCTATGCCCTTTTCCAGTCTAAATCATCATCTTGTAGAAGCATGGCAATATTATCAGCATCCTTTGGTGCGGCAACTGGCATTTGCTGTCGGTAGTCCAAACCTTCTGTCTCAAATTCCAGACGAACTTGAAGTCGTCCATGCTTTTGACTTACATGATTCTGAGACTTGGCAACATCACCTGCAAAATTATCATCCACGTCTGAAATATCTGGACCGGCATCCAGAAGAGCTGGAGCAATTCGTGCAGCAGCTTAAAAGCACCCGGCTGGGTTTGCGCTTTGAAATGCTGGTCTGGTTCTGGCTGCTGGATGATGCCTATCACCCTTATAAGCTTTTAGGTCATAGCATTCAGAAAATTGACGGCGCTAAAACACTGGGTGAACTGGATTTTCTGTTATTCAATACAGAGACTGGTCTGACTGAACATTGGGAAGTGGCGCTGAAATACTACCTCGCAGAAGCCGATTTTAGCCTGCCAAACTGGTATGGCCTGAACCGCACCGATACTTTAATCCGTAAAATGAAGCATTTTACCCAGAAACAGTTCCAGTTTGATGAGGCTCTGGATCAGCAGATTGATCAGCGCTTCTGTATGTTAAAAGGCCAGCTTTATCTTCCAGTGCATCGTGCCGATCAGACCTTACCTGACTGGGTCAATACCCAACGTCGCATAGGCTTATGGGGTCAGCAGATTCCCAACCCAGCGGCTAATTTCTATCGTTTGCAACGTCATGAATGGATTTATCCCAATGCTCAGATCAGCAGTTCAAGTCCCTATTGGTGGACAAATGGACTTTATAAAAAGGCTGATCAAGAGGATTTTTATATGTATCGCAGCCCGCTTCTGCTGCCCTTTCCTGCGCATAAACCCTTTTAAAACATTACATTTATTAACCGAAGCACTATGAAAACCACATATTTTTTATGTCGTATATTTTCTAATCTTAGTTCCACATCATAATAATTTTATTATCGATAATACGGAGATGATGATGAAAAAAATTCTTGCTGCTTCATTGGTAATGGCTTTTGTTTTAACTGGCTGTAACACTGTCAAAGGTGTGGGTAAAGACGTTTCTAAAGCAGGCGAAGCTGTAACAGGCACTGCAGAAAAAACTTCTGAAGAAATCCGTCAAAACTAAACTCTTTCTAGCTTCTCCACAAACCCTATCTCAGATAGGGTTTTTTTATGCGGAACATTCACATTACAGGCCATATTCGCCTATCATAGAGCCGACAAATTTATCGACTTATGAATTCACCATATGACATCTTCCGCGACTCTTGATTTAAGCCTGCAATTATTACGTCAGCCTTCTGTGACCCCTATTGATCATGACTGCCAGAATATCATGGCAGAACGTTTGAAGAAGGTGGGTTTCAATATTGAATCAATGCGCTTTGAAGATGTTGATAATATTTGGGCGCGTAAAGGTACTGAAGGCCCGGTTTTCTGTTTTGCTGGCCATACCGATGTTGTGCCAACCGGCAACCTGGATGCCTGGAACTCTGACCCATTTGCTCCAGAAATTCGTGACGGCAAGCTATATGGCCGTGGTAGTGCCGACATGAAAACCGCCTTGGCTGCGATGGTTGTAGCCACTGAACGTTTTGTCGAAAAATATCCGAATCATAAAGGTTCAATTGCCTATCTGATCACTTCAGATGAAGAAGGTCCATCGATCAATGGTACGGTAAAAGTGATTGAAACTCTGGAAGCCCGTAATGAGAAAATTACCTGGTGTCTGGTAGGTGAACCATCAAGTACCAACAAACTGGGTGATATTGTCAAAAATGGCCGTCGTGGTTCATTGAATGCCAACTTGACTGTAAAAGGCAAACAAGGTCATGTGGCTTATCCACACTTAGCAGTGAATCCAATTCATACAGCATCTAAAGCCATTGCCGAACTCTGCGAAACAGTCTGGGATAATGGCAATGAATACTTCCCTGCGACGTCTTTCCAGATTTCAAATATCAATGCCGGTACTGGTGCAACCAACGTTGTTCCAGGTACGATGAACCTGCTCTGCAACTGGCGTTATTCAACTGAAGTGACTGCTGAAGAACTAAAAGCACGTATGCTTGAAATTCTGGATCGTCATGGTGTGGACTATGATATTTCATGGACTTTATCTGGCCTGCCATTCCTGACACCAGTAGGTGAGCTGGTGAATGCCGCTAAAGATGCCATTTTAACGGTGACTGGTACTGAAACTGAATTATCAACTTCAGGCGGCACCTCAGATGGTCGCTTTATTGCGCCTACCGGTGCACAGGTGCTGGAACTCGGTGTACTGAATGCCACGATCCATCAGATTAATGAGCATGTCGATATTGCAGATCTTGAACCACTGGCTGAAATTTATGAGCAGATTCTGGTGAACCTGTTAGCCAATTAATCACCAGATGTAAAAAAAGGAACTCTTATGAGTTCCTTTTTTTATACATTCAAAAGAATTATAGACCGATTGAAGACTGGATATGGCCCATTTGCGGGATGTGAAATAACTGATCCCCCATACGCACATACTGGAATACTGCGGGGTCAGTCACTTGCTGATCGGCATCAACCACTTCAGAAATACGCAGACGAATGGTTTTCGGCATTTCATTGCACATCAGGGCAAAACGCTGATGCACCTCATCTCCTTCAATCACCAGCGCCACACCACTTTTACGTGTTGGATCATTAACTGCATAAACCGGTAATTGCGCATCATGCCACTCAACCACTTTAACCTGGGTATCACTATCCAGTGCAGACAGGACAATATTTTGTGGTAACAGCATTGGATCTTTGCCGTGACAGTCAATAATATAAGCATCAATAAATCCGGTAGATACCGTAATTAAATGCTGAAGTTCCTGCTGACTTATCTGATCAGCCATTTTGGCATTAGTCGTATTCTGACTCATTTATGACCCCTGTTTTTCAGCAATTAACTGTTGAATATTCGCCAGTAATTCAGCTTCCTGGAACGGTTTGCCCATGTAGTGGGTTACGCCCAGACTGAAGGCACGTTCACGGTGTTTTTCACCAGTACGTGAAGTAATCATGATGATTGGCAGGTCACGGTGAATATCGTGGTGACGAACCAGGTTCGTGACCTCAAAACCATCCATACGCGGCATTTCAATATCCAGCAGCATCAGATCCGGACGGACATTTTCAAGCTGCTCAATCGCATCTACACCATCTTTGGCGGTGACAATATCATAGCCCTGACGCTCAAGCAGACGCGAGGTCACCTTACGTACAGTCACCGAGTCATCCACGATCATCACCAGACGGCGAGCATTGCCAGAACGTGAACCATCGCGTTGATCCTGCATGTGTTTCACACGCTGCGTACCATGGATCTGACGGGCAATATTCTGACCATCCAGAATCAGACAAACCTGACCATCACCAAGAATCGTCGCACCAGTGACTACACCAATATTGGCGAACTGATGGCCGATTGGTTTCACCACGATCTGTGCACGTGAACCTACTAACTGATCCACAAGTAAGGCAATGGTTTGACCACTGTTGCCTTTAATCAGCAATACTGGCAGTGAATGCGCTACGTTGTTCAGACGAGGAATTGGCTGATTCGATACGAACTCAGACAGGTAACGCAATTTGTAATTAACGCCATCAATCTTGAAGAAATCGTCTTTACTGTTGAAGTAAGTTTCCAGAGTAGATGGTGCAATACGTACAATACGGTCGATTTGCGCCAGAGAAACGGCGTATTGCTGATCGCCCACTTTTACCATCAAGGCATCGCTGACCGCTACAGTCGTCGGTACGCGAATAGTGAAGGTTGTGCCTTTGCCGACTTCAGAGCTGACAGATACGTGACCGCCCAGAGACTTGATCTCGCTTTGTACTACATCCAGACCCACACCACGACCAGAAATCTGGGTTACAGATTTAGCGGTACTAAAGCCCGGGTGAAAAATGAATTGCAATAGCTCTTCCGAATCCAGTGTCTGATCTTCTTTGATCAGGCCTTGACTAAGTGCTTTCTCACGAATCTTCTCAGCATCGATACCTTTACCATCATCACTAAATGAGACGATGACATCTGTACCCTGACGGCTGATGTTCAACAGGATTGAACCGACTTCCGGTTTATTCAGAGCAATACGATCTGCTGTATCTTCCAAACCATGGTCAATCGCATTACGCAGCATATGCTCGAATGGCGTTACCAGACGTTCCAGAATATTACGGTCTAATTCACCTTCACTATTCTGAACAATCAATTCAGCTGGACGGTTCAAAGTCGTAGAAGTCTGACGTACGATACGTTGTAAACGTGGCAACATCCGGTCAAACGGTACCAGACGAGTACGCATCAGGCTTTCCTGAATCTCGGCCTGAATCCGTGATTGTTGCAATAACAAACCTTCAGTTTCACGAATCTTGTCAGATAGAGTGCTCTTGAAGTCAACCAAGTCCGAAGCAGATTCCGCAAGCGACTTGGACAACTGGTTCAGGGACGAATATTGGTCCATTTCCAGCGGGTCAAAGTCTGCATAACGCGAGTTTTCTGAACCATGTTTGGCAATAATTTGAGATTCTAGCTCGCCTTCCATTCGGCGCAACTGATCCGCCAGACGCTTGATCGCCAGTTCCATCTCGTTCAGAGTATTGCCGAGCTGACCCAAATCCATCTCGATACGCGAACGGTTAATTGCATTCTCGCCTGACAGGTCGATCATCTTCTCAACCAGATCAGCAGAGATACGGATCATCTCATGGCTGGTATCGGTATTACCGGTATCGACCCACTCACCCATCATACGTGGTGGCTCAGTACCATCACCTTCAACAAACTCGAAGCTATTTTCAGTGACCAACGTTTCTGTTTTAGCCAGACGTTCAGGCAGCTGCGCAGTAACATCCACATAAGCAATCTTTTTCAGGCTGCTTTGGATCTGTTCAAAATTGCTATAGTCATGCTGGAAGATCGCTTGTCTTAACCAAGCCAGTGTTTTTTGCAGCAGGCCATCATAAGCATTCGAGTTAAAGTGATATACCGCAAACTGTTCGAATGTGGTTTCCAGTTCATACGCAATGCTGGCCACCTTTTCGTTTTCAACCATGCGCGCACCACCCTTGATACTGTGGGCAGCACGTTGTAATTGAAGCAATAAGCTACGGTCACTACGCTGATCAAACCATTGGTTCAGCAGTTTTTCGGTATTGTCGAGAATCTCTTCTGATTCTTCCAGGAAGGTTTCTTCAACAATCGACTTCAGTTCATCTTCTTCAGAGCGTTCTTCTGCTACAACTTCAACTGCTTCAGTTAAGGTTTCTGTTTCAGTCAGCTCAACTTGTTCATCTTCTAAGTTTAGAGCTGGTTCTAGATCTGAACTTGTATCTTCTAATGCAATCTCTTCCGATGCATCATCTACTGTCTCTACAGATTCAGTAGTAGCTTCTGCATATTCAAATTCGACAACAGGAATTGATGCTTCTACTGGAGCTGCAACAGCTTGACCAGCCACCAATGCCTGAATATTTTGCAGAATCGAAATTGCTTCAACAGCCGGATAATCGATACCTTCATCACGGATCGACTGGATACGGTCAGAAACGTTATCTTGCACCAGACGAATGATTTGAATCAGCGCTGGAGTAACAGCGATCTGCTGACGGATGATTCGCTCATAAATACTTTCTAGTTCGTGCGAAATCGAACCGATATGAGAAGCGGTAATCATGTTTGCACCACCTTTTAAGGTGTGCAAGTGACGCATCAGGTTATTCAGTGAAGTCGTATCATCCTGCTTTTTACTCCAGGTATTCAGATCTTCATCAATACCTACCAGTAATTCATCCGCTTCTTCCAGGAAGATATTCAGTAGATCCTCATCGAAATCACGCTGAGTTTCTGCGCTGTCGATGTACTGGCGGTCAGAGGCAATACGCTGGCTTAAAGCAGAAAAGTCAATGCTGGCTGTGGTTGCAGCTTCAGGAATAGAAATTTCTTCTGATACTTGTTCAGCAGGGACATTGTCTTCGGCAAAGATTTCCAGGTCCTGCTGTACAAATGCAGCCAGTTCACTCAAGGTTTTTTGCGTATCATCATTCAGAATGACACGCTGGCCTGCTGCTAGGGTATCGAATAAATGAATGAATTCCTGATGTGCCTGGGCAAACAGCTCATAAGCATAATCACTATTCAGCAGTACCGGTTTTTCCAGCAAGGCATCATAAGCAGATTTTAAATCTGTCGTAAACTCATGAATACCCAGTGCGGCACGGTTATCTGTATGTGCAAGCAGCTCGGCAGCCTGCTCGCTTAAAGCCTGAATATATTCTGGATAATCGACTTTAGCGCGTTTATCGAATTCAAACTCGGCATCCAGTAACAGGTCAATCTCCAGTTCAACCAGCTTGGTCACCAGACCTTGGGTTTCAACTGTTTCCGTTTCAGTGGCTGCGAAGCCATAATCATTCCAGACACGCTCAAAAGTCGCATACACTGCTGCCAGTTTGCTGCTATCACCCTGACGTAACAAATGCAGATAGTCGCTGACAAATTCAGCATACTGAATTAATACAGCAGTTTCTTTTGAGGTGGATGCAATTTCATCCTGAAGCAGTGTTTTAAACAGATGTTCTACTTTAGAGCTGGCCTCGAAGATTTCTTCGATCTGTGCCATGGACGAACTGCCGCGCAAAGTATGAATAGCACGAATCAATGCATTATAATCCTGCACTTTTTCATTTTCGCTACGCAGGAACTTGGCAATCGTTTCGAGATGCTCTTCCGCTTCCTCGATAAAGATCGCCACGGTTTCTTCTACATCACTACGTGCAGCATCTTCACTATCAGCTTCTTCAAGCTCAAATTCTGTTGTGCTTATTTCTATTGCTGCAGTTGTATCTTGATCTTCAGCCGAATCACCTAGCTCAAGACCTGTGATCTGGCCTTCGGCAGTCAGACTGTCTGCCAGTTGCAAGAGTTCTTCTAAAGCCGGTTCAGGTGTCATTTGTTGTTGTAATTGCTGACCTAAAAGCACGACTGGGCGCAGGTCAACATCGAGTTCCTGCACCTGTTTGAATTTTGGATATAAAGTAAACTGGTAAATATTCAGTACAGCTTTGGCATACTGTTGAATCGTAGGCGTTAACTGGATCGAACCTGAAAGTACCCGGTTTAAGGTATCTTCCACTGCCCATGCAATTTCACCCGCAGATTTAGCCCCCACCATACGGCCTGAACCTTTCAGGGTATGAAAATGGCGGCGAATGGTTTTCAGGTTTTCCTGATGAGCCGGATCACTCAACCATTCTGGAAATAAAGCATTTAACTCAACGAAAATCTCTTCGATTTCCTCGACAAAAATTTCAAGAATTTCTGCATCTTGATCAAGATAACTGTCTTCAGGAAGCGTTGTCGTTTCAACTAAATTTTTTAATATTTCTTTCATAGCTAATGCTTCTTACGTTGTGCCGCCAAGAAGGGCGCTCAAACTTAATTGTGACCGTCACGCGAGACCTAACCTTATGTAGTCAAGTCCATCTTGTCGAGGCTTTATCTGTATTTCTGAATGTGCCTCAACCTAGGTTAAGGCACACTCCCCTCATACTTTCTGACTTTATTCTGGTAGTTTAAAGTCAGATACAGATTCACGTAATGCATCGGCCATGTTCGCCAATTCAGATACCGAACGTGCTGTATCGAAGGTTGCACTCGTAGTTTGTGAAGTAATTTCCTGTACGACATTCATCGTGGTCGCAATATGACCTGCAGATGCTGACTGAAGTTTCGCAGCATCGGAAATGTTTGCAATCAGTTTTGCCAGGTTATTCGATACGTTCTGAATCTCATCTAGTGCCACACCGGCATCTTTAGACAAGTTCGCACCACGTACAACTTCGGCTGTGGTTTGTTCCATTGAAATTACGGCTTCGTTGGTATCGGTCTGAATGGTTTTTACCAGGCCTTCAATCTGTTTAGTTGCAGATGCAGAACGTTCCGCAAGACGCTGGACCTCATCCGCTACCACGGCGAAACCACGACCAGCTTCACCCGCCATCGACGCTTGAATCGCTGCGTTCAAAGCCAGGATGTTCGTTTGGTCGGCAATATCGTTAATCAGGGCGACGATGTTACCAATTTCTTGTGAAGATTCACCCAGACGTTTAATACGTTTCGACGTTTCCTGAATCTGTTCACGAATCGTATCCATACCTTCAATTGAACGGTGTACAACGTCTGCACCATTTGCAGCAATTTGTACTGAACGTTCCGCAACGACTGCAGATTCTTCCGCGTTGGCAGATACCTGGTCAATGGACATCGCCATTTCGTTAATCGCAGCAGATGCACCGGCAATTTCTTGTGCCTGGTGTTCAGATGCTTCAGCTAACTGGTTGGTAATGCTTTGAGTTGTCGCTGTATATTGCGCAACTTCCTGAGAAGTTTCGGTAATACGAGATACCAGGTCACGTAACTGGTCGATCGCGAAGTTAATCGAGTCGGCAATCGCACCGGTAAAGTCTTCCGATACTGTTGCATATGAACGCAAGTCACCATCCGCAAGGTCGGCAATCTCGTCCAGTAAACGTAAAATCGCATTCTGGTTACGGTCATATTCTTCTTGAAGACGGGTTACACGCTGTTTATCCGATGCACCACGTAGGGTTAACAGGCGGAATACACACAGCAGGAAGCCGATCAATAACAGAATTAACAGAACTGCTGGAACGATTGTTTTCAGACCAGAGTTACCAGATAGTTTGTTCAGGTTATCGAGCAGGACATCCGATTGCGAGAAAATTGACGCAGATGCCTGACGTACTTTTACGATTTGCGCAGAGTTTTTCAGGATTGTCGCAGATGCTGATTCAAGTACATCATCATATTCTGCTTTAATGCCTTCAAGAGACTCGCGCAGGTTTGGATCAGTAATCCGTTGTACACCCAGTTCAGCAGAACCGTTTAACTGTGCATTTAAGTATGAACCGAAAGTTTCGGTATCGGCACTGAAGTCGTCCGCTGATTCACGTGAACCGTCGTTACCGGTCAATACCAAGCTGATCGAACGTAAAATACGTTCCGCAATGAATACCTGGTTTTTCGCAATGACCACCTGGTTTGACGGCATGTCTTGACGCGCCATCTGGTCGACCATCAAGTTATATTCGGCCTGAATCCCCGGGATGGCTTCACCAATTGCGATGTTGGTGTCATATAACTGGTTAATGATTTTTTGTTGCGATGCAATCAGGTCAATACTAGAAGACACTTCTGTCCATTGTTTATCTACTGCTTGTAGCGCTTCATTATTGGAGTGAATATTTTTTACAGTCTCAAGGTTTTCAGCAAAAGCTTTTTGAGAATCTGTCAGGTTTTTCATCGCCTCAGGTGTACCAGAAGCCGTTGCTTCAGTCGCCTGACGAGAAATGGTTTGTGAAAGCAGACGTAAATCACCCAGACTTTGTGTCAGCTGGTTGGCACGTGGCACACTGTAGAAAAGATACAATAAAGTGATGGTTGCTGCTAACAGACAGCCGGCTGCACCATAAATAAACGGTTTAGACTTTTCACTATCACCAAATACACGTGACAACTGATCTGTTTGTGATTGAATCTTGGATAAAAAAGTATTGCCACTTTTGCGGCTACCTTCACCTGTATTTTTCTTTTTAAGTTTAAAGCCCATGCAGCCTCTCCCCGATTTACGTCTTTATTACTTTCGTGCGCGACGTTTAATTTATAAATTTTATAGATGCGTTCATAAATTTTGGATTTTGCAACAGACGACTGAATAAGAACACATGCCATTGTTGGTTATGCTGGTGGAAAAATCCCTGACAGTATTCTTGTAAGTTATTATCCAATTCAGTTGTTTTAGAAAAAAAACTTTTCTTATTAAAATGTTGTATACCCAAAACTTGATCAACAACCAAACCGACATATTGGTCATTATGGTGAATACATAATACTTTTTGAGTCGGTGAAAACTGGCTACTCTGTCCTGATACATATTGAGTCAAATCAGAAACTGATAATAACCTTCCCCGAATATTGGCCAACCCTAGAACCCATGATTGAGTATTAGGAACTGGCGTATATTTTGGAGGATAGATCACTTCGGATACTTCCCCCAGCGGGGCAACAAAATATTGCCCCATCATCTCAAAAGCAATGCCTGACCATCGGTTGACTTCATTTTCATTAGAAACGTAGTTTTTATTTCCCCGTTTCGCAATGCGAAGCAATTCGATAAATCCATTTGCTGCCATAGAGCTTATCCTGCGTTGAGGTGGTGCTTAATCACTTCAATCAACTGTTTTTCATCTACCGGTTTTGTAAGATAATCTGCGGCGCCCTGACGTTTACCCCAAACGCGGTCAGTGGCCTGATCTTTGGTACTTACAATCACAATCGGAATATGCTTGGTGGTTGCACCACGTGCAATTTGACGTGTTGCCTGGAAGCCATTCACGCCTGGCATGACCACATCCATCAATACCAGATCTGGCAACTCAGCCTGAGCCATGGTTACCCCATCTGCACCATTGGATGCTTCAATCACCTCAAAGCCATGTTTAGAAAGAATCTCTCTAAAACGGAATGTTTCTGTCGGTGAGTCATCTACGATTAAGATACGCGCCATGCCAATTCCCCTAAAAAATCAATTATTAAGCACTAATATGGTTACGGATTGCGTTAAGCAATTCATCTTTACTGAAAGGTTTAGTCAAGTATTCGTCCGAACCAACAACACGACCTTTGGCCTGATCAAATAAGCCATCTTTACTCGAAAGCATAATCACAGGAATATTCTGATAATTTTGAGAATTTTTAATCAATGCACAAGTTTGATAACCATCTAGACGAGGCATCATGATGTCTACAAATACGATATCCGGATTGGCTTCTGCGATTTTTGACAAAGCTTCAAAACCATCTACCGCAGTCACGACTTCATATCCTTCGCGCTGTAGAAGAGTTTCTGCTGTACGACGAATGGTCTTTGAGTCATCAATGACCATAACTTTTAGATTTTGGAATTTATCGTCCATTTTGACCCTTCCCATTTTAGAAACGATGCGCCATAAGGCTCATAGGATTATTTTATTACGATCGATAAACATTTTTAACACAAATCCACTTGTATTATCAATGAACATTTTCTACACAAGTGTGCATAAATGGCGGATTTTCATTAACCATTTCACATTTTTATTTTGTCATTGCTTTTTTTTTGACTGATGGTAGTTTTTAATTCGTGAATTTGAGTCTAATATAGCATTATTATTACTTTAAAATAAGTAATTTAGTCAACTTTCAATTGGGGAGCCAATGATGAGTCAGTTTTCAGAAAAACTTGCTTTCATTGATAAAAATAAAATGACTGGCCGATTCATATTTGCAGTGACACTTTTTCTTCAGGTCACCATTTCTTATGCCTCAACTAACCAGCCACCAAAAGCCACCTGGTACCGCTATTATGATAATAAAGGTGTGGCCAATATCAGCACTAACGTTACCCCCAACCATATCCGCTATGGATATGAGGCACTTGACCAGAATATGCAGGTCATTAAACGTGCACGTCCTTATAATGTCGATAAAGATATTAAACAGGCGCCGCAACGTGCCCAGCAGGCTCAGCGCATCGCAGAAGACCAGAAACTGAAACGTGCCTATACCAATAGCCATGTTGCTCTACAAAAAAAGAATGAAAGTCTGAGCCAACTTAAAAAACAGATTGCCTTTCAGCAAGAGCAGATGAAACAGTTGCAGCAAGACCGGGTTATGTTTTTACGCCAAGAACGTGAATATTTACGTAAAGGCAATAATCCCCCGGCATCTTTGAAAGCCAACCTTGAAAACAACCAGAAAAACCTGATTTCTCAAAAAGAAAATATTCAATCTTTACAAACTCGCTATCGAAATATGGAAGCGGAATACGACAGAATTATTGCCCGTTTAAAAGCACTTGAATAAACACAAATAACTTGTTGTTGCTTTAAACGACCACAAGTGAAAAGGATTAATATGCCATTTGCACAGCATTTTCATATTTCAAAGACCCCTTCTTCGCGCTCTGTATTGATGGTGAGTGCACTTTGCTTAAGTCTTTTTCTAAGCGGCTGCAATAAAAATGAATCTACACCGCAAGCCGAAAGTCCCAAAACAATTGAACTAATTCTTCAGGATCTGGTAGCTGTAAAAACAGGTACTTCAATCCAGAAATCCGCATTTACCGGCACTATTCGCGCAGTCAACCAAAGCAGTATTCAAGCGCAGGTTTCGGCCACTGCCACCAGTGTTAATGCTCAGGTCGGTGACAATGTAGCTAAAGGTCAGGTACTGGTTCGCTTAAATAATCAGGACAATGCCGCACGTCTGGCTCAGGCCCGTGCCAATCTGGCATCTACCCAGGCACAGGCCAATCAGGCGCGTAACATGATGCAGCGCAAAAAGCGCCTGCTCGACCAAGGCTTTATTTCTAAAGTTGAATATGAGCAAAGTCAGGTTGACTATCAGGCCCAGGTTGAAAATGTCCGCGCACAGCAAGCCAATGTCGATATTGCCGTAAAAGCCGATCGTGATGGCATTATCACCAGCCCGATTAGTGGCGTGATCACCCAGCGTCAGGTTGAGCCCGGTCAAACCGTGGCGATCGGACAAACCCTGTTTGAAATCGTAAATCCAAATCAACTGGAAATTCAGGCCCGTGTCCCGAGTGAGATGCAGTCCAGTCTGCGTTTAGGTAGCAAAATTGAATACCAGATTCAGGGCAATCCAAACACATTTACCGCTGCTATTAGCCGTGTATCTCCAATTGCCGATCAAGCCAGCCGCCAGATTGAATTCTTCGCCAGACCGAATGAAAGTATTCCCTCTTTAAGTATTGGCTCTTTTGTTGAAGGCAATATTCTGAGTTCTCAACAAGTTTCTGGTCAGATCATTCCCCTCGATACCATTCAGGATATCCAGAATAAACCTTATGTCTGGGTTATTCGCCAGAACAAAATTATTAAAGTGAATGTTCAGGTTCTGGAACAGCGCTATAACCAGAATACCGCAGTGATCCAGGGTCTGGAAACAGGTGATCAGGTCAGTCGCATTCCATTTACCGAGGCAGATCTCAACAAACCAGTGACAGTGCGTTCCAACTAATCAGACAGGATCATTAATATGTGGTTTACCCGAATTAGTGTGAAGTATCCCGTCTTCACTATTATGATGATGTTCTGTTTGATGGTACTTGGACTGGCTTCCTGGCAGCGCATGGGTGTGGAAGAATTTCCGGATGTCGATTTCCCCTTTGTCGTAATTTATACGAATTATCCAGGTGCTTCTCCAGAAACTGTTGAATCGGAAATTACCAAAAAACTCGAAGACCAGATCAATACTATTTCCGGTTTAAAACAGGTGATTTCACAATCCAGTGAAGGCCTGTCGATGATTACGGCCGAATTCAATCTGGAAGTGCCTTCAACCACGGCAGCACAGGATGTCCGTGACAAAATTGCTTCAGTCACCGCTGAATTCCGTGATGAAATTCAGGAGCCAGTCGTCGAGCGTTATGATCCGACTGCCAATGCAATCATGTCGATCGTATTTGAGTCCGACAATATGGGTTTAAAGACACTAAGCTCCTATCTGGATCAGCGCATTGTTCCACAACTGAGAACTGTTCCGGGTGTAGGTACCGTCAACCTGCTCGGTGATGCACAGCGCCAGATTCGCATTCAGGTTGAACCACAGAAACTACAAGCTTTTGGCATTGGCGTGGATAGCGTCATCAATACTCTGAAATCTGAAAATATCGAAGTTCCGGGTGGTACATTAAAATCTGGCAACTCGGAACTGGTGATTGAGATCAATTCCAAAGTCCTGCATCCCCTCGCCTTTGGCGATCTGGTCATTGCCAATAAAAATGGTGCACCGATCTTTCTGAAACAGGTCGCAGAAATTGAAGATAGTCAGGCAGAACTTGAAACTGGTGCATTTCTGGATGGCAAGGCTGCAGTGGCTGTCGACATTCTGCGTAGCTCTGATTCTAATGTTATTGAAGTAGTAGACAGTACCTACAAAACTCTTGAAAGCATTAAAGCCCAATTGCCACAAGGAACCACCTTAAAAGTTGTGGTGGATTCTTCAAAAAGTATCCGCGGCACCATTGGGGATGTTGCGCGTACCATTATTGAGGGTGCGGTGCTTGCTGTGCTGATTGTTCTATTATTTTTAGGTTCTTTCCGCTCAACGGTCATTACTGGCCTCACTTTACCGATTGCATTGCTCGGAACTTTGACCTTTATCTGGGCTTTTGGTTTCAGCATCAATATGATGACCTTATTGGCCCTATCTTTAAGTATCGGTTTGCTGATTGATGATGCAATTGTAGTACGGGAAAATATCGTACGGCATACCGATATGGGTAAAGACCATGTCACTGCCGCGCTGGACGGCACCAAAGAAATTGGCCTTGCCGTTCTGGCAACAACCCTGACCATTGTCGCGGTATTCTTGCCTGTTGCCTTTATGGGCGGAATCATTGGCCGTTTCTTCTATCAGTTCGGTGTAACGGTGAGTACCGCCGTTCTGATTTCCATGTTTGTTAGCTTCACTCTAGATCCAATGCTATCTGCGCATTGGGCAGAAAAGAAAAAAGATCCCAATAAAAAGCCAGGGCGCATTAAACGTTTCTTTAACTGGATTTCAGGTAAATTAGACAATTTAAGCCATGTCTATGAAAAACTGCTGAAACTGGCTTTGCGCTTTAGATTCATTACTATTGTAATTGCAGTGGCGTCTTTGTTTGGCGCTCTAGCCCTGTCGAAACTGATTGGTACCGAGTTCGTACCTGTCCCGGATAAGGGTGAAATCCGGATCAAGTTTGAAACTCCAGTCGATGCTTCACTGGAATATTCACAAGCCAAACTGCAGCAGGTCGATAAAATTGTACGTCAGCATCCTGATGTACGTGCAACTTACGGCGTAATTAATGGTGTGACCGATCGCGGTAAAAACCATGTCAGCTTACGTGTCACTGTGACTCCGCGGACTGAACGCGAGAAAAGCTTGAATGATCTCAATAATGAATTCCGTCAACGTTTACAATCTGTGGGCGGCATTACCATTACCTCAGTCGCTTCCGCGGATGAAACCGTATCGGGTGGCCAAAAGCCGATTATGATTTCAATCAAAGGCCCTGATTTGAATGAACTACAGAAGATTTCCGATCGCTTTATGGTCGAGATGGCTAAAATTGATGGCATTGTCGATCTTGAATCCTCACTGAAAGAGCCAAAACCGACCTTAGGTGTACAGATCAATCGCGTTCTGGCCAGCGATCTTGGTTTATCAGTCAATCAAATTGCCAATGTGGTTCGCCCACTGATTGCCGGCGATGATGTCACCACCTGGCAGGATGAAAAAGGTGAAACTTATGATGTTAACTTACGCCTGACCGAAGACCGGCGCACCCTGCCGAGCGATCTGCAAAATATGTATATCACTTCATCTAAAATGGATGGCAATAATCAGCCGATTTTGATCCCGCTTTCTAGCGTCGCGAATTTTGAGGAAAAACTGGGAGCTTCTCAGATTAATCGTCGTGATCTGGCGCGTGAGGTGCTGGTTGAAGCAAATACCTCTGGACGCCCTGCAGGTGACATCGGTACTGACATTAGCAGACTTCAGGATAATTTCGACATGCCACCGGGTTATAGTTTTGATACCCAAGGTGCCAATGCAGATATGGCAGAATCCGCTGGTTATGCGTTGACTGCGATTACCCTGTCGATTGTATTTATTTATATTGTGCTGGGTTCACAGTTCAACAGCTTTATTCATCCTGCTGCCATTATGGCTTCATTACCTTTGTCATTAATTGGTGTATTCCTGGCGCTGTTCCTGTTTAATTCGACCATGAACCTGTTTTCGATTATCGGGATTATTATGCTGATGGGCCTGGTGACCAAAAATGCGATTCTGCTTATCGACTTCATCAAGAAAGCCATGGATCGGGGTGAAGCCCGTTATGATGCGATTCTGAATGCCGGCAAAACCCGTTTACGTCCAATTCTGATGACCACCAGTGCCATGGTCATGGGAATGGTGCCGCTCGCTCTGGGCTTAGGTGAAGGTGGTGAACAAAGTGCACCGATGGCACATGCCGTGATCGGCGGGGTAATTACCTCCACCCTGCTGACATTGGTCGTGGTTCCAGTGATTTTCACTTACCTAGATGACTTTAAGAATTTTATGCTGCGCCAAGCCCGTAAAATCATGGCATAATTTAAACCATCACAATGAGGTGACATTCACGAATGTTCACCTCATTTTTTATTGTATAATCTCTGCTTTAACGCTTAATTTTTTTAGGACAGTTTCCATGCGCGCGAGTCGCTTTTTATTTGCAACGTTGAGAGAAACCCCGAACGATGCTGAAGTTATTTCACATCAGCTGATGCTTCGTGCCGGTATGATTCGTAAGTTGGCTTCAGGTTTGTACACCTGGCTGCCGATGGGCGTTCGCGTATTAAATAAAGTTGCAGCGATCGTTCGCGAAGAGATGAATAACGCGGGTTCACTCGAAGTCTTGATGCCTGTGACCCAACCAGCTTCTCTTTGGGAAGAATCTGGTCGTTATGTGCAATACGGTCCTGAACTATTACGTTTTAAAGATCGTCATACCAATGACTTTGTGCTTGGCCCAACACATGAAGAAGTGATCACTGATCTGGCACGTAATGAGCTAAAAAGTTACAAACAACTGCCTGCAAACTTCTACCAGGTTCAAACCAAGTTCCGTGACGAAATTCGTCCTCGTTTTGGCGTAATGCGCTCACGTGAATTCATCATGAAAGATGCCTATTCTTTCCATGCGGATCAGGAATCTCTGCAAGAAACTTACGACAAAATGTACGAAGCGTACTGCAAGATCTTTACCCGTTTAGGTCTGGATTTCCGTCCAGTACAAGCGGATACCGGTTCAATCGGTGGTTCAGGTTCACACGAATTCCACGTCTTGGCTTCAAGTGGTGAAGATGATATCGCTTTCTCAACTGAATCTGATTATGCGGCTAACATCGAAATGGCTGAAGCGATTCTGGTGGGCGAACGTGCTGCTCCGACTCAAGAACTGAAAGTGGTTGATACCCCAAATCAAAAAACCATTGCTGATGTATCAAATTTCCTTGGTACTGATCCTGCGCATTCAGTAAAGGCATTACTGGTTCAAGGTGTTGCAACTGAAGAAGGTAAAGCAGCTCCTGTCGTTGCCCTGTTCCTTCGTGGTGACCATGAACTGAATGAAATTAAAGCCGAAAAGCATCCAAAAATTGCTGCACCTTTAGCTTTTGCTACTGAAGCTCAACTTGCCGAACTTGGCTTAACGGCTGGTTTTGTGGGTCCGCAAGGCTTAGTAGAAAAAGGCCTAACAGTGATTGTTGACCGTGCTGCTTCTGTACTTTCTGATTTTGTCGCAGGTGCAAACGAAGCAGATAAGCACGCAACTGGCGTGAACTGGGAACGTGATGCGCAGTTTAGCGAAGTTTATGACCTGCGTAATGTGGTTGAAGGCGATCCTTCTCCAGATGGTAAAGGTACACTTCAAATCAAACGTGGTATCGAAGTGGGTCATATCTTCCAGTTAGGCAAAAAATACTCTGAAGCTTTAGGTTGTAAGGTCTTAGGTGAAGATGGCAAACCATTCACTGTAACCATGGGTTGTTATGGTATTGGTGTAACACGTGTGGTTGCTTCAGCGATTGAACAAAACTACGATGAGAAAGGTATTATCTGGCCATCTGCGATTGCACCTTTTGAAGTGGCAATTGTTCCAATGAATGCACACAAATCACCTCGCACTTTAGAAGCAGCTGAAGCACTTTATGCTGAACTTCAAGCAGCTGGTTTCGATGTCTTGCTGGATGACCGTAACGAACGTCCAGGTGTGAAATTCTCGGATATCGAGTTAACAGGCATTCCACACCGCATTGTGATTGGTGAAAAAGGTTTAGATGCTGGTACTTTTGAATATAAAGGTCGTCGTGATGCTGAATCTGTAAACCTGTCTAAAGAAGAACTATTGTCAAAAATTGCTAAATAAGCTGCTTTAAAATAAAAAATCCCGCGAAATGCGGGATTTTTTATAGATACTTCTTAGCAGAACTTATGCCCACCAAAACAGTTGGATTTAAAATCTTGTCCTGCTAACCTTAAATTAGTAAGTGGAAAATCAATTAGGGTTGGGTTCTTAATTTCACCCACGTCCAGAGATCCACCTGCAATACACCCACTGATCAGGCCACCACAACTACGGATATTGTTTGTTAAATCATAATTAATCCCAGCAATAGTCTGTTTTAAAACAGCATCGGTGATATTCACTTTATCTGCTGGGGAAATACTACCTAAGTCAACTTCATCTTCCATTGCAAGCCACCACCCCTGATTAGCTGCAACAGCTGCACCTGGCCACAAAATGTTTTGTGATTGTAATGATAAGGATGCTGGGTTATTCAGATATAGCGCGTGAATCAAACCTAGACTTTGATTTACAGTAATATCTGTTTTTAAACCTGTTAGATTACCAGTAATTTGTTTATCTAGATTTAATAGACCACCTAAAAGTGATGCCTTTAATGGACCATTAAAGTCAATTTTACTCACTGTACCAGTACCTTTCAGCACGACATCTTTCATACGCGTCCCAGAGACAATAGTAGCAGGAATAGTAAAAGGAGCCGTGGTTTCACTTAGGGTAAATGTGTAATCATCAGAGGTGTAATGCAAATCTAGAGGTAATGTTAGACTTCCAATTTTACCCCGTACAGTTCCCTCAATTTCTTGGCCTGTCGCAGCAAAGTTCATGATACGAGATGCTGTTTTTGCTTCACCTGATGCTGCTTTAGTTTTCATATAACCGCTGAAACTGTTAATCCCATTCGGTGTATTACTATTTTCAGTACCTAAGGTTAGAAGACCTTGAATTTTTTCAGCACTCAGGCGAAAACCCAATACTTCACGTGTGGATGCCTGATTTGGGTTTTTGATTGCAAACTGTACAAATGGATTAGTGATTACTGCCGAACTTGCCGCACGATCATCAGATGAATAATCTGTACCTGACTGCCACCCACTCAGAGCAATATTATCAATATCAATATCACAACCAGATGCACCATTAATACCACCACAACCAAGTTGTAATTTCTTAATATTGGCATTAACTTCCATTTCAGCTTCTAAACCAAGTTTATAAAAAGACACATTAGATTGATCATAAGTATTATTAAGGTTGTCAACCTGTTTGTAGCCTTGTTGTACTTCCATGGAAAGTAAAGCTTGTCCTTCAATCTTGGACAACTCGGTATCATTTAATGCCGTCATTGCAAAACCATGTTGTATAAATGCACAGGTTGATACAATTAAACTATTCAATATTATTTTTTTCATGAAATCATCCCTTACTTCAGCGCGGTGTAATGCCTAGCGTACTGCGCATGGTTCCACCCGTGAGTGCAATTGTTGCTATATTCTGCATATTGCCATTTGTGGTCATGGCCATATTGGTTCTAAACGGCTCGATAATCTTCTGATCTTTATTAAAATTAATTTGATTATCTAAAGTAACAGTATCTTCACTCACCCCTATTTTGGTGATTAACCCTAAATTCCCTTCCATACGATTAAAGTTAATCGCAGAAATATGAACTGCACCTGTGCTATCTACATCTTCATTAATCAGACTAAAATAACTACCAAGATTATTAACATCACCTTTTTCTTCAGAAGTTAATGTTCGGAACTTAAAGTTTGCATCCAGCGATAAATAATTTTCGTCTGCTACATCCAGCCCCGGAATAATCATTAACTCACCACTACCATCAAGCATCATGGCAATTGTTGTTAATACATCATCGCGTTTAGAAAAATTGTCATCAGGAACAAACTGATCACATTTATTGCCTGATACACAGTTATATTTAGATCCCGGTAGTTGCCCAATTGCCACCTCAGCTTTCGCTGCGATCAGCAATTTATCAGCTTTTACATAGATGCCTTCATCCTCATAACCAATCACCCCTTTGGATTCAATAAAGGCATCAATATTTCGAAGGCCAGCATAATAGTTTCGCGCATGGCCATTCTCTACACCACCATCAATTAAAAGAATTGAGGTTGTACTTGGCGCTCCGGTTTTGGCATCCTTTCCATAACCTTCAGTTGATGCCATCACGTTATAGGCAATACCATTCTTGTCACCGTCATATTTTGTACCCGACAAGGCCACATTGGCATTCAGGTTGTAAATTGGAATACCAATTCCCCAAGAACCACTATTCCCGGAAATAACACCAGTATCATTAGAAATAAAATTTGCTTTGGCTGCAATCGACTGAAAATCCATACCCCGTATGGCAATTAGTGCAAAGTCCTGATTAGCAGACGTACTGCTTAAAGTTTGCTGCAAAATCGGATTACTTCGTCTAAGCGTTGACTTAATATTATCATTCACTAAAAACTCCAGGTTCTGTGCCTGAATTGTATTGATATAAATGTCGCCAAAATCGATATAAGCATTATTTTTTCCAGTTAATGAACGCAATTCATTAAACTGAACTGCATAGCTTCCTTTACCCGTATGACCAATTTCCAAAGTCGTTGGCTTTAAACCCTGTGCTGCTGCCACTTCCTGATTAGTAAAATCCGCAGATAAACCAAGATGCAAGCCACCTTCACCTGCGTTATAGCTTGAAACACTCTGATCTTGTCGCGTCAGCACACCACCAACTTTATTACTTATATCAAAAGAATTCAGTTTTGACTGATCGGCACCTAACGACAAACGTGCATTACTCACTGCACCCGAAATACCATAGCGCATGATATTTTTTAAATCGCCATCTCCATTCTGATAGCGTAAATCAAAGTTTAATCCAGCTGTTTGCGCACCAGTTGTTCCTACAGCCACTGGTTTTAAATTAATTAGATGGTCTTGTGTGCCACTTTTACTGGAGAGTACGATGCCTTGTGTCGGGTCTATATACATATAGCCCGTACCAGCGAAGTTAAAATTAAAGTTATCTAGAACTAAGCTATTTGTACCTAAAGTATGTTTGATCGTGGCATCTTGCAAATTGAAATCGATAGTAGCTGTTTCATTCTTATTGAATAAACCTGCTGTCGTATGAAGCACCATTTTAAATGGACTATCAATCGCAAGACCTAATTTGCCCAAATTTTGATTGTTTTCGACACAGCTTGTTCCAACACAATCCTTACTCACAAGTTTAAAATCTGCATTGGCACTAAAGGGAGCTACGCTTGCTTCTAGACGGATCCCTGCACCAGCATCGGTCGCACCGACATCAAACTTAAGCTGGCTTAAAATCGCATTTTGATCTTTGCCTAAGATTTCTACTTTATGCAATCCCAGTCCCATCTTGGTATTTACATCAGCATTCGGGTCATACCAATTGAGCTGTTCAACTTCTACTTTTGATACCTCGTGTGTAATCGTAATACCGTCTTGACCAGTGATATGACCCAATTCTTGTTCTTCAATCAGCTCTAGTGCATAACTATGCTGTGCCAAACAGACACATGCCGTTAATAATTTAATTTGTAATTTTATTTTTTTCATTCTTTCATCCCTATGCTGCATCCATGCAGTTAGCAACGGCTTTGTGCACTACCACCTGAACAGTTAAAGCTAAATATTTTTAAGTTTCCTGACATGTGCATGTTGCCGTGCATATTGAGGCCCATAAAGCCTTTCTCACGTCCCTGATCAAATTCTGGGACGTCTGCTAGGGCTGTGGTATACGTGCCATCCTCCTTATAAACACGATTAGTAAAGGTCGTGTACTTTTCTGAATTGGCATATCCTTCTTTATCACCCTCACCAGTTCCTGTCTCAATAGCTAAAGTATTAAAACCCAAGTTACGTATCTTTAGAGGGTTATCATCATAAAATTTAATTTTCATGGCAGTTTGTGGGTCACCTGCCGCATTAGTAATCGTAGTACCATCGATAGAAAACTTATCAATTTGCAGGGTACCTTGTATGCCTTTAAACACCAGCCATTTTTTATTGCCTTGGGCATCGACATGATTGTTCGGTGAAATCGCCAAGCGACAAAACAAGGTGTTAATTCCACAATCTGTTGTTGGCTTGTAATACACTTCTAACTTATTAGCGACCGTTTCAGAAATTTGAGATTTTGTTAAATCAGTAGCGTATTGATGGTTGAGTGACAAGGTCCAGCTTAAATCCGCTCCGCCTTGACCTGTTTCTGCTGTCATTTGCTGTGAATCAAGACTGACCAAGCCGGCTTGTGTCGTTAAAGAAATCCCAAGAACCGTAGCAAACATTAACTTTTTCAACATTGCTCTATTCCTTTATAGACCTGTAGTTTTTATTTTTAGATGTTGAATCAACACACCATCAATCACAGCTGAACCAAAGTTTTTCGCTAAACCATTAACATCTTTAAAGACAATACCTGTTGCTGTCGTTCCATCTTTTGCTTTTAGCATTCTGTCACTGCCGAACTGTTTATCAACTGTACCTATAGCAATACTACTATGTGTTGCATCACGTCCTTGATAGATTGCCACAGTATCTGCTGTTGCTGAAATTGGCGTACCACAACGATAGACATTACAGGTAGAACCTTTCATTGCATCGGTGCCCAAATATCCCGTAACTTCTCCATCTTCATTATAAACAGCATAATTTTGATAAATTTGATTATAAACTTCAGGTACATTTGGAATTCGGGTAATTTCGAGAATAATATTGTTCCCTTCAGAACCTAAAATAAATGGTTGATACATATTGCCCAAGACCAAGTTAATATTAGGGCTGTATAGATATAAACCCTCCGTTTCATTGAAAATTGGTGCATTTGAACGATCTATTGCTGGTGTAACAGCAGTACCATCTAAAGTATCTGATTTTGCTGCAGTGCTCAGACGAATCCCTTTATTATCCAAATTTTGATCATCAATACTTAAATTAGCTGGATTATCATTGGTATTTAAACGAACAATACTGGCTATACCCAAAGTTTCATTATAATTTTCATTCGTAGACTTTCCAGTTTGAAATAATCGGGTTTGAGATCCATTTAAACTCAGTCCATTGGCCACAAATTGTGCCCGCAAACGATAATCTTTGTCTAATCCAGAAGTTGGTGCACCTGTAACTGGATCTACTTCATTACTTGAATTTAATTCACGCGAAAAAATATCTGTCCAGAAGCCAAGTTTAATATTATTATCAGCTTCATTTGCAGCAACCGTTGCTAAAGGTGCCTCCAATGCCAAATAACCTATTGAGATATCAGTCTTACTAAATTGTTTTACTGTGTCAGAACCAGCACGGAATAACCAAGGGTTATCTGGTGTTCCCCAACTAAATCCTTGGTCACTATAACGTGTACTTAAAGAGCCATCACTTTTTGATAGGGCCAATCCATAAATAAATACATCTGCTTTAGTTCTAAGGTTAGTTACGCTTGCTCCTGTTCCTGCATCCTTGGCAGCTTGAGTTGCTAATGCTATAAGTTGGTCATAAAGCTCTTTTCTTTTCTTTTCTGCCTCTGGTGCTGCAAGTGCATCTGCCTCAGTTTTTGCCTGTAATTTTCCAGCATCTGTTTTCTGAGCAATCTGTGATGCTATATAAGCGTCTATCACAGGGTCAATGATATTTGTTCTTCCTGTTGTACTCAATTTTTCATCTTTAATAAATTTTGATTCAGGAAGTGTATTATTAATCTTGTTCCCATAAAGCAATTCAATCATTTCACGTGTATTTATCTCTGCATATTCTTTAGACCTATTAGGGAGATATGGAGTTAATTTATATGCAGTTGTCCCATCATTTTGGAGTGAGTAATTAATACCTGGTGAGGTATTACCTGCACCATTATAATAATCATCATAACGCTGTTCATAATACCGTTGCATTAACTCAGAGTCATAATAGGCTTGAACAAGTTGAGACCGAAGGGCAGGTTGTTTCGCTTCTTCCGTCGCTTTAATATCTTTGGTGTATTTTGTTTCTAATTCAGTATATTTAGGATTAAAAATAGGGTCATATGTGTCTTTATAAATTGTAGCATAGCCTGTTGAAGCTTGAGCTCCCAAATAAGCATTGGTATATGCTAAATCATAAGTTTTATTATAGGCACGCTCACCTAATTGAGCATAGTTCTCTCCAGTTGGAATAATACGAATAAAGCCAGTGTCTGCCTGACCTGGATTGGCAATACCTCGTGCATAGCTTGAACCACTGGAAGCATCATTTGGTGCCTGAAAAACCATTTTAAAGTCATCAAGTACCAAGGCAACACCTTCACCGGTAGTATCAGAAAGAGAAGAATCCGATAATTCCTGCATTGCATGTGCGGATGGCAATAATCCCAAACCGATCATCATTGCCAAATAGCTTTTACGAAATTGAAATTTAGCTTTTATTTGAGCCATCTCGACCTATCCTTCTTATCTGATGCTCCGCATCTTTATCCTTCAGCTTCCCAGCCTTCAATTTTTGATTTTTATGATGCTTGGCACATCTTTTTTATATATTCATTCTTCATTATGCTTATTTTTAGCAGGATTACCAAAGCCAAAAGACTAAAAACCCCGAATTTCCGATGAATGAAACAGCAAAAAAATAAGCGAGGCATTTGCCTCGCTTATTGAATGCTTTAAAACCATTAAGCTTTAGGCAAAGTAACGCCTGTCTGCCCTTGGTATTTACCACCACGATCTTTATATGAGGTTTCACAAACTTCATCTGATTCGAAGAACAGCATTTGAGCCACACCCTCACCCGCATAAATACGTGCAGGCAGGTTAGTCGTATTCGAAAACTCTAGTGTGACATGACCTTCCCACTCAGGTTCAAGTGGAGTCACATTCACGATAATGCCGCAACGTGCATAAGTCGATTTACCCAAGCAAACGGTTAGTACATTTCGTGGAATACGGAAGTATTCGACTGTACGCGCCAAAGCAAATGAGTTGGGTGGAATGATACAAACATCCGACTCAATATCGATAAAGCTTTTTTCGTCAAAGTTTTTCGGATCGACAATTGCAGAGTGAACATTGGTGAATACTTTAAACTCACGTGCACAGCGCACGTCATAGCCATAGCTTGAGACACCATAAGAAATCAGCTTTTGACCATTTTCGTCCAGACGAATCTGGTTTTCTGCATACGGTTCAATCATGCCGTGTTTTTCGCTCATTTCACGAATCCAACGATCAGACTTAATTGCCATTGATATAATCCAAAAATCTTAAAAATAAGTAATTGCGACGTACTTTAACTGAAATTGACACTAATGAAAATAAGCGAAATTCTGACAGCTAAATTTCAGGAATTTAGCTGCTTTTTCAGGTTTAAAGACTAAGGAGTGCTGAATAGGATAAAGGTACAGAAAAGCTCATTAAAATAATGGAAGCAGTCTTTTGTAAGTTCTTTTGATTCAACCAGCGATTGTTTTTTCTGGCCAATAAACTACCTAAAAAAGTCCAGAAAAATGCGATAGGAATAAGTAATGCCAAGAATGCCAGCATATAAGTCACATAATATTGACTGCTTTTCCACACAATGACTGGGAAAATGGCCGAAGCAAATAATAATGCCTTAGGATTCAACAAAGTCGCCAAAAATAGTTCCCGTGCCCGAATCGAAATACATTGAAAGTTTTCACCAAGTTCTGCAGTACGCCATAATTTTAAAGCTAAAAATAGAATATAAGCAGCACTACAGAGTTTGAGGATATGAGGTAATTCCGGTAAATAGACCGAGATTTTACCAATCAAAAAGCCCCAGAATGTAATTGCGATGAGATAGCCGAAAGCTTCTGCAGGAATAAGGTGAAAAGTTTTTCTAAATCCAACTTGAATACCTGACGATGCCAATAAAGTATTGGTTGGGCCCGGTGTTAATAGAATGGCTGCCACTAAACCAATAAATAACCATGAAATCATAGTTTGACCTCGCTCTTAGGTATTAAGCATAAAATAATCCGGTCAAATCTGCAAAAAAATAATTGTAAGAGAACATATTAAAAATTTTTATATTTTCTTATTTTTTAATTAATTTCATATAATTAGATAGAAATACAAGAAATTTTCTTTTCAGTCAATTTTGTCAATTTATAAAGCTATAAGCTCATCATAAAATTGCTATAAAAGTAGAAGTTTCAATAGAGTATTCGGACTTAAAATTCCTGAAATACTAGTCTCTATACCATGAAAGGAAAATCATCCAAAACCTTGAAATCATTATTTCTGGTAACCTTTGATTGAATTTTAGCCAACTAAAAATCCCTGCTCTTACGTATGAACTTTGCACACTTCTATAGAAAGATTTGATGATGGGAGCAACTTTTACCTAACTCCTAATGATTAAATTTCCACTCTCCATTTAAGATGTCTATCTTGCTCAATTTGTTCAACATATTGATAAAGCAAAATTTCGAAAAAAATGTTATTAAAGGTATTCAGACAAAATAATTGCTGTTAAATTGTACAAGGACAACAATTGATAATTCACATTTTTTAACATCCAGACGGTTTAGTATATTGTTGTTTTAATTATATTTTAAGAACTACAGAATAATATCAGGAGTCATATATGAATAAATGGATCAAACTTTCAGTCATGAGCTTAGCGTTATCAGGCGTAGTTGCCTGCTCGAATGATAATGCACAAAATAAATCAGATAATCAGGCTGCATCTGGCGAGAGCGTAGCTGCAGATAAACTGCAAACCCGATTTGTCAATATTGCGACAGGCGGTGCCTCAGGCCCTTATAATGTCATCGGAACAGGATTGGCTGAAATCTATAACAAGACCTACGGCGTAAGTTCCAAAACCCAGACCACAGGGGCTTCTGTCGAAAATCTAAATTTATTAAAACAGAACAAAGTTGAAATGGCCTTTGTCATGAGCGACAGCTTAACTGAAGCAATTAATGGTCAAGGCAGTTTTAGTTCTAAAATTGACAACGTGCAGCAGATCGCTGCGCTTTATCCAAACTATGTACAGATTGTCACTTCAAAACGTTCTGGTATCAAAAATATTGAAGATCTCAAAGGCAAACGTATTGCAGTGGGCGCCCAGAATTCAGGTGTAGAAGTGAATGCCCGTACTCTATTGAACGGTTTTGGTATCACTTATAAGGATGTCAAAGTAGATTATTTAGGTTATGCCGAAGCAGCTGATGCCTTGAAAGGCGGTAAACTGGATGCAGCCTTCCTGACCAGTGGTCTTCCAAACTCTTCACTGATGGAGCTGCAACAGGGCTTTGATCTACAACTGGTGAGTATTAATCCAGATAAAGTGAAAGCGATTGCCAAAGATCAGGCGTATTTCCTGCCAATGACCATTCCTAAAGGGACCTATGGCAATGCTGAAGATATTCCTACAGCTGCGATCATGAATGCGCTGGTGGTTCGTTCTGATCTCTCTACAGATGATGTATATAAGCTAACCAAGACGTTCTTCTCCAGCTTGGATCAACTCGCCAATTCACATCAGGCTGCTAAAGAAATCACTTTAGAAGGTGCACAAAAAGGTCTGGTTGCTCAACTGCATCCGGGCGCGCAAAAATTCTATGATGAGAATAAAGCGAACTGATGAAATGGATACAAGGTGCAGCGATTGCTGCACTTTTTAGTTTGGCTACTTTTTTTATTAGCTGTGTTTGGATGACATTTTCGTATATTTTTGTGGAAGTGAAAGAGCAAAATTTCCAGTGCAAAATTGACCAGAAATCTTTTCAGCTGAGCTGGATGCATTCGGTAGAAAGAACACAGTGGAAAGAACGTTATCTTCTAGACAAGGACCATTTCATTCTGACAGATACTCAGTTCATTTCATTTGGTGCGGGTACACCTGATCAAGGTACTATTACTCGACAGGATGATGGCAACATCCATATGCAAATCAACCGAGAGATGAAAGAACTCAACTGGGTCATTTCACGCAGAATGCAGGGACAAATTGAGAGTGCTGATCGGATCTGGAATATTTATCAGGATTTTCCCGACTACAGCACGGTACAACTTTCTATAAGAAAAGACAGCCTATGGAAAAAAAGAGGTTTAAATGATTGCCTATGAATCCACAAGAAACAAGAAATGTGACCGAAGCACTGGATGATCAACAGCAACAAGAATTATTAGAAAAATTTGACCGTGAATCTGTCACTCGCAATCCGATCAACAAATCGGTTCGCTGGTTTATTGCTGCCTTGGCAATATCCTATTCGTTATTTCATCTTTATATTACTTTTAATCCCTTGCCAGAACTGATTCAACGTGCAGCCCATGTATCCATTGGTCTGGCGCTGATTTTCTTGTTGTATCCAGCACGTCAGGCCAGTAGCCGGCAAAAGGTAGCATGGACGGACTGGATTTGGGTGATCGCCTCTTTTGCTTCTTTCTTTTATTTATTTAAAGAGTATCAAGCGATTATGACCACTCGGGGAGGCATTCCCAATACGCTGGACATTGTCTTCTCGATTATGACAGTAGTATTGGTGGTTGAGGCTGCTCGAAGGGTAATGGGCTGGATGTTGCCGATCTTGGGACTGATTTTCTTGAGTTATCCATTTGTCAGTCATTTTGAATGGATGCCGGATCGCTTGCTCACTCGCCCCTATACATTCAGTGATATTTTCGGACAAATGTATCTGAAGACTGAAGGTTTATATTCTTCAGCCATTGGTGCTTCAGTCACCTTTATTTTCCTGTTTATCCTGTTTGGTGCCTTTCTGGCGAAATCAGGAATGGGAAAATTATTTAATGATCTCGCCATGGCACTTGCGGGACATAAGCAAGGTGGACCAGCCAAGGTCGCTGTGATTTCCAGCGGTTTTATGGGCAGTATCAACGGGACGGCGGTTGCCAATGTCGTAGGAACAGGTTCATTTACCATTCCTTTAATGAAAAAAATTGGCTATCACAAAAACTTTGCCGGTGCAGTGGAAGCCAGTGCTTCTGTCGGCGGGCAGATCTTACCGCCAGTAATGGGTGCCAGTGCCTTCATCATGGCAGAAACCACGGGTGTCAGTTATGGCACGATTGCCTTAGCTGCGGTATTACCTGCCCTGCTGTATTATCTCGGTGTGATGGCACAAGTCCATTTCAGAGCTGGTCGGGATCACCTGAAAGGCGTTCCCAAAGCTGACCTACCACGAGTCAAAGAAGTCCTGAAAGAACGAGGACATTTATTATTTCCAATCGTTGCTTTGGTATTCTTTTTATTCCAGTCGATTCCAGTGAGTTATGCCGCTGTTTATACAATTTTGTTGACCATTGTGGTGGCAGCATTCAGAAAATCCACCCGTATGGGACCTAAGGAAATTCTGGAGGCTTTAGCTGATGGCGCCAAGCAGTCACTTTCAGTGATGGCTGCCTGTGCGGTCGTGGGTATCATTATTGGTGTGGTGAGTTTGACTAGCTTTGGTTCTGTCATGACTTCTTCAATCATGAGTATTGGTGCTGGCAGTCTGTTCCTCACCCTGTTCTTCACCATGATTGCATCGATGATTCTGGGCATGGGTCTACCATCGATTCCTGCCTATATCATTACCGCGACGATGGCTGCTCCGGCTTTGGCCAACTTTGATATTCCAATCCTAGTCGCGCATATGTTTGTGTTTTATTTTGGCCTGTTTGCCAATATTACCCCACCAGTTGCCTTAGCCGCCTTTGCTGGTGCCGGGATTGCAGGTGGTGACCCAATGCGGACTGGATTCCTGGCCTTGCGCCTATCCCTAGCCGGATTTATTGTGCCCTTCCTGTTTGTCTATAACCCGGCGATGCTGATGATTGATACAACAGATATTGCCGTGAATGCCAAAGAATTTGCCTTACCGGCATGGAATGTCATTTTAAGCATTACCGTAACATCCATTGTCGGCATTCTGGCACTTGGCGCTGCAGTAGAAGGCTACTTTAAAACCGCGATGAATTGGTTCTGGCGCATCTTCCTAGGGGTTGGCGCTCTCATGATGATTGTGCCTGAGACCATGACCGATATTATCGGCACCATCATGGTGATTATTGCAATTGGCTTTAATATCATTCAGGCAAGAAAAGAAAATACAGCTACGACTAAAACCTCATAAAAAAAAGAGAGCTTAAGCTCTCTTTTTTTATTATAGAATCTTAGAAAATACGAGTTTTATCTTTTTCTGCTTTTGGCAATTTTGCTGCAATTTTCTGAGCAATGGCCATATAACTTTCAGCAGCATCATCTCCAGCAATCACTGAAGGCTTACCGGCATCGGCATTTTCACGAATCACTGCATTCAAAGGCAAGCGGCCGAGCAATGGAATATTGTATTGCTCTGACAGTTTATCACCGCCGCCTGTACCAAAGATCTGTTCTTCATGACCGCAGTTCGAGCAGATATGGGTCGACATATTTTCGACTACCCCCATCACTGTAATCTGCACACGGTTAAACAGTTCAATGCCTTTAGTTGCATCCAGCAATGCCACATTTTGCGGTGTGGTGACGATCACAGCACCTGTGACTGGAATACGCTGAGCAAGCGTTAACTGGATATCACCTGTACCTGGCGGCATGTCAATCATCAATACATCCAGATCTGGCCATAGGGTTTGATTGAATAGCTGCATCAAGGCACCTGTTGCTTTCGGACCGCGCCAAGCAACCAGCGTATTATTATCACCTGTTAAGTGACCAATCGACAGCACTGCCATACCATAGGCATCGAGTGGGACAAACTGTTCGGCTTCGATCATCGGGGTTTTGCCGGCATTGCCGAGCATCGTTGGAATACTTGGACCATAAATATCCGCATCCAGTACACCCACTTTCAAACCTAATTTTTGCAAAGCCAAAGCCAGATTCACAGTTGTGGTTGATTTACCTACACCGCCCTTACCTGAAGAGACCAGAATGACATTCTGAATGCGTGGATGCTTCGGCACATCACGTTGCTGTGGAGCAGCTTTCTGGATCGGTGGATTATTTGGATCAGCTTCTGCTTGAGCTACGCTGCCTGAAGCATCAACTACAGGTGGCAGATTCGATTTTGAAGCAGCAGTTTGCGGCTGGCTGGAACAGCTCTCGCCTTCTGCATGATGATGTCCACAACCGCCTTCTTTTTTATGACCCGTCTTTTGCTGAATCACATGCAGGTTTAGTTCTTTAATACCGCATTTCTCTAGCGCATCCGCCAGTTCATCATGAATCTGCTGTAACTGCTCTTTTTCTTCCGGATAGGTATTAATGGTGATTTGCAGAATCTCGCCTTGCACATTGACCTGAGTAATCCGGTCTTTCAGCGCATTGCTAGAATTTGGCAAGATATAGTTTTGCAGTACGTTCTGCACAGCTTCTTCGTTCACCTCCTTGGAAGGCGAAAAAACCGATTTAAGCGAAGAAAGCCAGGACATAGGTTACTCCAAAAATATAGATAGACATCTGAATAGCTTAGTTTAACGAGGTTTTAGTCTCAGGTTAAGCAATCTGTATTCAGAAGCCTGAAAGACAAATATAATTTCCAACTATTTTACTGGGTTTTAAAGAGTTACAGGGAAGAAAATTTATAAAGTCAGCATTACATCTTATTTATTGTTTTATATTATTGATATTTTAAAATTTTAAATAAAATTAATTAGATAGTATCCATTAAAAAGCCACTTCATTCAAAAACTGAATGAAGTAGCTTTCAACATGAAATGATTATTTATGATTTTTATCTTGGTCGGTCTTGTTTTGCCCAGATTGATCAGCCTTATCCTGATCCTTTTTAGCATCATTTTTGTTATTGGTCTGATCTGAATTTTGGTCCTTATCCTTAGCCTCTTTAGATGAAGAATCCTGATCCTGCTTTTTCGAATCATCTGACTGAGACTGGTCATCGCCTTTCATTTTAGTCATGGTTTCAGCCGCCATCTGTTTCAACTCATTCAGTTTCGTAGCAGCTTCATTCACCAACTCACTAATTTTGACCTTAGTATCTTCAAATTTGTGTAGCGCTTCATCTTTTAAATTTGCCATACGATCCTGGTCAGCCTGATTTGCCGATTTATCTCCAGAACTTTGATCCTGTGCCTTTTTCGAATCATCTGAACCTTGCTCGCCATTTTTCTGGCTGTCTGATTTGCCATTTTTTAGCTCATTCAGAATCTTTTCGCCTTTTTGCAATAGCTCTTCACCGATCGCGATGGCTTTCGCTTTTAAGTCATCCATTTTGGTACTTTCAGCTTTTTTATCGGATTGATCACCATGATTAGATTGGTCATTTTTAGACGCATCTTTTTGCTCTGATTGCTGATGACCAGATGCTTTAGAGTCTTGCTGATGATCAGAATTTTCATCAGCACCATTTTTTTGGGCTTCTAGGACTTCTTCATGCTTCTGCTTATGCTGTTTATCAATCTCATTCTGCTTTTGCTCTTGTTCAATCTTGTCATGCAGTTCTCGTGCATGTTGTTCTTTATCTTGATTCTGTTTTGAAGTACTTGTCTGGTTATTCTGAGTCATGAGTACCCTCCTAAGGCGTCATAATAAAAATGATCAGCCAAATTTTTAGCACAAAGCATGCAATGACGTGGGTGAATTAAGCAAACTGCAACAAAGCCTGTACATGTTGTTGCTATTGATTGCAGGAAGTAGCATCAACTTATCTCAATCGAATTTTTAAGGGTCAATTACCTGCCTATAGCCTGTTTTTGTATTCTGAATATTCGGCCTGATTTATTCCTTGTGCTTCTGTAAAAGCATTTCTTTGTAATCCCTTCTGCATCATGTAAAATTATGGCCCATTGCATAATGAATACGAATGAGAGAGTGAATCCGTGCGTAAAATCCTAGTCACCAATGCCCTTCCTTACGCCAATGGCCCGATTCATATGGGTCACTTACTCGGCTATATCCAGGCTGATATATGGGTACGTGCGATGCGCGCGATGGGTCATGACGTGACGTATGTCTGTGCGGATGATGCTCATGGTACAGCGATCATGCTGCGTGCTGAGGCAAATGGCATTTCACCTGAAGCACAGATTGCCAATGTGCAAAAAGAACATATTCGTGACTTTGACGGTTTCGGTGTGCATTTCGATCATTATGATTCAACGCATAGCGACACCAACCGCGCACGTGCCAGCGAAATTTATGTCAAAAACCGTGATGCAGGCAATATTGCTGTTCGTCCCGTCACGCAATTATTTGACCCTGAAAAAGGCATGTTCCTGTCAGACCGTTTCATTAAGGGTACATGCCCAAAATGTAAGGCGGAAGATCAATACGGCGATTCATGTGAAGTTTGCGGTACAACTTACAACGCGACTGAATTATTAAATCCAAAATCGACTTTAAGCGGCGCGACTCCTGTTGAGAAATCTTCGGACCATTACTTCTTTAAACTGCCAAATTTTGGTGAATACCTGCAAAAATGGACCCGTGACGAAGGCCGTCTACCCGTATCTATCGCCAACAAACTGGATGAATGGTTTGACAATGGCTTGAACGACTGGGACATCTCACGTGATGCACCGTATTTCGGCTTTGAAATTCCTGATGCGCCAAACAAATATTTCTATGTGTGGGTGGATGCGCCAATCGGCTATATGTCGAGCTTCGAGAATTACATCAAAACTAAACGTCCTGATTTAAGCTTCGATGATTTCTGGAAAAAAGATTCTAAAAATGAAGTCTATCACTTCATTGGTAAAGACATCGTTTACTTCCATGCCCTGTTCTGGCCTGCAATGCTGGAAGGTGCAGACTACCGTACACCAACCGGTTTATTCGTGAATGGCTTCCTGACTGTAAATGGTCAGAAGATGTCTAAATCTCGCGGTACCTTCATTAAAGCTGAAACTTATTTACAGCATTTGAACCCTGAATACCTGCGTTATTACTTTGCTTCTAAACTTTCTGACAAGGTTGAAGATTCTGACCTGAATCTGGATGACTTCGTTCAGAAAGTGAATTCGGACCTAGTGGGTAAAGTAGTGAATATCGCCAGCCGTTGTGCAAAATTCATCAATACCAAGTTTGACAACAAGCTAAGTGCAACTTGTGCCGAGCCTGAACTGGTTCAAAGCTTTATTGATGCTGGCGATTCAATTGCCAAAGCTTATGAAACCCGTGAATTCTCGGCAGCGATCCGTGAAATCATGGCACTTGCAGATAAAGCCAACCAGTACATCGATGAGAAAAAACCTTGGGCTTTAGCGAAAATTGAAGGCGAAGAACAACAGGTTCACGGTGTGTGTTCTGTAGGTATCAACCTGTTCCGTCAATTGGCTGTGTATTTAGCTCCAGTACTTCCAACTTTGGCTGCTCAGGTTCAGGACTTCCTAAAACTGGCTTCTTTCGACTTTGCTTCTCGCACTGAAATTTTGACTGGTCATGAAATTGCATTGTTCCAGCCACTGATGCAACGTGTTGATCCGAAAGCTGTGGCTGCGATGGTCGATGCATCTAAAGATTCTTTAGCTGCACCTGCTGCTGAACCAGCAAAAGCTGAGAAGAAAAAAGAGAAAGCCAAAGAGAAGAAAGCTGAACCTAAAGTTGGTGAAGCTGAGATCATCACGATTGATGACTTCATTAAAGTTGATTTACGTGTGGCTGAAGTTCTGGACGCTGCAACGGTTGAAGGTTCTGACAAACTACTGCAATTGACTTTAAATGTTGGAGAAGCTGAACCACGTAATGTGTTCAGTGGTATCCGTGAGTTCTATAAACCGGAAGACCTGAAAGGCAAACTGGTGGTGATGGTCGCTAACCTTGCTCCACGTAAGATGCGTTTTGGTATTTCGAACGGTATGGTACTTGCCGCTGGTAATGGCGACGGTGTTTGGGTGATTTCGCCTGAATCTGGTGCTAAACCAGGTGATAAAGTGTCTTAAGATTTAGGTCTTAGATAGAGGAAAAGCCTCTACATTGTAGGGGCTTTTTACTTAGTCTACTAAAATAATACTCAGCCAATAAAAGTTCTTCATCTTTAGTTTTTTACCATTTATACAATTTATTTTCTTGTTTTTTAAAAATATATCTATAGAATCTAAACGCTTTTTTATTTTTAGAATTATTCGGGGTAAACATGAAAAAATTACTAGTTTCAGCTTTAGCAGCATCAACAATTGTATTCACAGGATGTTCAGTTCGTATGGCTGATATGACTGTAGCTTCAACTAAAAACTTTAACCTAAACTCAACTCAGTTCGTTAAAGGCGAACGCGTTAAAGGCGAAGATAAAGTTCCAGTAATTTTATTCCCTTTAGGTATTCCAAATTTCAAAACAGCAGTAGATCGTGCCATTGAAAAAGATCGTTGTGCAGTAGCACTTTCTGATGTAGTCATCACTCAACTAAATCAAGCATTTCTTGTAGGCCAAATTGGCTATCGCGTAGAAGGCACTCAAATTATTGACCGTTCTCAGCCTGAATGCAGTAAATAATTGCTTATTAAAAAAGCCTCTATCTTTAGAGGCTTTTTTAGATCGATCAATAAATCAGATAGCACTTATTTATCAAGGAAAAATTCCCAGATGACATAGCCAATGCCGAAGCCCAGCAATGAATATAAGGTAATAATGAAAAATACAAATGCTGCATTATTTTTCTTTTTCCAAAAACTCATAGTGATACCCAAGGCTGTTTGCAATGCCCCATGTTAACGGGCTTTTTTATAAAAGTGAAATTTATCTAAGTATTTTATTTATAAAAATATTTTTAGAAAAAAACTTATATTTTCTTAAAAAATCAATATACAGATTCAAACTGAATGCCTAGTACAGATATTCAATTCCTCTTCTCTCTTTTAAAAAAGGTAAATATTTTTATATTCTATTTTCATGCTTTACATGCTAATACATAGCATAAACTTCACAACCATAAGAATTGCCATGAATATTTTAAAGACCTCCCTCCTCACCTCTCTACTTTCATTTTCTGTTTTGGGTGTAAGTGTGAGTCAGGCTGCTGAACCTGCACCGATTACTTCACAAAAACAAGTCGCTGGCTACTATCATCACCAAATTGGTAATACTCAGATTACCGCCCTTCTCGATGGTACAAACTACTTAAATCCATCAATGTTTAAAGGCTTAACTGATGCAGAAAAAGCTGAGATTTTAAAGAAATATCATGCTGATCAAGCCAAAGGTATACAGACTTCAGTCAATGCTTTCCTGATTAATACAGGCAATCAACTACTCATGGTGGATAGCGGTGCTGCAAGCTGCTTTGGTGCACACTTAGGGTCAATTTATAACAACCTCAAGGCATCAGGTTATCAACCTGCGCAAGTGAGTAGTATTTTCCTGACTCATCTCCATCCTGACCATGTTTGTGGTATTTCAAATAACGGTGCAGCAAATTATCCAAATGCCACCTTACATATTTCCAAAACCGAATATGACTACTGGCTAAGTCCAAATACCGTCAAAAAACTACCGAAAGACCAGCAGGAGGGTTTCTTAGGCACCGTAGAGAAAATTAAAGCAGCCCTTGCACCCTATGAAAAAGCTAAAAAAGTGAAAGTCTTTTCTGATAAATCTTTAGCCTTTGGTGGGATCGAGTTTAAGCCATCCTTTGGTCATACCCCAGGGCATTACAGCTTTAAACTCAAAGCAGATGGTCAAGAAGTCGTATTTGTCGGTGACATCGTCCATTCACATACCTTGCAATTCGACAAACCTGAAACAGCCATAGAATTCGATGTTGATCCTAAAACTGCGGTGCAAACCCGTTTAAAGCATTTTGCTGAATATGCCAAGCAAGGCCAGACCATTGCAGCACCACATTTACCATTCCCAGGGATCGGTCATATTTACTCAAAAGATGGAAAGAGCTATCAATGGATTCCTGTGCATTTTAAAGATTAATTGAATACTTCAGAGATTTTAGCTCCGGATGAAACCCTAATTTTTTAGGGTTTTATTTATTGGAGATATAGCTAAGTTATAGTCTTCATGACTTCTAAAATTTAAAACCATGATGTACTTTTGCAATTCAAAAGAATCTATCACTTAATTTTTTTAAATTTTTTCTTAAAAATCCTTTTACTTTTCATGTGCACCTTTAGCACACATTTTTAACACACCATTTTCTGTGATAAAGCTAAATATCTAAAAAACAAAATATAAATTTAAATTTTATCTTTTCTTATGATGTCTTAGTTTGGTGCATAAAATTCTATTGTGCTTTATATCGAGTCTTGTCAGTTTCAAGAAATTCTTTATCAAAATTTCCCTTGTTAGTAACTCTTTTCGAATCAGTTTGCCTCTATATACTGGATTTTTTTTGTGATTCTATGCACTAAATTGGAACGCACAATGCAAAATATAGACTTATTATTTCTCCTTCTCGGTGCAGTTCTAGTGCTTGCCATGCATGCAGGATTTGCATTTTTAGAACTAGGGACAGTTCGCCATAAGAATCAGGTCAATGCCTTAAGTAAAATCCTAACTGACTTTTCCCTATCCGCCATCGCTTACTTTCTGGTGGGCTACTATATTGCCTATGGTCAGCATTTTTTCCACGATGCCTCTACTTTAGCAGCCGATCATGGTTATAACCTGATGCGCTGTTTCTTCCTGCTGACCTTTGCCGCAGCTATTCCTGCGATTATCTCGGGAGGTATTGCTGAACGGGCTAAAATGCGTTCGCAGGCTTTAGCGACTTTATTTTTAGTTGCTCTGATTTATCCATTTTTTGAAGGGATGATCTGGAATGGCAACTTTGGTTTTCAAGACTGGTTGGCAAATACCTTCGGTGCCAACTTCCACGACTTTGCCGGCTCTGTGGTCGTGCATGGCATGGGAGGCTGGATTGCTCTGGCTGCAGTCGTTTTACTTGGTGCACGTAATGGTCGATATAAGAATGATGGCCGGATTACTGCACATCCACCATCATCTATCCCTTTCCTTGCTCTAGGCTCATGGATTCTGATTGTTGGCTGGTTTGGCTTTAATGTAATGAGTGCACAACGCCTGGATGCTATTTCCGGACTGGTTGCGATTAACTCTCTAATGGCGATGGTCGGTGGAACTATTGCAGCAAAAGTAGCGGGTAAAGATGACCCGGGCTTCTTGCATAATGGTCCATTAGCCGGACTGGTTGCCATCTGTGCAGGTTCTGATGTGGTACATCCACTGGGTGCATTATTTATCGGAATCAGCGCAGGCGTGATTTTTGTAAAACTATTCACCTATACCCAAAATAAACTTAAAGTGGATGATGTATTAGGGGTTTGGCCTTTGCATGGTGTATGTGGTGCTTTCGGTGGAATTGCTGTCGGTGTATTCGGTCAGCAATGGCTCGGAGGCATGGGCGGTGTTTCTATTATTTCACAGCTATTCGGCACCGTACTGGCGATTGTAGTAGCTCTGGTGGGTGGATTTCTGGTTTATGGTCTGCTGAAAGTGTTGATCGGTATTCGTCTGAGTCAGGAAGAAGAATTTACCGGTGCGGATTTATCTATTCACCGGATCTCGGCAAATTCGGAAGAAAATATTTTTTAAGAACCAAATTAAAAAAGCCCCGAATCATTGGGGCTTTTTTTATGGTCTGCGATAATTGGAAAATTACTTCATCCCAAAGATCAGCTTTAATCCCAGCACGGTCATGACCGCCCCTGCTGCACGGTCAAAACCGGCTTTAAACTTCAAATATACTCGACGTGGCTTTTCAGCAGAAAGTGCAACGGCCACCAGCGAGCACCAGCCTGCATCAATAAAGAAACATAAAACCGGTAATACAAAATAAAAGTAAGTTGGAATTTCTTTTGGCAAAAGCGCAGTAAAAATACTGGCCAATACAATGGCAATTTTTGGGTTAGATAATTGAGTAATCAAACCTGTCATATAAGCACGACGTAAGGACATTTGAGTTTGACTGTCATCGCCTGCATCGATCGGTTCTTTGGCATGCTTGATAATTTTAAAAGCCAACCAGAGCAGATATAAACCACCACAAATTTTAAGCGCCAGATAAGCAGATGGCACAGCCAGCAAAAATGCCTGCAAACCCAGAACTGCCAGCAGACCAAAAATAGCCGCCCCAGTACCAGTACCTAAAGCTGTAAATAGGCCATGTTTACGTGAGATCGCAATTGAATTTTTCGCTACATAAATAGAAGTTGGTCCTGGGCTCATTGCACCTAACATGAGGGCAAAGGCAATTGAACCTAAAATCCAAAATGATTCCACGTGACCATCCAAACTTAAAATGAATGGCTTATTTTAAGTAAAAATAATTTATTTTGCTTTAATATTTCTACACAAATGATGCAATATTTGTGCGAAATCCGGCTATTTCTTCAATTGGTCTTGAGCGGTGAGGGATGAATCAAGCATCTTATAATCATGGTCATGCACCGGCACTCCGCCAATGATCATGCTTCGTGTATCAGTTTTAGGCTTATTCAAAGGATCATCGCAGCCAGATAAGCCTACTAAGAGCAATACACTTAAAATCGTACAGGATAGTATTTTCATTATTCTATCCTCCTCTAAGTTCCCTATAAGATTCAGATTAGCAAATTTGTTTAAATTTTCAGCATATGAATTGTGACAATCTACAAAATTTTATTCTTAGTTTAAGGAGCTCATGATTCTGCCATCCTGCTGATTCTATTTCGCTATAATTTGCTCATTCTTAGCTTATGAAAATACCATGTTTGAAAAAATCGCCCAGCATATTCCAGACCAGCGCATCTGGCTGAAAGACAGGTTTGTAACCATACGCCGTCTGGATCTGGTGCATCCGCAAATATCAGGCAACAAGTTTTTTAAACTGAAATACAACTTTCTGGAAGCACAGCAACTTGGCTTTAAAAAGCTGCTTACTTTTGGTGGCGCTTATTCCAATCATATTGCCGCAACGGCGTTTGCAACACGGCATTTTGGCTTTGAGAGTGTCGGCATTATTCGGGGTGAGGAACTGGCCCATCAGCCTTTAAATCCTACTTTAGCGTTGGCACAACAATTTGGCATGCAGTTACATTTTGTGAGTCGTGAAGAATATCGACGTAAACAGGACGCTAATTATCTAGAAGCGTTAGCACAAAAGTTTCCTGCACATTACATCATTCCTGAAGGCGGTACTAATGCATTGGCGATTCGGGGATGTCAGGAGATTCTAAAGGACGGCGATGCACAATTTGACGTGATCTGCTGTGCTGTAGGCACTGGTGGCACGATTACAGGTTTGATTGAAGCCAGCCAGCCTCATCAACAGGTAGTAGGATTTTCTGCCTTAAAAGGCGATTTCCTGAATAAGGAGGTGGCTAAACTGACCAAGAAAAGAAACTGGTCCATTCTCGATGATTATTGTTGCAGTGGTTATGCCAAAACCACTCCTGAACTGATCCAGTTTATACAGCACTTTGAAGCTGAATATGATATTCCCTTAGAGCAAATTTATACTGGAAAAATGCTGTTGGGAATTTCAAATCTGATTGAAAAAGGCTGCTTTCCACCAGAAACAAAACTGCTGATCCTGCATACTGGTGGACTACAAGGTCGAAATATTTAACTCGCTTAGAGTTCTGATCGAAACTTAAATGCCTATCGGATTATTTCCGTTTAAGGCAATCAGCCCTTTTACCAGTCGATAGACGTGCCAGACAAAGACAAGAAAAATAATCACAAAACCGATTAGAATCACGGTGAGCAGCCCACCTAGAATATAACCCAGCAAGCTGAACCAGAAGGTTTTAATCTGCCAGTCCACATGACTTTCCAGCCAGGTGCCTCGCATTTCATCACGTTTGATATAATTCATGATAATGGCGATTAATGGGGTTATTCCCAGGAAAAAACCCAGTAGATGAAGAATATAGCTGATCAGATTATATTGTTTGTATGCTGCCGTATCCGTCATAAATTATTCCTTTCATTGTGATTATTTTTTAGGCATGACAAAACTATGCATGAATCCGCCAGCTGCTTCAAATTATTTATGATAAATATTCGCTAACACGTTGTAATTCGGGCAGCCCCTTTCAAGAATAGCCAAAGCTGAAATAAAATTGTCTATAATGCTCCCCTTTCTTCTCCCTTGAGTGTGTCATGTCTGTTCAGCAATACGATGTTTTGGTCATAGGTGCAGGTGCATCAGGTTTAATGACGGCCTATATGGCAGCACAACGTGGTCGTAAAGTCGTAGTCGTTGAAAAAGCCAATAAGGTGGGTAAGAAAATCCTGATGTCCGGTGGTGGCAAATGTAATTTCACCAACCTCTATGTCGAACCTGAAAATTTCATCTCGCACAATCCGCATTTCGTGATTTCAGCACTGACCCGCTATACCAATTGGGATTTTATTGGCATGGTCTGCGAATATGGCATCGAATATGAAGAACGTAAACATGGACAGTTATTCACCTTAAATGGTGCTAAAGAAATTCTGGCGATGTTGCTGTCCGAATGTGACAAAACCGGTCTGGTCGAGATCAAAACCAACTGCGAAGTGAAAGCTATCAACACTGTAGACGATCAAGGATTTCAAGTAGCCACTTCTTTAGGATATTTTGAAGTAGAATCGGTTGTGGTTGCTTCAGGTGGCCTGTCTATTCCAACCTTAGGTGGTTCAGGCATCGGCTATGAGATTGCCAAACAGTTTGGACATCATGTCTATCCAACCCGTGCCGGTCTGGTGCCCTTTACTTTCTCGGATAGTTTCAAGGAAATCACCACCCGTCTAAGCGGTAATGCAGTCGAAGCCACGCTGTCCAATGATTTAAACAGTTTTACTGAAGCTTTACTGTTTACCCATCGTGGCCTAAGTGGCCCTAGCTCCCTACAGCTGTCAAATTACTGGGATGTTGGCCAAAGCTTTAAGGTCGATTTCTTACCAAGTGTCGACCTGTTTGATTTCTTTAAATCTAAAAAACAGAGTCAGCCTAAAGTTCTGCTACGCACTCTATTGACCGAATATTTACCGAAAAGTGTAGTACTAGAATTACAGAATCTGATCTGGACTGAAGTAGCTGAAACACCCATTGGCAATATTAGTGATGACAAGCTGGAACAGATTGCCAAACGTTTAAGTGGCTTTGAACTGAAGCCTTCTGGAACTGAAGGTTACCGGACAGCTGAAGTGACTTTGGGCGGCGTAGATACAACCGAAGTTTCATCTAAAACAATGGAAAGCAAAAAGCAGAAAGGCTTGTATTTTGTGGGCGAAATACTGGATGTGACTGGTCATTTGGGAGGTTTTAACTTCCAATGGGCATGGTCATCAGCACATGCCGCATCGGAATATGTTTAATACAAAGATGATCTGGGAAGAGAAAATACTTCGCTTATTCCAGATAATCCGTTTTAAACAGGCTGAGATTGGCCGTATTTTCTAAACGGTCAATCGTCAGTTGCATTTTCTGAGCCGCTTCCTGCAGATGTAAGGGTACTTGATCTGCCATAGGTGCCATGAATTTATGCTGAAATGTTTTCCACATCTTATTGATCTCCTTTTTCTTTATATTTTTAATGCAAGAAAAATACCAAAATCATTTTAGTATTCACTTAAATATTCTATATTTTTTAAAAAAGAAATTCTATGTATAGTGACTAGGCAGTATTTCGACTTAGTTAAATTCGTCTGGATCAGGTATTTTCTTATCCAGCTCTTTTTCAGCCTGCTCATCCTGTTTGCTTTTCACAAAGACAAATCGATAAGCAGCCGTGAAAAAGCCAATGGTTATGCCTGCTATCACTAAGGGTGCTAACAGATTATTCGGTTTCTTGGCATTCATTCAGATTTCCTCAGGATTAAAAAAATCGACCACTCAAGCGTGGCCGATTATGTTTAAATAGAACAGGTTAATTCGGGTCATCTTTTTTTGGATGACTATCGACATCCGGTTCTTCTTCACCTGTAGAACCAAATGGATTATTCGCTGGTGGATGAGTTGGATCAACTTGAAGCGAATCCGGTACAGCCTGATCGACATCTGGTGTCACCTGATCTACACCTGAAGCTTCATCATCCTGCGGTGCAGTGGTCAAGGTCGCTGGCGTACTATTGGATAAATTGGTACGCATCGGCGCATTGTCATCTTGTGATTGATCTTGATTCGGCACAATATTTTCTCCTGTAGTTGAACTGCCTGCACCTGTAGTACCACTGACATCAGCACCTAAGCCTGAAGTCATGATATTAGTTTCATTTTTCAAAGGATTCGGCTCTTTAGCTTCTCGTTTAGCTTTATCGATCAAATCAGTCAGTACACGTTCTGCTGGTTGACGGCCACCGAGACCAAAGGCCAAGGCAAATGCCACAGCAACAGCACCCAGAGTTAAACCGAAGGCCAGATTCACGATCGAGTCAGCAATGCCCATGGCACGTAGACCCATCGCAATGACCAGACCCATGATCAGTACACGAACTAGGTTCGCTAACCAGCGTGAACTGTTGTATTCACCACGTTGCACAATATTGGCAACTACATTGGCCAGCCAGAAGCCAATCACCAGGATCACAGCACCTAGCAGGATGTTTGCACCGAAGTAGATGAACATCGCGATCAGGCCACTCACCTGTTCAAAGCCTAAACGGTCCGCAGCTTCGGAAACTGCAAATAGCATGGTGAACAGTACAATCAGATAACCCACCAGACTTGATAGTTTGGTTTTGCCTAGGAAGCGTTGCAGATCCAGTTTAGCTGGAACCTCATCTACGCCTGTTCCGGCAACGACTTCAGTCACCAGACGTGCTACCAGTCTAGACACCACATAAGCCAGAATCAGAATCAGTGCGGCTGCAATGATATTTGGAATGGCATTCATGATCTCATACAGCATTGCAGTTGCTGGTTGAGAAATTGCTTCGATACCCAGTGCTTCAAATGCAATGATTAATGACGTAATAATTACAACTGCGAAGATGAATGAACCAATCAGTTGAGCGACATTCGAGTTTTTGAAAATGCCGACTTTTTCAGCTTGATGTTGAATATTCAGGCTGTTGAGCAAACCTTCAACTATACCGCGAACGATTTTTGCCAGAATGTATCCGACAAATACAATAACTGCAGCAATGAAGATATTAGGCAGATAACTTACAACATCAGTCAGCATGTTCTGCACTGGCAGTAATAAACCATGTAGACCTAGAATCGACAAGACGATTGGCAAGAACAGCAGTAAAATCAGCCAGTAAACAATTTCACTGATATTTTGGCTAATCGGGCTGACACCGACTTCGGCACTCAGCTTTTCATCCAGCTGGGTGCGATCAAGCATTTTTTGCAAGCCGACTTTGACCAGATTCGCCACAATCCACCCGACAAAGGCCACAGCAATAGCCGCCAGCAATTGTGGAATAAAGAGCAGGAACTGCTGGATCATATTACTGAACGGTCCACTCACTGCGGTCAGATTCAGTACGTTAAGTGCACCGATGACCGCAATAATCAGAATAATCCAGAACACAACACGAGCGATAATACTCTCGACATTAGAGCGATGTCCTGTCGCTGCATTTAAGTGTGTATTGGTCCCTAGTTTTTGCAAGATTTTTTTAACACCTGCCGAGACGAGTAATGCAATAATCCAACCTAGGACTAATATGGCAATTGCACTAAGAATTGGATGAAACTGATCCCAGTAGTACATGGCATCATAGCCACCACGTGGGCCTCTCATATAATCATTCATGTTTTCTGCCCTCTTTGTTATTACGCTATTTGTCTGAATTCACGAGCTTATTTTTGAAATCTTCAGCTCTTTCCGATTGCTTATAAAGCTTGAACTTCCTGTGCTTAGCTTGCCTGGAGATACAGAACTTTGAAAAACATCACCACCTATTGCAAAAAAGCCCTAGTCATGAACCAGAGCTTTTTTTAATAATTCCAATTATTGGGTGGCCTGTTGAGCATCAGTTGCAGTAGCTTCTGCTGTATCTTGTGACATTTCGCCTACAGTGGCTGTTGCTTCTGTCATCGCATCATCTGCAGTAGCCATTGCTTCATTGCTTTCACCGCCTGGAGTAGCCGCCGGACTACCATTATTGGCAGGGGCTTCAGTCGCTGGTACTGGTGTATTAGGCTGGGTCGCAGGCGCATCTGGCTTCACATCTGCAAACATATAGAACAGGACTGCCAGTAAAAAGATACCGACCAAAATCAGGATATAGACAGGAATGCGCTTCTTCTGCGTAATTGCTGCCTGATCATGCAAAGGTGGTTTTTTATTAAAATCATCAACCATGACCATTCTCACTCTTTCTTATTCATAAGTAGATTTTTATCATAACAAGCAGTTATCACAGCTTCTGTGACAAAAGATGGTGAGATAGTGAATGGATGTAAGTTATATGTATGAGTCTGATGAACTTGGTATTAGTTTCAAAAAAAGGCATTTTCTAGCCTGAACATACTATGGTCTTATGGTTAGAAACTCTCTTCCCAGACAGTTGATACTGCCGGTTTTTAGCTGATTTATCAGGAGTTGAATTGTCTATAAAACAAACAATATACCACTATGATTTTATTAAATTTTAAACACATTCTAAGTGGGCTAAAACATGCTGTAAAAATACCATTTTTCAATATACCTGCTACTTTGCGCAAAATACGTTATAATTATCCACCTTATTTTTCATGCACCCGAGTTTTATGGCGTATCGTCAACAGAGTGTATCGCTTGATCTTGACACTGACGTCACACATCAATGTGCTTTGCACTACACTCGTGATCAGCATCTGATTGGAATCATTGAATTTAGCAAACCAAGTTTTATGCTACGCTGGCAGGATCTGGAATATTTCCGCCGCCGTACTGAAGAAATGTCGGTAATGCCTTTTCCGGACTGCATTAATGCCATGGTCATTGATGTACGGAATGTTGCGGCCTGGCTAGATAATGACGTTCCGATTATTCCATGGCGCCTACTGGAAGAAGATTGTCCGGTACGTCTAGTTGTGCCTGCGGATCGAATTGAACATTATGCTGGTTTCTTTGAGCCGACCTGGTTAACGACCGATACAGATACTGCCATTCAGGAAATCCGTGACTTTATGGATATGTTTGTACATTAATTCCTGAATAGTAAAAAAACCTCCATATGGAGGTTTTTTTGTGCCTAAAACTCCTCCCTTTATTAAAGGGAGGTTGGGAGGGATTAAATTCGGTTTATTTAATTCTTTGTTTTTAAATTCACTCCCCCCTCCTCCTTTAATAAAGAGAAAAGGTTTTATTCCCTCTCCTCTTGGGAGAGGGTTAGGGAGAGGTAAATTATTTAAGAACCCTCACCCCATCCCTCTCCCAACGAGAGGGTGATAAAGGATTACCAATAATTCTCTACCGCAATATTTCCTTCACCACGACGGTTCATAGTCAGGCCACGTGCTTTTAGCGCTTCTTTGGTATCTTCCACCATTTCCGGATTACCACAGAGCATCACGTGACTGGTTTCAGGATTAAGCTGAAGTCCTGCTGCCCGTTCAAGTTCCCCATTCTCAATCAAAATAGGTAAACGATGATGAAGCACTGCTTCAGGATCGCGGGTAATGATTGGAATAAATTTAAAACCTGTATGGCCTTCGCCAAAGCTCTCAGCAATTTCCTGAATACGGTCGACATAAGCCAGTTCGTCTTGCGTACGGACGCTATAAACCAGGTTAATATGTTTATATTTATTCCAGGTTTCAAAGTCTTGCAGCATGGATAAAAATGGTGCCAGACCTGTACCTGTGCCAAGCAGCCATAAATCTTGTGGTAATGGCAATTGATAACGCGCCAAAGTCAGATAGCCATAGGGAATTTTCTCTAAGTAGAGTTCATCGCCTACTTTAAGATGTTGTAAATTCGAAGTAAATTTCCCTTCCGGAACCACAATCGAAAAAAATTCCAGCGTTTCATCAAAAGGCGATGACACGACTGAATATGCCCGAACGACCAGTTCATCCCCCACTTTCAAGCCAATACGCGCAAACTGTCCTGCCGTAAACTTGAAATGCGCAGGTCTGGTCATGGTGAAACTAAACAGCGTATTGGTCCAACGGTGTACAGATAAAACCTTTTCTAAGCTAAATTTTTCAATAGACATGATTCAAACGTGGCATCAAAGACTATGCTCATGGTAGCATGACAGCATAATTTATTAATATTTTTTAAATGTTAAGGCTCTATTCATGCGCATGACTTTACGCCAGTTGGCTGTTTTTGTAGCAGTTGCTCAAGAAGGCACCGTCACCAAAGCCAGTGATGCAGTCAAACTCACCCAAAGTGCGGCGAGTATGGCTTTAGCAGATTTAGAAGATGGTCTTGGCGCGCCTTTATTCGACCGTCTTGGTAAGCGTTTACAGCTCAATGACTTAGGTCGTTTTCTTCTCCCGCAAGCTCTTGAAATCCTTGGCCGCTGTGAAGCTTTCGAGCAGGCAGCCAAAGGTGAACTGCAAAGCATTGACCTTCGTCTCGGTGCGACGCTGACCATTTCCGACTATCTGATGCCAGATCTGATGGCGGATTTCCTGAAAATCCAGCCACAGGCTCACTTGCAACTGCAGGTCGGCAATACCCGTCAAATGATCGAAGCCGTAAATCAGTTCCAGCTAGATTTGGCCCTGATTGAAGGTTCTTGCCATTTACCACAACTGCAATGTATTCATTGGCGCGATGATGAACTGGCAGTATGCTGTGCGCCGGATCATCCTCTAGCTCAGCTAAACCGTCCGCTCACTGCTGAAGATTTTAAATCGGTTGAATGGATTTTACGTGAAGAAGGTTCAGGAACTCGTGAAGTCTTTGATAATGCCATTTTAAAAGATGTACCTGATGCCAATATTCGTCTGACTCTAGGTCATAATGAAGCGATTCTGAAGATTGTGGCAGGTGGTTTAGGGATGTCCTGTATTTCCAAGCTGGCGATTGAACCTTTGCAGGAAAAAGGTCAACTGGTCATTCTGAATACTCCATTCTGGTCACTCACCCGTCCTTTATTTATGCTGGTACACCGCCAAAAATATCAAGGACCAGGTCTTAAAGCCTTTATGAAATTCTGTGAAGCATAAATTTCACTTTCAATAAAAAAAAGCGCCTTTTGGCGCTTTTTTTTATTTACCGATGTCCAAATTGGCTTTCACATGGGATCCCATCGCCATCACCATCCATTTTAGTATTTGGACAATTTCTTAAAAAGTATAAAGCTTCTTCATATGAACTCATTTGACTACAATGCTGTCGTCCATCACAGCTAAAATTCTGCTGTACTTGTGGTTCTTCAACTATACGTTGCACTTCTACTGGCTGTATTCTGCTGCTTTGCCAATCCTGATATTTGTTATAAACCGCATAGGCTAAGCCAATCATAATCAGAAATCCAATGTAAGTGCTAAAGCTACTTTTCTTCTCTTGAGATTGTTTTCGTTGAGTAATACGAGGCTTATTTTCTAATGCTCGTGACTGAGGCGTATGTCGAGGGGTTTCCGTTTTGAGATCCAAACGCACAATATTGTCTGCTTTAAACTTGCCTGCATCCTGTACTTTGAGAAACTTTAACCTTTCCCCAACTTTTGGTGGCACATTCTTATTTGGAAAGTCTTTAATATGGAAGAATAAATCTTTTGACTCACCCGCTATCTCAATAAAACCAAAACCTCGTTCTTCGTTATAGGTCTTGATCTTCCCCTCTAAAAACATAATTCACTCTATTGTTTGATATTTTTAACTATTGTATTCAAAAAGCGTTTTTAATTCTAAAAATAAAAAAGCACCGTAAGATGCTTTTTTTATTTGAAGGATGAGACAAATATCTTAATAAATGAGAACCTAACTTAAATTTCTCCAAAAATTATAAATCCAATCGCTGTTACCAGAATCAACCAGAGTGTGGGACTAAAGAAAATAGTATTGCGTGCCGGATTGACTATTGCAGAAGTAGAAGCTAGAGATGGTAATACAACTACTTCAGAAACGAACTCTTCCTGATGCTTGATATCCAGACGTACCATATTCTCCAGCTGAATCGTATTTTGCTCTTCAATTATTCTAAATTTAAGTCGTTCTCCGACTTGAGGCGCGATTTCAGGTGAAGGTAGTTGATCTAACTGAAAATTAAGCTCCTGTGCATTATTTTTTAGTTCAATACTCCCAGTCCCACGTACAGCATCATAGGTTTTAATTCTTCCATCTGTAAACATGATATGTGTCCCTAGATCATTCAACAGATGCGTAGTTTATATGGAAGGGATTAAAGGATATTGTTGAGCTTTGGTGGGTATTTTATTGTTTTCGCAACATTTTATAAGGTTCTGATTACACAAGATTCCTACAACTTACGTAAACTCATAACTTAAATAAAAAAAAGAGGCCCTAAGGCCATTGCTGTCCCACAATTTTTCACAAGAGGAAGCTCAAATGAGCTTCCTCTTGTTTTATGGGTATTTTATCGGGTGAAAATAAAGCTTTTAAAGTTCTTCTTTCAAACAAATTCACTTGAATTATT